>DASSRO010000123.1:0-20996 GCA_035701745.1 Candidatus Sulfotelmatobacter sp. | reverse complement strand
ATGTTCCGCACTTCGCGCGTGCGCGGGCGGGAGCGTCCGCGCCACACTTTCAACTTCTCCATTTCAAGGTTACGGGACCTGGCATCGGATGCCTCATTTCCGTGCCCGTACGCTTGGCTTCCAGGTGCGCGGCTTTCAGTTGGAAATACCATTTGGCGGGGCGGTCGGCATCGTCGATGAGCATCAGATGCGGATTGTGTTGCAGGCCTTCGGCTTGAAGTTCCATGGTGCGGCGGTCTTGCTCGACGAATTTGCCGAAGACGAATTTCAGCAGGCTGGGAACGAAGGGGACCCAGCGAAATAAATTCCAGGCGGCGACGACGTCGATGCGGCAATGGTTGCGGCTGATGGGAGTGACCGTGGTCAGGCTGGAGAACCAGTATTTTCCGGCGCGAATAGTTTCGGTGCGAAGGTTCGGCAAAACGAAATCGATGGTGGTGGTGATGGAATCGGCATCGGCATAGAGGCGCAGAAGTTTGTAGGGGGCGGAGTTGGAACTTGGAGTATGCGCGCTCATGCGAAAGCCGTTGGGGATCGGCTCGAAATTCTTTTGCTTCTCGTGAATGCTGTGCCGGCTACGCCACCACCATGCCTGGTGAACGAAGGGACCATGGGCTGGGTCCATGAGGCCGATGATGCCATGGTCGATACTGACGGGCATTTCGGCCTGCAGATAAGCCAGTTTGTAGCTTGAGCTGAATTTTTCAATCTGCGGGGCTTCGTCGGGAGGTTCGGCGTGCGGGGCGAATCCGGCGCCGGGCGGAGCGGGATCGGGGATGAAAACCCAGATGAAGCTGTCCTGCTCTTCGCAGGCATAATTGCCAGCGTAAATTCTATCGACTTTCAGGTTCTGATCGGCTGTAAGGGAAGGGATGAGCTCACATTGGCCGTCGTGAACGTCGAACTGCCAGCCGTGGTATCCGCACTCAAGATTCTCTCCGTCAAAGCGGCCGCAGTTGAGCGGCATGCCACGATGCGGGCAGGAGTCCCGCAGGGCGAAGGGCTGCCCGAGGCGGTCGCGGCCGATGACGAGCGGAATCTCCAGAAGAATGGCCTTGTACAGTTTATTGCGATGGACGCGATCGGCTGGGAGGGCGCGATACCAGAACCCGGTGAGCATGAGGGCGTCAGGGGCTTGGCGTTGCGGCAGGATTTCGGGCATGGAGAGTGTTGTTGTTGATTACTGATTGTTGATTGAAGACATATGCTAGCATCCGCAGGACTTCGTGGAGATCAAAAAAGGTTCACCACAGAGGGCACTGAGGTTCACAGAAAAACACTTAACCACTAAGGACACGAAGGTTCACTCAGGGAAGGCAACATATACCAATCGATGGAATTTGTCGGACATTTTCGGCGGTTGACTGCGGTGCAGCGGAATACGTTCATTGCCTGCTTTCTGGGGTGGTCGCTGGACGCGTTCGATTTCTTCATCCTGGTCTTCTGTGTTAGCGCGCTGGCCACCCAGTTTCAGACAAAGGTTTCGGCGATTACGGAGGCAATTTTCCTGACGCTGGCCATGCGGCCCGTGGGCGCGATTTTGTTTGGTTTGATGGCGGACCGGTTCGGGCGGCGTCCTACGCTGATGGTGGACATCATTGCCTATTCGGTATTTGAGCTGGCTTCTGCCTTCGCTCCATCTTTGAAGGTCTTTCTGATCACGCGCGCACTGTTCGGGATTGCCATGGGCGGCGAATGGGGCGTCGGCGCGGCGTTGGCGTTCGAAACGCTGCCGGTGGAGGGACGCGGTTTCTTCTCGGGAGTGTTGCAGGAGGGCTACGCCGTGGGGTACCTGATGGCGGCGCTGGCCTATGCGGTGGCGTTCCGGTTCGTTGGCTGGCGCGGCATGTTCGTGATTGGGGCGCTGCCCGCATTTCTGGTGATCTACATTCGCACGAAAGTGGATGAGTCGCCGGCTTGGAAACAGGGACAGGTGTCGAAGGAGGCAGAGAGACGGATGGGCAAGGACATCCTGATTTATCTGGGGACGTTCGCGTTTCTGGTTCTGCTGATGTTTGCCTTTAATTCCTTCAGTCACGGGACACAGGACCTGTACCCGACATTCCTGCAAAAAGACCATAAATTCGGGCCGCAGACGGTAGGAATGATTGCCATCATCGCCAACATTGGGGCGTTGCTGGGCGGAATTGTTTTCGGAAACTGGTCGGAAAAAATCGGGCGGCGCAAGGCGATCGTTGTGGCCGCCTTGCTTGCGATCCCTTTGATCCCTCTCTGGGCCTATTCGAGGACGGCGCCCATGTTGGCGCTCGGTGGCTTTCTAATGCAATTTTTTGTACAGGGGGCGTGGGGAGTGGTTCCGGCGCATCTAAATGAATTATCGCCACCAGCTGTGCGGGGCACATTTCCCGGATTCGCGTACCAGTTGGGAAACTTCCTTTCTTCGTGGAACGGGGTGAAACAGGCACAGATTGCGGAACAGCGTTTTGGAGGAGTATTCGCGCCCGTATTAGCGTGGACAGTGCTGCTGGTAGCCAGTTTAGTAGCGATTGTCACGTGGAGCGGAAAGGAACGCCGCGGGGCCGACCTGTCGCACACGAAATAGTTGGAGCAAATCGATATTTTAGGGGATATGCAGAATTGGGCACATTCTGTTGAGTGGCACTAAGGAAGGATTGTCAGAGGCGGAATCCTGTGTTACGGTAAGTTTAAATTTCACGCCTATAAATACATTCAGCCGGTCCCAGGATGTGGTGGTTTGCGTGAATGAGTGTATCTGAGGTGTTGCGCCTATGAAAGAGATCATGGATCCCGCCCCAGCCGGGGGTATGGAGAAGGAGAACTTCGCCAACCGCAAGCTGATTCGGCCGACTCTGCCGCGAATAGAAAATCACAATCACAATCACAACAACCATGGTTCTGCAGTTCCGCAGGGGACGGAGCGGCGCGAGCGACTGGAACGACTGGACCGCGGAGAACGTATGGATCGAGGGGATCGGGCCGATCGCGGGGATCGTATTGGCGCCGCCGGAAAGAAACCAGCTCCGCCGGAACAGACTAACGCCGAGAATTTTTATTACCAGAAACAGATGCAGTCGCGGACGCCGATGGTGATTGTGCTGCGGGACGGCGAGGAATTGCGCGGCATTATCGAGTGGTATGACCGGAACTGCATTAAAGTAAACCGGGAAAATGGCGAACCGAACGTGATGGTTTACAAGCCCGCGATCAAGTATATGTTTAAAGAAGGGGAGAACCAGCGGTAAGACTCCTCGAGACTGACTCGACCACGCTTCTGGCGCAACCTGCGGGCGCGCAACGGGGTCCACGGCGATCCAATCCATCCTG
This sequence comes from Candidatus Sulfotelmatobacter sp., assembly GCA_035701745.1. Classification (GTDB taxonomy): domain Bacteria; phylum Acidobacteriota; class Terriglobia; order Terriglobales; family Acidobacteriaceae; genus Sulfotelmatobacter. The sequence goes on along the minus strand of DASSRO010000123.1, from coordinate 17,690 downwards.
AAGTTGAGAACCCAATGTCTGCCGCGCACGCGGTCTCTCGAAGAAGGTTCCTGCAGTCGGCCGCACTGGCGTCCGCTGCAAGTGTAATTCCTGGCTTGCGCCGGCCGGCTCTAGCGCTTCCCGGGTCAATCGATCCAATCCCAGCTGCCCCACTCGAAGAATTCGGGTACGGCGAGGTCACGCTTAACAGCGAAATACACGAGCAACAACTGCAGCACACGCAGGCTGTGCTCATGGACTTGGGCGACGATGCGCTGCTGAAGCCGTTTCGGCAGATGGTTGGACAACCGGCACCGGGCGAGGACCTCGGCGGGTGGTACCGCTACGATCCGAACTACGATTGGCATTCGTTTGACGCGGGATTCGCGCCTTCGGCGACGTTTGGGCAATGGGTGTCAGCGCTGGCGCGGGGTTACGCGATTACAGGGTCGCAGGCCATGCGCGAAAAAGTGCTGCGGCTGAACAGGCTATACGCGCAGACCATTGACGGGAAGTTTTACGAGGACAATCGCTTCCCTGCTTATTGTTACGACAAGCTAGTCTGCGGGCTAATCGATTCGCATAAGTATGCGGGAGATGCGGATGCGTTTTCGATCCTGCAAAAGACTACGGATGTGGCGCTGCCGCACCTGCCGGAAAAGGCGATTGAACACGGGCAGAGTTGGCGGCCGGGGAAGGATGAGTCGTGGACCTGGGATGAGTCGTACACCATGCCGGAGAATTTGTTTCTGGCGTTCCAGCGCGGGGCGGGAGAGCGGTACCGGGCGCTTGCGGTGCAGTATTTGAATGAGCCGTTTTTCGATCGACTCGCGACGGGGCAGAACGACCTGGCGGGAAGACATGCTTATAGCCACGTAAATTGTCTTTGCTCAGCGATGCAGGCTTGGCTCACAGTTGGAAGCGAGAAGCATTTGCGGGCCGCGAAGAATGGATTTGACATGGTGGCGGCGCAGAGTTTCGTGACGGGTGGATGGGGACCAGATGAGTTGCTGCGCGCGACCGGCAGCACGGATGTCTACAAAAGTCTGAGCGGAACACACAGCGGGTTTGAGACGCCGTGCGGATCGTATGCACATTTCAAGTTGACGCGTTACCTGCTGCGGATAACACAGGATGCGCGCTATGGCGACAGCATGGAACGCGTGATGTACAACACGATTTTGGGAGCGAAGCCGCTGGAGCGCGACGGGCGGTCGTTTTATTACTCGGACTACAACTTCAAGGGGAGCAAGGTGTATTCGCCGCATGGGTGGCCATGCTGTTCGGGAACGATGCCCCAGGTGGCGGCGGATTATCGGATCAATACCTATTTCCGCGATGCGCGGGGAGTGTACGTGAATTTGTACATTCCGTCGACGGTGCGATGGGCGCAGGGTGGGGCGCAACTCGCGCTGACGCAGAAGAGTGCATATCCCTACGACACGCAGGTGGAGTTTGATGTGAAGGCGTCGAAGGCGGCGGAGTTTGCGGTGAACTTGCGGATTCCGGCATGGGCGGACGGGGCGTCAGTGGCGGTGAATGGCAGACGACGGGCGGTCGAGTCTGGCTCCTTCACAACATTGTGGAGGGAGTGGAAGACCGGGGATCGGATTGAGGTTGAGCTTCCCATGAGGGCGCGGTTGGAGGCGGTGGATGCGCAGCATCCGGAGACAGTTGGTTTGCTGGTCGGGCCGATTGTGCTGTTTGCGATTACGGATGCGGATCCGCGAGTTACGCGAGAGCAGTTGTTAGCGGCCAAAAAAATTGGAGCTGAGAGTTGGCAGGTGGAGACGGCAAGTGGGCCGATTAAGATGCTGCCGTTTACTGGGATTCAAGACGAGAAATATTCGACGTATGTGCGCGTGACGTGATTTTGTAATTGGGCAGTTTTGTAATTGGGTAATCGTAAGAGTACACAACAACGGCGCTAGATTGATGCCGTTATATATCAGTGGATGTTTTGACTGGCTGGGCCGCCGGAAGTTTACGGGAAAGATGCTCCCGTTGACAATCTTGCGTATCTCCCATAGCATCAATGACTTGAAAGACCGTTTTCAGCCTGCACGGGGGAGCTGCTTGTGATTAAGCTCGACATTATCAACGAAGTGGTGGCCAAAACCGGGATCACCAAGACCAAGGCCGAGCTGGCAGTGGAAACCGTCTTCGAAAGCATGAAGAAGGCGCTGGCTGGCGGCAGCCGCATTGAACTGCGGGGATTTGGCGTGTTCAACGTGCGTCCGCGCAAGACTGGAATCGGGCGCAACCCGCGGACCGGGGCTGAAGTTTCCATTCCGCCAGGGCGGGCGGTGCGCTTCAAACCTGGGAAAGAACTGCAGTCGATTGACTGAGCCGAAGCTCGACGCGACACTTACAATCTTTTCCTCTCCACATAAAACAAACTGATCGGGCAGGAGTCTCCTCGCCTCCGCATTTTCTCCGCTCGTAGTAGCATCAAAGAAGGGTCCAAACCTGCAAGCTGGGTTCGCGGCCGAAGAGTCATGGCGGAAATTAATTCCGAAATACCAACATCCACGGTCCAATACTATCGCCCGTTACCGCCTGCGTACTGGAAGCGGCCGCGAGAACGGTATTGGCTGCACGGATTATTGCTGGTGGCAACGTGCTTCACCACGTTAGTAGTGGGCTCGCGAATGGAGTTCAACTTTTTAAATAATCTGTCTCCCTTCGCCGCGGGTGATGAGTGGCTCCCTTTCTTTCCCCTGGCGTGGGTGTGGGCGCAACCTGCGCGCTTGCTGCTGGGAATTCCGTTTTCGGCGACGCTGCTGACCGTCCTGCTGGCTCATGAGATGGGTCACTATTTGTTTTGCCGTTATTACGGGGTGCGGGCGACACTTCCGTATTTTATTCCGGCGCCGACGTTAATTGGGACGCTGGGAGCGGTGATTCGGATCAGGGGGCCGATTCGAACGCGAGCGGCGCTATTCGACATTGGGATTGCGGGGCCGATCGCGGGATTTGTGGTAGCCGTGACCGCGCTGGCAGCGGCGATGCTGCTTTCGAAGCCGCTTGCACCGGGCATTGCTCCATCGGACTTGCAATTGGGATTTCCGGCCATCTTCCACGTCGTGCACAGCCTACTGCAGTTGGTGGCTCCGCATCATCCAATTGCCGCGTTACCACTGACACGGATCTATCTTCATCCTGTGGCCGTGGCTGCCTGGGTGGGAATGTTTGCGACTGCGCTGAACCTGCTGCCAAGCAGCCAGTTGGATGGAGGACACATCGTGTATGCGCTGTCGCCACGCATGCACCGAGCTGTTTCTTGGATCACGGTCGTCGTTCTCATCTACTTAGGGCATCGGTATGTGGGCTGGCGGGTGTGGGCGGGATTGCTGGTCGTAATGAACGTCTTGACGTACCGGCAGCGGCAAGCACCGGAATTTCCTACGCTTCCGGCAAGCCGCTGGTTGCTGGGAGTGGTGGCACTTGTCATCCTGGTGCTGACGTTTACGATTTCGCCATTCCAGATGAACTGGCGGTAGGCCGCTGGAACCCCGCCGAACTTCCTCGCACTCAATTCTGAATCGACTGCCGGAGCCCGGGGGGACGCCCGCTATTTCCGGGTAGCAGTCTGTAGGATTTTTCACGCACTTTTAACGCTGATGTAACTTTCGGCAGGACTCGCGGCGCTAGGCTCGTTCAATCTAGCGAATCGCTCTTCTGGAGGAGTTCTCATGAAAGTTCAAGAAGCGGCAAGATTGATTTTCTGTGGTGCTGTGTTGACAGCGTTGAGTGTAGCCGCGCAGGTCACTGCATCGGTACCTTACACGATCTCAACATTTGCAACGGGCGTTGCCGGAGAGTACTCCGCTCCCGACTCGATTGCCGTGCTGGGCGGACATATTTTTATCGGTTACGGAAATGGAATTGCACCGGACGGCTCCGACGGCAAAAGCAGCACAATCGTCGAATACAAGATGAACGGCGACGTAGTGCGTACCTACACAGTGAAGGGACACAATGATGGGCTGCGATTGAATCCGCGTACGAAAAAACTTTGGGCAATGCAAAACGAGGACGGCAATCCAAATCTGGCAATCATCAATCCGGTCAACGGAACCAAAGCCGTCTACACTTTCGGCCCGACGCCACACGGAGGGGGCTATGACGATATTGCGTTCCGCGGAGATGATGTATTTTTGAGCGCATCGAACCCGGCCAACAATCCGAATTATGCGCCGGCAGTGGTGAAGGCGACGATCCGCGGAAGCATGGTGAGTATCAGCGAGGCGTTGAACGCTAGCGCGATTGCCACCAACATCACGACGGACAGTCCGGTGACTTTGAACTTGCAGGACCCGGATTCGATGATCTTCGATCCGTTCGGAAACTTGGTGCTGGACAGCCAAGCCGATGGTGAGCTGATTATTGTGCACCGTGTAGGCTTCCCGGATCAGGACGTGTTTCGGCTGAAGCTCAGTTTGAACGGTGCGTCCACTCAAGTGGACGATACTATTTTCGCGACATCGACGTATGGCGTGATTTTGGTGTCGGATCGCGATGCGGGAGCGGCGGGAGTTGTGTACGCCATTTCCAAAGACATTTTTGCACCCGGTGCGGCTTATACTGCCACGCCGAATTCGGTGGGGAGTCTTAACTTCAACACCGGCGTGATAACCAATGTGGTAAGCGGAATGGTGAGTCCGCACGGAATGGCCTTTATCCCCATGGAGTAGCACGAAAAGTTGGGCAGGAGGGGCGGCTTATGGCCGCCCTTTTTTGTTTAGGCATCCCGTGTTTTGCATAGTCCTGCTTTCCCGAGTTCTCATATACCGAACCGTGAATAACACTAAGGTTAACGTCCGAGTGCTTCAGGGTTCTACGCGGGACTGAAAAGCGGAGAAACTTCGTTCTCGGAATCGACTTCCAACGACATCTCACATCAGCCAGAGCGCATCAACATCGACGATTACTTGCGTGCGCGGTACTTTCTTTTGGGCGGCGTGCGCCAGCATGGCACGGAGAGTGGTGTTGAGTTTTTCGCGGCTGGGGGACTTGAGCACAAAGTGATAGCGATAGTCGCGCTTCAGGCGCACGATGGGCGCCGGAGCTGGGCCGAGGACGCGCACGCCTTCGTGGCGGGTGCTGTCGAACCATTTGCCGAGGATTCCGGACCACTGCAGGGCGTCGTCGAGCTTGTCGCTGCGCACGACGACGTTGGCCAGCGCGGAGTAGGGCGGATAGTGCATCCAGCTGCGGAATTGCAATTCCTTTTCGTAGAAGCCGATGAAGTCGTGGCGGGCGGCGTACTGCACGGCGTAGTGATCCTGAAAATAAGTTTGCAGGACAACCTTGCCAGGAGATTGACCGCGTCCGGCGCGCCCGGCGACTTGCGTGAGAAGTTGAAAGGTTCGCTCGGCGGCGCGAAAGTCAGGAAGTCCAAGGGCGACGTCAGCTCCGACCACGCCGACCAGCGTTACGCCGTGGATATCGTGGCCTTTGGCGATCATCTGAGTGCCGACGAGAAGGTCGAGTTCACCTTCGTTCAGCGCGTTCAGGGCTCGCTCGAAATCCTGGTGGTTCCGGACAGTGTCGCGATCAAGGCGCGCGATGCGAGCTTGCGGGAACATGCCGTGGAGCAATTCTTCGAGTTTTTCCGAGCCTGTGCCTAGAAAATAGACGTATTCGCTGCCGCAGTGGGCGCAGGCTTTCGGGACGGGGGCGGTAAATCCGCAATAGTGGCAGACCATTTTGTGTTCGCGCTTGTGGTGGGTGAGAGCGATAGCGCAGTTCTGGCATTCAAGTTTCTTACCGCAGGTGCGGCAGAGAACGACGGGAGAAAATCCGCGGCGGTTGAGCAGCACCATGACCTGCTCTTTGCGGTCGAGGCGCTCTTTGATTTCGGCGGCGAGTTTGCGGGAAACGACCTGCTCGTGCCCGGTCTCCTGAAATTCCTGGCGCATGTCGATGATTTCGACTTCGGGCAAAGGACGACGCTCGACGCGATCGGGAAGTTCGACCAGCGCATATTTGTTTTTCTTCGCATTGAAATAAGACTCGAGCGACGGAGTGGCGGAGCCCAGGACGACGACGGCGTTGGCCATCTTAGCGCGCATTACAGCAATGTCGCGCGCATGATAGCGCGGAGTTTCTTCCTGCTTGTAGGAGGAGTCATGCTCCTCGTCGACGATGATCAGCGCAAGATCCGAAACGGGGGCAAAGACCGCGGAGCGCGTGCCTACTACCATGCGAGCATCGCCGCGCTTGATGCGATGCCACTGCTCGGCGCGTTCGCGGTCGGAGAGTGCGGAATGGAGGATGGCGACCTCGTCGCCGAAGATCTGATGGAGATCAGCGGCGACTGCCGGGGTCAAACCGATTTCAGGGACAAGCAGAATGGCAGAGCGCCCGGCTTCGAGCACGGCGCGCATGGCCGCGAGATAGACGGCAGTCTTACCTGAGCCGGTGATTCCGTGGAGCAACATACCGGAGAACTGGCGAGCGGCAACGCCGTCTTTCATTCGCTTCAAGGCGGAACGCTGGGCAGGATTGAGATCGAAATCGAAGAGCGACGGGCGGGGCTTGGAGCGGGAGACGGTGAACTCCGCGGGTTCTTCGAGAATCTCTACCGAGCCTCGGCGAACCAGCGTAGACAGCGAGGATCGGGGTACGTCGAGGGATTGCAGGGTGGCGACGGGAAGCTTTCCTCCGGATGCGGCAAGGGTGTCGAGCAGGTACGTTTGATTCCCGTTCAGCTTGCCTTCGGCGGATTTCAGTCGTGCGACTTTAATGGTGCGGGTGGCGTCCTGTGGGGCGGATAGATCTTCACGGGCAAGCCATTTTTTACGAACCATTCCAGCGAGGACGGATTTGGAGACTTGGGTGGCGGAGCGGAGAGTTTGTTCACGGACTGGAGCATCGGCGTCAGAGATAAGTCCCGCGAGGTAATCGAGGACACGGAATTCGGCGGCTTGCTCTTCTGGAGTGCGCTGGGAGCGGGCGGAGGATCCTGACATGCCTGCGAGATGCAGGGCCATCTGGCCGGCTTCGGTGAGGCGATAGCCTATGGCTCGCTTGAACTCGGCGTTGAGTGGGAGCATGGTGCGGAAGACCTCGCCGATAGGGGCGAGATAGTAGTCGGAGATCCAGCGGCCGAGTTGTAACAACTGCTCGTCGAGTACGGGCGTTGAGTCGAGCACGTTGAGAATGTTTTTGGTGGCGACGGACGGTTTGCGGTCGTGGAGTTCGACGACGATGCCCGTCGTGCGTTGCTGGCGAAACGGTACTAAGACGCGGCCGCCGACGACGGGCGCGGCTTCCGCGGGGACGCGGTAGGTAAAGACCATGTCCAGCGGCACGGGCACGGCGACGTCGCAGAATTCGGGCATTGGACTCAGAGGATAACAGTGAGACTTGAGGAAAGGTGAATCGTGAAGATGATTCGATCTCGGTTCCTCGAGTTCGACGAACTAGTCGAGCGTCGCTCGATCGGACAGCCGAGGGCGGCTGTCCCCACATAAATGAGTTTACGGCGAGACTTTTATTCCGCTGGCTTCTTTGGTGGCTCGAGTCCCAGATATTTCATGACCATTTGCAGATCCTTCCAGGCTTCGCCCTTCTGGCGGGGATCGCGGAGAAGGAATGCAGGATGGTAAGTGACGGCGAGTTTCGCGCCCGGCCATGACGGATCGCTACTGCGCGCACCGGAAGGGATGAAGTCATAAAAGCGACCGCGAAGTTCAGACATGGGAGCGTTGATCGCGAGGAGATTTTTAGCGGCGACGGCGCCGAGAGCGACCACGACCTTGGGCCTGACGACCGCAATCTGACGCATGAGAAAAGGCGAGCAGGTTTCGCATTCGTCGCGTTCCGGCGTGCGATTGCCTGGGGGACGGCACTTCACGATGTTGGCGATGTAGACATCCTCGCGGCGAATGCCCATGGCTTTGATCATGTTGTTGAGTAACTGGCCGGCACGGCCTACGAAGGGCTCACCCTGCGTGTCCTCGTCGGCGCCCGGGCCTTCGCCCACGAACATCAGGTCGGCGTGCGGGTTGCCGACGCCAAAGACAATTTGCTTGCGGCCCTGCTTGTGGAGCTTGCAGCGAGTGCAGTCGCCTAGGTCTTCGCGAATGAGCTTGAGGGCAGCCACGGGATCGGCGACGGACTGCTCAGCATGGGGGATAATTCTTTCGGCAACCGGTGCAAGTACGGCAGATTTTTTTGCGGGCATTTCCTCTCGCAGATCCTGGGATGCTTGTTCTTCGTTAAGTTCGGGGACGACTGCGACGGCTTCGCAGACTTGCGAATCGCGGCGGTAGAAATCGTAGATGCCCATCTCGTGACAGTAGCGGACACGCTCGGCGAGCGCGCGCCGGAGTTCAGGGTCGAGAACGGTTGCCATGAGGTGCCGTCATTATATCGTGAGGGGAGGGCGATTTGAGTTAGTAGGGATCCTTCGACTTCGCATGGCGATTCGCTTCGCTCATCGACATGCTCCGCTCAGGATGACAAGGCGTAATCAGGCTTTCACAGGCGATTTGCGGCGTTGGCGCAGGCGGGAGATCTGGGCGAGGACGCGCTGCGCTACTTCCCATTTCGTGGTTTCGGGGACCTCGACCACTTCGTCCTGGCTGATGATAGTCACGGCATTGCGATCGGAATCGAAGCCGACGCCGTCGCGCGAGACGTCGTTCACGACGATGGCGTCGAGATTTTTCGAAACTAATTTCTGGCGGGCGTTCTCCAGGACATTTTCCGTTTCTGCGGCGAAGCCCACGATAATCTGCGAGGACTTCTTAGCAGTGAGCTCTTTGAGAATGTCGGGCGTAGCCTCGAGTTCGAGAGTCATCGGGCCTTTGCGCTTGATTTTCTGTCCGGCTTCGGCTTTGGGACGATAGTCGGAGACGGCGGCTGTTTTTATGACCACGCTCGCTTGCGGCAGGAATTGAAGGACAGCATCGCGCATTTCTTCGGTGGATTCGACGCGGGTGACTTCGGCGGCGCCGGGCGGCGTGATAGATGTTGGGCCGCTGACCAGAAGCACGCGAGCGCCTCGACGCAATGCCGCTTCTGCGAGAGCATAGCCCATGCGTCCGCTGGAGCGATTCGTGAGGTAGCGTACGGGATCGATTTTTTCGCGGGTGGGACCGGCTGTAATCAGCACGGTCTCGCCAGCGAAATCCTGGGCGGAACCGAGCGCTTCCATCACGGCGGCAACTATGGATTCGTTTTCCGCCAGGCGTCCGGCTCCGGTCATGCCGCAAGCGAGGTAACCTGCGCCGGGCTCGACAATCTTCACACCACGCTGACGGAGAATTTGCAGGTTGGCCTGCGTGGCAGGATGGTTCCACATATTGACGTTCATGGCCGGCGCGACTACGACAGGCGCGGTAGTAGCGAGGTAAAGAGTGGTCAGGAAATCGCTGGCGATGCCCTGAGCGAAGTGCGCGAGCACGTTGGCAGTTGCGGGGGCAACCACGAGTGCGTCGATAGATTGCGCTACGGCGATATGCTCGATGGCGGAATCGATGTTAGGTTCGTGTTCCTGGCCCCGCGCGAACATATCGGTGATGACTTTTTCTCCGGAGAGCGCGGCAAACGTTAGGGGACGAACGAACTCCTGCGCAGCGCGAGTCATGACGACCTGAACGCGAATACCGCGATCCTGCAATAGGCGAACGATTTCGGCGGCTTTATAGGCCGCGATGCCGCCGGTAACGCCGAGGGCGATCTTCATGGATTTGTGATTGCTGATTTCTAATTGTTGATTTAAGAACGTCAGTCATGAATCGGCAATTACGAAATCAACAATTCTCTTTAGTCCTGGCCGAGCGCCTTGTCGAGGGCCTGCTCGGCTTGCTCGGCGGCGCTGCGGGTTTCCGGGATCTCCCACTTCACTTTGCCGGCACGAATTTCATCTTGCGCAATGCGGCAGGGTTTACGGGAGTTAGTGTCGACCACCGGGGGCGCCCCGGATTGCAACTGCCGCGCGCGACGCGCCGCCACCAGGATGTATCGATAGTTGCTGTCAAAGCCTTCGATCAACTTCATTGGGACTCTCCCTTAAGAATCAGGTTCGAAGTTTAGTTGCTGCCGAACGTCGAACGAACGATCCACTCGACAACACGAATAAAAGGTCAGGCTCGTCCCGCTCAAATCTATCCGCGGCTTCCGGCGCCCATTTTTGGGCGCCAGTAAAATGATACCGCGAAATCTAAGGACGTGCCGAGGGCGGGAGAGCACCAAAGGACTCGAGGATCGGGGCAACGCGTTCCCGAACATTTTCGAGCCGATGGCGGTCCGCCAGTTCCATGATTTTCTTCTCCCCGGGGGAAAGGGCAGGTCTGGATCGCCGCAAGCGCTCGGAAAGGACGATGGCCTGAAGGCTTTCGATCGATTCCTCGAGCTTGTCGTTAATGAGAATATAGTCGTACTTGTCGTAGTTCTCAATCTCACGACTGGCCGTGACCAACCGGCGATTGATGACATCTTCGGCGTCTTCACTGCGATTGCGCAGGCGCCACTCCAGGGTCTTGCGGTCGGGTGGAAGCACGAAAATGCTGACGGCGTCAGTCAGATTGCGCTTGATTTGCTCGGCGCCTTGCACGTCGATGTCGAGCAGAAGATCATTGCCTTTCAGTCCTGCCTCTTTCAGAAAAGTGCGCGCTGTACCGTAGTAGTTGCCGTCGAAGTTGGCGTGTTCAAGGAACTCACGGTCACGAATCATCTGCTCAAACTTTTCGCGGGTCACGAAGTGGTACTGCTTGCCATTTTGCTCGCTGCCCCGAAGGGCGCGAGTGGTGTAAGAGATGGAGAACTCGAGATTGGGAACGAGCTTCAGCAGTTCATTGACGAGCGTCGACTTCCCAGAGCCAGAGGGCGCGGAGATGATGTAAATCAGCGGCCTTTCGGTTGAACTCATTCCAGGTTTTGCACCTGCTCACGGGATTTTTCGATCTCTGCCTTCATAGCCAAGCCAGCTTCGGTAATCTTGAGCGCTTCGCCGGCAAGTCCAGAAGTCTTCGACAAAAGCGTATTGGCTTCGCGGTTCATTTCCTGCAGAAGGAAGTCGAGCTTCTTACCGATCTCGCCGCCGCTCTCCAGCAAACCGAGGAAATGTTGAATGTGGGTTTCGAGGCGGACAATCTCTTCTTGAATATCGCTGCGATCCACCAGCAGGGCGGCTTCCTGCAGAACGCGCTCTTTATCGACAGTCGGGCCCAGCAGTTCCTGCAGGCGAGACTGGAGCCGCTCGCTGTAGTTCTGCAGCACAGCGCGGCGGTGCTGTAAGACGCTTTTGTTGGCCTCGGCCAAACGCGCCATGCGGTCGCGCAGTTCGCGAGCGATGCCGCGGCCCTCTTCCTCACGCATCTGGTTCAGACGATCGAGCGCTTCACCCACTTTACCGAGGACTGCTGCCTCAAGTTCTCCATCGGGAGTGTCGTTGGCGGAGTCGAGCGCGCCGGGAAGGCGAAGAACGGCGTTAAGGTCGGGTTCGGCAGCGAGGGAAAATTCGGCGGCCGCGGCGCGAAATGCGGCAATGTAGCCGCCAACGAGCTCGCGGTTAAGGGCGAAGGCTTCGGTGACCGAACGCTCCAGGCTTAGGGAAACTTCGACGTGGCCGCGGGCCATTTTTTCTTTCAGCAGGCGGCGCAATTGCATTTCGAGGGAGTCGGTGCCCGAGGGCAGGCGGAAATGCAAATCCAGGAAACGATGGTTGACCGATTTCAAAGAAAGCGCAAAGGCAAGCCGTCCGTTGGAGGGGCCTGGGCCGGAGGATGCGGGCGCGGAGATGCGATCGGGACGGCGCACGTCACCGGTGACTTGCGCGAAGCCTGTCATGGAGCGTATGGGCATAGGGCCGAGTCTCAAGTTCCTGCTGTGACTTTGGGTGAATCTGCGTTGGCAAATTGTAGTTCGTAGAGACGACGGTATGTACCGAGCTTGCTCATCAGTTCTTCGTGGCGTCCGATATCGGCGATTGTGCCATTTTCCAGCACCACGATGCGATCGGCCCGGCGTACGGTCGAAAGACGGTGCGCGATTACAAAAACTGTACGGCCGCTCATCAGATTATGAAGCGCGGACTGCACCAGAGCTTCCGACTCGCTGTCGAGCGCGGAAGTCGCTTCATCGAGAATCAAGACTGGAGCATTCTTGAGGAGAGCCCGCGCAATTGCCAGTCGCTGCCGCTCGCCTCCGGAGAGTCGCACGCCACGCTCGCCGATAACAGTATCGTACCCTGCCGGGAGGGCGAGAATGAAATCGTGCGCGAGAGCGGCGCGGGCGGCGGCTTCGACATCTTTCTGAAGCACTTCCGGCTGGCCGTAGGCGATATTGTTGCGGACCGTATCGTTGAACAAGACCGTTTCCTGGGTGACGATGCCGATCTGTGCTCGCAACGAGGCGAGGGTTACGTCGCGGACATCGTGACCGTCAATCCGCAAGCAGCCTGTGGTTACATCGAAGAAACGCGGGATGAGGTGGACCAGGGTGCTTTTGCCTGCACCGCTGGAGCCGACGATCGCAAGAACTTCGCCGTGCCGGACTTCGAGATTGATGTCGCGCAGAACTTCGTGTGGCTCTTCCCCTTCATTGGCGTAAGAGAAGCTGACCTGCTCGAAGCGAACGCTGCTGGAAAATTTTGGAAGAACCTTGGCCCGCGGTTTTTCGCGGACGTCGTCTTCCATATCCATGAATCGGAAAATTTCCGAGGAAGCGCCGAGGGCCTGCTGAAAATTGTTGTAGAAGAGGGCGAACTTGCGGACGGGGTTGTAGAGGCTGAAAACTGCGGTGATAAAGGCGACGAAAACTCCGGGCGTCATCTGATTGTGGACGATGCGGGCACGGCCGACAAGGATGAGAAGGGCGATGCCAACAACCCCGAGCACGTCCATGAGCGGAGAACTGATGGCGGTGGCTGCCACCGAACGAAGATTCGCGCGAAACAGGCGACGGGCGGCATTGCGGAAGCGGGAAATCTCCCAGTCTTCAGTGTTGAAGGCTTTCACGATGCGGTTGCCGGTAATGGTCTCGTGCAGGATGTTCTGAATTTCCGCCAGCTTGTCCTGACCGTGGCGCGTGGTGTGGCGCACACGGTGCCCGATTTTGCGGGATGAGAATACGATGATGGGGACGAACAGCAGCAACACCCAGGCAAGGTTCCCGCCGAGGATGACGACGACGATTGCGACGGATACAAAAGTGAAAAACTGCTGCAGGAGCTCCGAGAGCACGGTCGACATAGCGTATTGCACGCGTTCGATGTCGTTGACGATGGTGGAGAGCAAGGTTCCGGTGGTGTGTTGGGAAAAAAAGGCGGCGGAGCGGCGCAGCAGGGCGGTGTAGAGATCGTCGCGCAGATCGGTAATCATGCCGAAACCGGCATGGTTCACCAGATACGTGCCTGAGTAGTCGCAGATGCCTTTGAGAATGGTGGAGGCAATCAAAGCAAAGGCCACGATGGTCCAGGCGTTGGTGAAATGGGAAGGAACGAATTGCTGCAGATACACGGCGTGATGCGTGCCGGGAATGACGAACAACTGAATGTCCTGGGAGCCGGTCGAGGGGTTCAAAACTCGATCGAAGACGGGGCGGACCAGTAGATATTTGAAGGCATCGAGAGCGCCGACGGCGGCCATGAGGAGCACCGACGCGAGAATCTGCCACCAGTAGGGGAGAGCGTAGCGGACAAGGCGCGTCAGTTGGCGCATAGGCCTCCCGGGCGGGGCAGGCCGCAGGCGCGCGCTGGCCGACGAATAAACAAGGGATGCAAGGCTTTATTCTACTTGAGTCCCCCGCCGAAACGGCGCGGTTTCAGCGCCGAGGCATCTCTGAAACAACCCGATTTAGCGAGATTTTCGGCTTGCTCAAACGCGGCTATTTCGGGATGTCGCGATGCACGATTTTTACGCGATACCCTGCGCGGCGAAGGTGTTTTCCGACATCTTCGGCAATCATGACAGAACGGTGCTGGCCGCCCGTGCAACCGAAGGCGATAGTCAAATAGCTTTTACCCTCGTGGATGTAGTGCGGCAAAAGATAAACGAGGAGATCGGAAATGCGGGAGATGAATTCGCGGGTCTGAGGGAACGAACGAATGTACTTGGCAAGGCGAGGATCGCGTCCGGTGAGCGGCCGGAATTCGGGGACGAAATGCGGATTGGGCAGGAAGCGCACATCAAAGACGAGATCGGCGTCTTCCGGAACGCCTTGACGGAATCCGAAACTCACGCACGACACCAGGATGCTCTTTTCCGAAGACTGCTCTTTTTTAAAGCGCTCGGTGATGTGAGCGCGCAGTTCGTGAACGTTGAATTTCGAAGTGTCGATGACGAAATCAGCGACCGCGCGAATGGCGCTCAGATGGCGGCGTTCCGCTTTGAGCGCCGACTTTACGGGCGAGTCCGTTCCCAGAGGATGGGGGCGGCGGGTTTCGCTGAAACGACGGAGCAAGACGGCGTCGGAGGCTTCGAGGAAGACGACCTTGGTGGGAATGAGGCGTCCGACAGACTTCAGGATCCTGGGGAGGTCTTCCAACTTGGAGCCCTCGCGTACGTCGACCACAAGGGCGGTGCGGCGGATCTCGCTGGACTGCACGGCTAAGTCGGCAAACTGCGGGATGAGTTGAACTGGAAGGTTGTCGACACAGAAGTAGCCGAGATCTTCGAAGGCCTTTAAGACCGACGCCTTTCCCGAACCGCTCATGCCCGTGATGATGACCAGTTCGGGCGAGTGCTTCCTGGCGCGAGACAGCCCGTTCACGGCAGTGCTGGATTTTGCTGACTTCCGGCCAGGCGACTTCCGGGACTTCATGAAGTGGATAGTAGCATCTGAGGCGGGTCCTCGCCTCCGGTGATGGATAACCAACTGAGCTACCGTGGCGGACGCGTCTGACGATGCGCCGAGTGAAAAATTGGAAAAGCAGATTGTGTCGGAAGTGCGCCGACAGGTAAGCTATGGCGACATGAAAAAGTTTGAAGAGCTCACGGAACGCGAAGTGCTGGCCTTGGCCATCGCCCTCGAAGAGGAAGACGAGCGAGTCTATTCCGACTTTGCGGAAGGCTTGCGGCAGGATTACCCCGCGACGGCGTCGATGTTTGATGGCATGCGCGAAGAGGAATCAGGACACCGCCGCCGGCTGCTGGAACTTTTCCAGCGAAAATTTGGCGAGCACATACCGCTGATCCGACGGCAGGATGTGCGGGGATTTGTAGAGCGGCCGGCACTGTGGTTAGTGCGCCCGTTGCGCATTGAAGCGGTACGGAAAGAAGCGTCGACCATGGAAGTAGAGACCCGGCGCTTCTACGAGAAGGCAGCGGCTCGCACGCAGGATGTGAGCATCCGGCAGTTGCTGGACGATCTGGCTCGGGAGGAACGCGAGCACGAAGAGCGCGCCCAGGAACTCGACAAACAGAAACTGCCAGACAACGTGAAGGCCGACGAGGAGGTCGCACAGCGGCGATTGTTCGTGCTGCAGATTGTGCAGCCCGGGTTGGCGGGGTTGATGGACGGATCGGTGTCGACGCTGGCGCCGGTTTTCGCGGCAGCATTTGCCACGCAGAAAAGCACGGACGCATTCGTAGTAGGCCTCGCTGCCTCAGCGGGCGCGGGCATCAGCATGGGATTTGCGGAAGCGCTGTCGGATGACGGCAGCCTTACCGGTCGCGGACACCCTTGGGTGCGGGGCTTGATTTGCGGTGCGATGACAGCCCTGGGGGGAATTGGGCATACTCTACCCTTTCTGCTGCGCGACTTCCGGCTGGCACTCTGGGCGGCCGGCGTGGTTGTGCTGGTCGAACTGGGAATGATCACGTGGGTCCGAAAGCGCTACATGGACACACCATGGATTTCGGCGGCCCTACAGGTGGGGCTCGGCGGCGTACTCGTTTTCATCACGGGCATGCTGATCGGAAAATACGGAGCTTCGTAAAACGAAGGCTGTGGCCGGAGACGAGTCAAGCTAACTCGTTACGGCTGGGTATCGAGCGGGTGCTTACTTTTCTCATAGAATTCATTTTGCAGTTTAAGGCTGACATCGTCGCTTTTCACAGCGCGGATCGCCTTCACGACCGAGTCAATCCACCATTTCATCTGGAACTCGCCTAGCTCTTTCGTCGCGGCCGATCCTTCCCCGGAGTAGTGGTTGGGGAAGCGCGTGTACCACCAGATGCCGGTATAGACATCTTCAGGAAGCTTCTGGCGGCCCTGATCTGCGCCCGATTCGCTGGCAGCGCGGTCCTGATGGACGAGATCAGGGCGAGAGACCATCATCTTTGAGGTTTCGCTCTCTCCGGCGTGCATGTCGATCTTCGTCTTCTTGGCTGGGCCGCCCTCCTGAGGCGTGCGTTCGTCGAAAACGTAGACCACGTAATCGTGAGGCTTGTCGAGCTGAGTTTGCGCGAAGTAAGGGAGAAGACTGTCGTTGCCCCCGTGGCCGTTGACGATCAGGACTTTTTTGCAGCCATTGCGGGCCATCTCGTCGGTGGTCTCCTGCAGCAAGGCTAGTTGCAGATCGCGGCTGTAGGCCATGGTGCCGGGTTCGTGGCGGGCTTCGGCGATCTGGCCGAAATAATATTCGGGGAAGACGACGGCATATTCCTGCTCGGCAGCGTGCAGCGCGGCGTAGCGGACATCAAGAAGATCGGTGCCCAGAGGCAGATGCGGACCGTGCTTCTCAAGGATGCCGAAGGGGAGCAGGCAGGTTCCTTGCGAACGGCGAATGCCTTCGCGAAATTCGGACGCGGTGAGTTCTTCCCAATGCACGGAGAGCTTCGGAGCAGCCTGGGCGTGCAGAGATCGAGGAGCAGCAAAAGCGACTGTCAAGAAAAGCAGAATTTCGCGGCGGCTGCACAACATGATGAGTGATTCTCCCTCGGCGGCGAATTCTAGCACGTGGATGCGCTCTATTGAAACGTATCAATAGATCTAGGAAAAGGCGGGCGAGAGCGCCCGCCCCACACCCGCCCCACACAATCACTACTTCAGGAAGATTTCTTGCAGGAGTTCGGAGCTGACGATTTCGCGGATCTCGGCGCGCTTCTCACCTAATTGTTGTGCGGCTTGTTTGCCGCCCATGATCTTGTCGCGAGCAGCCTCTCCTTTTGCGGCAAGGCCATCCATTGCGGCGTGGTTTTTGTACTGGATCGCGACACAGATGTCCCAATCTTCCGGACCATGCTTGGTTTCTTTCAGGAAGATTTTGTAATCCATGATCATCCCCGTTCGCTTCTCTTCTTCAATCAGGGGCTTGGTGGATTGGCGAAGGCTGGTAAGGTAGGCATCCATTTGCGTGGGCTTGACGCGAATCAACTGAACGCGCCAGATGGGGCCCTCGGTATAGTGCTCCTGCGCGAGCATGCAGGGCGCGAGCAACAACAGGAATGCAGCGAGCCCGAAGAGCTTCTTCATAGTGATCTCCTGTATTTTCGTTGGATTGAACGGCGGGAGGATCATACGCGCATGCTACGAGCTTGTCGAAGAGAATTGTGTTTCAGACGGCAGCCGGCTCTGCTATTGAGGCCGATGGAAGTCGAGAAAGGCGAGGTTCATGTTTCCTTCGGTGAGGATGTGCACGGTGAGCACATTTTTGCCGGCTGGCAGTCTTACTTTGACTAACCTGGTTGCGACATTCCAGTGATGCCACTGGCGCCAGGCAACGGGATCGGCGGCGTTGAAGGTGGATGGAATATCAAGCGATCCGGTCGCGTCCTTTCCGTTTACATCCAACGAGATTGTCCCTCCGCGAT
>DASSRO010000122.1:0-7780 GCA_035701745.1 Candidatus Sulfotelmatobacter sp. | reverse complement strand
GCCAGCACCCGGTCTGCTGCAATTTCGCAGGCCAGTTTAGGTTTGGGTGTGTTTGAAGTTGAACTCATTCCCAGGCACGCCTTGCTAAGAATCTCTCATCAATCAGAAACCGAATTATCCGCAAATGCAATAGCTGAAGGGGCACTGGAGGAACGTTTCAAGGTTGCAAATTTTCAAGGTTTCGGAACGGCTAGTAGCTGTTTAAGAAAACATTCAAACCTTGAGACTTTGAAACCTGCTTGCCTCCTACCGCATAGCCTCGATAAATGTGACTTTATTGATTTCTTTCAACGTGGTCATGCCCAGCCTCACTTTATCCAAGGCTGACTCGCGCAGGAAACGCATGCCTTCCTCGCGGGCGGCGCGGCGGATTTCCGACGTCGGCTTTTTGGCCAGAATCATTTCGCGTACGCGGTCGCTCAAGTCGAGGAGTTCGTGAATCGCAGTTCGTCCGCGGAATCCGGTGCCCGCGCATTCGATGCATCCCGGGCCTTCATACAGCGGCACCTTGCCCCACTGTGCGGGATCGAGCCCGCTGGCTTCCAGAACGTCGGGCGCATAGTGCACCTCGGTGCGGCACGACTCGCAAATCAAGCGCACCAACCGCTGCGCCAGAATGCAGTTCAGGGCGGAGACAAAGTTATAGGGCTCGACGCCCATGTTGAGGAAGCGCCCAATCACGTCGACCACGTTATTGGCGTGGACGGTGGTGAAGACCAAGTGCCCGGTCAGCGCGGACTGGATGGCGATCTGAGCGGTCTCGGTGTCGCGGATTTCGCCGACCATGATCTTGTCCGGGTCATGGCGCAGAATCGAACGCAGCCCGCGGGCGAAGGTCAGCCCTTTTTTCTCGTTTACCGGAATCTGTGTGATGCCGCGCAGCTGGTATTCGACCGGGTCTTCGATGGTGATGATCTTGTCTTCGTCGGTCTTGATCTCGTTGACCGCGGCGTAGAGGGTGGTTGTCTTGCCGCTTCCGGTGGGTCCGGTGACCAGCACCATGCCGTAAGGCTCTTTGATGTAGCGTCGAAACTTGCGCAGGTCTTCTTCGTCGAAGCCGACGACATCGAGAGTCAGGGTGCGGAACTTCTCGCTCATCGACTCTTTATCGAGAACGCGCAGAACGGCGTCTTCGCCGTGAATCGAGGGCATGATGGAAACGCGGAAGTCGATGGCACGACCGTTGTATTTCACGCGGAAGCGGCCGTCCTGCGGAACGCGGCGCTCGGAAATATCGAGCTCGCTCATGACCTTGATGCGCGAAATGACGGTCGAGTGATGTTCTTTGCCGATGGGGGGCATGGCCTGCGTGAGCACGCCGTCAATGCGGAACTTGATGACCACCGAGTCGTCGCGGGTCTCGATGTGAATATCGGAAGCGCGGCGCTGCAGCGCGGTGAAGATGGTGGTATCGACCAGGCGGATGATCGGGCTGGTATCGCCGGTCGCCGTCAGCTTGTCGATGGTCAGTGTCTCTTCGGCGCCGGTGTTTTCGTCCTCGCGGATGATGGTGAAGCCTTCGCTGGCCTCTTCGAGGACGCGCTGCGACTGCTCGGTCTTTTTGAGAATGTCCGAAATCTGCTTCAGCGTGGAAACTTTGGTGATGATGCGCTGTTTCAGCAGCAGGCTGATCTCGTCGATCATCATCAGCTGGCTGGGATCGGCGATGGCGATGGCGAGCTTGCCGTCGGTGGTCTCTTCAAGCGGAACGAAGTTGTAGCGGAACATCAACTCGACGGGAATTTTCTTGAACAGTTCGTGATGAAGTTCAAAGCCGCTCAGGTCGACAAATTCGCAACGGTAGCGTCGCGCCACGTCTTGCGCGCGTTCCAGGTCGGTGATGGGATTGCCTGTGGGACTGATAGGCCCGCCGTTCCCGCCATTCACGAACAACGATTTTTTATCGGCCGTTGCCATTTTTGTGCCTTACTGTGTCACCGAAAGCTGCGCGGTCGTTGGTCGCTGGTAGTTATTCTTATTCCCTCAGCTAACCACGAACCACTACTGACGAGCTACCGCGTTCAATGGACTCCCAAAGTAAAGATCGGCAAATACAACGAAATCAACACTCCGCCTACGAAAATTGCCATGATGATCAGAATGACGGGCTCAATCAATGCCAGCGACGCTCCCAGGGCGGTCTGCACATCTTCCTCGTAAAATTCGGCTACCGAATTCAGCATGGCCGGTAGAGCGCCCGTGGATTCGCCGACTTCAATCATTTCCACTGCCAGCTCCGGAAAAATCTTCTGCTCTTCCAGACTCGGAGCCAATCCCTGCCCTTCGCGAACGCGAACGCCGGCCCGCATCACACCTTTTAAGATGCGGCGGCTGCTCATGGAGGCTCCAGCAGTTTCCATGGCCGGCACCAGAGGCAGGCCGCCCTGCAGGAGCGTGGAGAGCATTCGCGAAAAACTTGCTACCTGGTGCTTCAGACGGATATCGCCCAGCAGAGGCATGCCGAGGATCAAGCGGTCGATGCGGTCGGCGCCGCGATCGGTTTCCTTCCAGCGCCACAATCCGAACCCTGAGACCACCAGCGCAACGAAGAGGAATGGAGCATACTTCTGCGAGTTCTGGCCTACTGCCAGCATGAACATCGTAATAGCGGGAAGCTTCGCATCGAGGCTGTTGAACAGTTCGGCAAACTTGGGCACCACGAAGGTGAACAGGAACGTCACCATAATCATCACAACCGTAACCAGCAGCGTGGGATAAATCAGCGACACGAACAGCTTTTTACGGAAGGTCATCGCCAGGCGCTGGAAGTTGACGTAGCGAGTGAGCACCTCGTCGATGTTGCCGCTCTTCTCGCCCGCCATTAGCGTAGTGGTGTAAATCTTGGGGACCACGCCCTGCGCCGCGAAGGCATCGGAGAGCAACTGCCCGCCTTTGACGCGTTCGCGCACATTCTCCAGAATTTGCCGGAGCTGTCCGTCTTTTTGACGCTTGATGAGGAGTTCCAGAGAGTTCAGGATGGGCAGCCCAGCGCGGATCAGCGTTAGAAACTGCTGGTTGAAGACCAGAAACGTGTCCTGCTTGAGTTTGCGGCGGCGGTGCAGGGATACGCCCGACGTGAGCATACCCTGGGGCTTGACCCAATAGACCAGGTAGCCCTGCTGCGAGAATCGGTCTCGGACCTCGGCTTCGGAATAGCCGTGCTCCACGTGCTGCTGGACGCGCCCGCGATCGTCCGCGATCTTGATTACAAATTCCGCCATTTCCTGACTTTTCTGTAGCTTCCGAAGGACACCTTTCCGGCCTCAGTCTAACATTGCTACTTACTATTCTAAGACACCATCCGGGGTCAAAACCGTAGAACAGGGTACGCAAGTAACCCGCTCATTTGGCACCGCCGCGTCGGCTTCCGCCGAAAGCGAAGCCCTCTACGGGGCTAATCCTCCTTCAACCGTCTCGGTTCCGGCGGGAGGCTTGAACTGGAACCGGGAATCCGCTATGGCCAAGTCTTCCTTCATGGCATCAAAGCGATACTCGGTAGTGGCTCCATCCACTTCCTGGATGACAATCCGGACGATCAGGTTTCCCGGAGTGATCTCAAGCAAAATTTCGCTTACCCGATCCGCCAGCGCCTGCGGCACTCCTCGCAAAACCACATTCTCCGGTTGGAGCGCCGTCTGATCTGGCGCTAGAGATAATCCTTGCAACTCCTTCTCTAGCTTGGTTTTCCCGAGTAAGAAGGCGAGGGGAGAGCGGATGTCCTCAAGCTTTTTTGCATCCGTCTTGCGCGCCTGCCGGTCCTCCGGGACGTAAAACCACGCATCTTTCCCATTGCTGACAAACAGTTTGTCCTTAGGAGAACGGTACTCCCAGCGCATCTTGCCAGGTTTTTTCAGCCACAATGTCCCCGACTCGGTTCGGTCCATCCCTGAGCCCCGGTAAACCTCGGTAAACTCTGTTTGGAGCGAGCGCAGATGGTTATAGTGGGCGTCGACGGCTGCTGCAACAGTTTTGACGTCAAGCGCCAGGCCAGCCGCGGAGAAAACGGTGGCGGTCATGCACGACAGAATGGAAAAACACAGCAAACGAACTGGCATCGGGTGACTTTCGCTGGGTACTGGCACGCGCAAGGAACGTTCCGCCGGGTTTCGGGGGAGTTCGCGGGTCAGGGCTAAAGGGAGACTCCTCGCCTCATTGTAAGCTGCCCGGAGGACCTTGTCATGCCACACTGATTGAACTCGAACCTCTTCTTGGTAGTTGCCGGTGCGCTGAAGCTATGGCAGAATCTCTGCGCCATGCGCCGGACCTTCCCCGAGCTGTCCGGACGCCGCTGAGGATCGCGGATGCCGCGTCTTTGCTGGTTGATGTTGTCTCTCCTTCTACTTTGCATTGCAGGCTCAGCCCAGTCGACTGCGAATCAGCCCGCGGCTTCGGCGTCATCTGTATCGGTTCCACCCGCGAATGCGGCCCTGCCGTCCGCTTCGGTTGCGCCGGTGGGGGGCAAACCCGCTCTCGCGTCCGACGCGGCCAGTACGAGTGCTCCACCGATGCCAGCACTTGCCAATCCTCTGGGAGAGGCTGGGATTTTTTATCGTAAAGGCAACTTCGAAGGCGCCCTGGCCAAGTATCAGGAAATTCTTAAGGACAATCCGAAGTCGCCCGACGCTTATGCCGGTGAGGTTCGCGTGTACCTCAAACAGAAAAACGTCGAGAGCGCGGCGCAGGCTGTGGAGGAGGGTCTTGCGCAAGTGAATTCGCCGCGCATAAAAGTCGCTCAGGCGGAGGTCTGGTTTCGGCAGGGCAAGATTAGCGAGGCGGAGAAGCTGTGGGTGGAAGTTATCAAGTCTGGATATCCCGAGGCCCGCGCCTTTCTGGGCTTAGCACGCGTACGCGATGCTATTGCCATGTACAAGAGCGCCAAGAAAATGGTCGACAAAGCTCACGAACTCGATCCCTACGACCCCGATATTCAGGAACAATGGATTGGGACGCTATCACGCTCGGAGCGCATCCGGTACCTGGAAACCTCTCTTGCCGGCGAGAATAATTGGGACGCGGATCAGCGCTCCGACGCGGCAAATTATTTGCAATATCTTAAAGAACGTTCCAAACAGAAAAATAGTTTCTGCCGGCTCGTAAGTAATGTGACCCACACCGAGACTCCGCTGACCCGGCTCCTGATCGATCCCCAACATATCCGCGGCTACGGACTCACCGTGGCTGTGAATGGCCACAAGAATTCGCTCATGCTGGACACAGGTGCGAGCGGAATTTTGGTGAAGCGATCGATTGCCGAGCGCGCCGGCATCTCCAAACTTTCTGAGACCAAGGTTTGGGGCATCGGGAACAAGGGCCGCAGGAACGGCTACGTAGGGATTGCCGATTCCATCAAAATCGGCGAACTGGAGTTTCAGAATTGCCCGATCGAAGTGATGGAGAGCCGTTCCGTGGCGGATGAGGACGGCCTGATCGGGGCGGATGTGTTCGAAGATTTTCTGGTCGACATCGATTTCCCGGAAGAAAAATTGAAGCTTAGCGACCTTCCCAGACGCCCTGGCGAGCCAGACGCGAAGCTAGCGCTCAAGAGTGAAGATGGCGACTCTGACGACGCCAGTTCGGCAGACAACCCAAAGTCAGCCGACGCGAAAACTCCCGCACCGGTCCCGGGCCCGCAAGATCGCTACATCGCTCCCGAGATGCAGTCATATAGTCACGTTTTTCGATTTGGCCACGATTTGCTCGTCCCGACCAGCATCGGGAATGTGCCCAACAAACTTTTTGTGATGGACACCGGAGCGATGTTCAATGCCATTTCGCCCTCTGCGGCGCGGGAGGTGACCAAGGTCCACACTGATGGGGACATGATCGTGAAAGGCATCAGCGGAAGGGTCGACAAAGTTTATAGCGCGAATAAAGCCGTTCTTCAGTTCGGAAACCTGCGTCAGGAAAACCAGGACATGACCGCATTTGACACCAAGCCGATCAGCGATGGCGTGGGCACCGAAGTTTCAGGATTTCTGGGTTTCGTCATGTTGCGGTTCCTGGATATCAAGATCGACTACCGCGACGCGCTCATCAGCTTTCAATATGATGCGAAGCGCTGGAACCGCTAGTGGTCCATTGTGAACGTCAGCAATTGCTAAACAACGAATATTGATGTGTGCCGCCGAGTTTGCGCAGGAAGCCGCTCTCGGTGAGGACGTGCTCGATTAGCGGATTGTGATAGAGCACGTACACCGGACGGGGCTGGGATTGCAGCGTTTGGGCCAGATTCGCAAATACCCGGCGCATCCCCGATTCGGGGAACGGATTAAAGAGAAAAATCACCATGGGATCATGCGGAAAGGTGAACGCGGCAGCATCACTGCAGATGGATTCGAGGGCAAAACATTTCTGGGATTCATTTTTGTACTGCTGAAGGTTTTGCTGGGCGATCTTGTGCAGCGACTCCAGCAGTTCCACGCCTATAATCCGGCGGAATGGATAGTCCGAGGCCATGAGCAGGGTGCGCCCCTTGCCAGAACCGAGATCGATAAAGGTGAAGTGGTTGAGGTTAAGAGGCGAGTGGGAGGAGTTGGGCGTCTGCTGCAGCGCGTGCAGCATTTCGTGAAAAGCCGCCGGTTCGGTCGGCTGGTATGCGGAGTGGAACTGGCCCATTAGCCGGTCGTGCCAGCCTACAGCGCCGCTGGTAGTGTTGACGCGATAATCCCAGTCGTAGTCGGCATCACCAAAGCGTTGCCGGAGTCGTTGCGGAGTGGAATCGCGCACGAATTCCCAAAGCACTCCGATTAGTCGGCGGGCGGCCCGGTAGGGGCCTTCGTACGACGCGGATATTTTCCACCACTGGCGAATTGTGTGGAACAGACCAGGTTGCGGCCGAGAAAGTGACTGCATAGGTGCGAACAGCGGAGTCGACAGTGCCGGCTACTTCGAGTCGTGGAACTTGACTGTCGGACGATAGCCCGGAGGCAAACCCTTGGTGGCAAGAGGGAAATCCTCAGGCTGCTGAACCAGGATTCGGCCCCGCTCGTCCATTTTATAAGGTTTTCCGCTGGGATCGAGAGGGACCGTTTGAAAGCCTGTGGTTCGAGCCAGTTCAAAAATGCTGGAAGGGAGTCTCCCAGTCTTCTCGCCGAAATGGGTGACGGCCGCTTGCAATTTCGTAACGTCTTCGTCCACTTTGAGGGCCCGCAGGTGCTCGGCGGCATTAAGCCGAATGGCTTCGTCCTGGCTGGTCTCGTAGGTGGTCGTCCACAACATGCGAGCCATCTGGAACTCGCCGGCGTGCTGTGCCATCTGGGCGGCGAGGATCTTCAGGAAAGGATGCGCGTTTGGGACATGCGCCCCGCGTTCGAACGCATCCGCGGCGTGGGAATAGTCTTTTAGTTCCATGTAATAGACGAATCCCAGGTTGTAGTAGAGACGCCACTCGTTGGGATTGTT
This sequence comes from Candidatus Sulfotelmatobacter sp., assembly GCA_035701745.1. Classification (GTDB taxonomy): domain Bacteria; phylum Acidobacteriota; class Terriglobia; order Terriglobales; family Acidobacteriaceae; genus Sulfotelmatobacter. Next base: position 379 of record DASSRO010000122.1, on the reverse strand, counting down.
GCGAATGCCGAACTCGAGCAATGGAATCGCACGCTCGGGTTGGCCGGCCCCGTTTGGAGGCGGGGGTGCCAGAAAATTTCCGCCAAACTCGTATGCGACGACGAGATGGGGATCCAAATAGGTGGTGATTTCCAGGAGCGGCGCGAGCAGGTTAAAACTGGGCATGCCCGCGAGATGCCGGCTGCCAAAATACTGAACGGCGCGCGTCCAATAGATGTCGGCGAGAAGGGCGTCATAACCGAGACTTGCTCGCTTCAATATTTTCGGAGAGCTGATGTAGAGTACGTCCTCCAAGGTCGCGTGCGGACGAAGCCGATCGACGCTTCGCAGCATGAGCATGCTGGCTGTGAAACAAACGGCCAGGCAGACACTCGCGCAG
>DASSRO010000121.1:0-30266 GCA_035701745.1 Candidatus Sulfotelmatobacter sp. | reverse complement strand
CGGCGTATCGCATGGCTTCAGCATTCATTTCAAGACGATCGTTCCGCCGACGGACGTGGATGTGGTAATGATCGCGCCGAAGAGTCCGGGACACCTGGTTCGCCGGGTGTACAGCGAAGGGCGCGGGGTGCCGTCGCTGATCGCGATCCAGCAGGATGCGAGCGGCCGCGCGCACGAATTGGCGCTGGCTTATGCGCACGGAATTGGATCCACGCGGGCCGGAGTTCTGCAGACGACTTTCAAAGAAGAAACCGAGAGCGATTTGTTTGGCGAGCAGGCGGTGCTGTGCGGCGGGCTGACGTCGCTGATCAAGAAGGGATTCGAAACGCTGGTCGAGGCGGGTTACGCGCCGGAGATTGCGTACTTTGAATGCCTGCATGAGACCAAGCTGATCGTCGACCTGATCTACGAAGGCGGACTGAGCCGGATGCGCCACTCCATCTCGAACACCGCCGAGTACGGCGACCTGACACGAGGCGAGCAGGTGGTGGGCGATGCCACGCGGACGGCGATGAAGAAGACGCTGGCCGACATTCAGAGTGGCGAGTTCGCGCGGGAATGGATTGCGGAGAACAACAGCGGCTGCAAGAAGTTCAACGCGCTGCGCGAGAAAGAGAAGCAGCATCCCATCGAGATCGTGGGGGCGCAGCTTCGCGGCATGATGAGCTGGCTTCCCAAGGAAGGCAAGAAACCGGCAGAGACTCCCAAGGACTCGACTAAACAGGTGGTGAATGCTTAAAGGGGCCGACATCGTTCTGCAGTGCCTGCGCGCGGAAGGGGTGGAGTTGGTGTTTGGCTATCCCGGAGGCGCGATCATGCCGCTTTACGACGCGCTCGAGGGCAGCGGCGTGCGGCACATTCTGACGCGGCACGAGCAGGGCGCGGTGTTTGCGGCGGAAGGCTACGCGCGGGTGACGGGAGAAGTTGGAGTCGCGATGGCGACCAGCGGGCCCGGCGCCACAAACCTGGTGACGGGCATCGCCGACGCAAAGATGGATTCGGTTCCGCTGGTTTGCATCACGGGCCAGGTGCGCAGTGCGCTGATCGGCACGGATGCGTTTCAGGAGACGGATGTTTTTGGAGTGACGCTGTCGCTAACCAAGTGGAGCCGGCTGGTGCGCACGATCGACGAGATTCCCGCGGCGATTGCCGAGGGATTTCATTGGGCTCGCAGTGGCCGTCCAGGGCCGGTAGTAATTGATATTCCAACCGACCTGCTGAAGGCGAAGAAAGAATTTTCAGGGCCAGTGAAATTTACGCCGCACGCGCGACCCGCCGATGCGAAAGCGGATGGTGGATTCACCGACACGATCGTAGCGCTGCTGCGACAGTCTTCGAAGCCGGTTGCGCTGGTGGGCGCAGGCGTGAAATTGTCGGGAGCGATTCCGGAATTGCGGCGGTTGCTCGATGAGTTGAATGTTCCGACGTTCGCGACTGTCCACGGGCTGGGGGCGGTGCCACCCGAAACGCCGTATTACCTAGGTATGGTGGGCATGCACGGAACGCGGGCCGCGAACATGGCGCTGCACGAAACCGACTTGCTGCTGGTGTTTGGAGCGCGGCTGGATGACCGGGTGACGGGCGATCCGACGCGGTTTGCGCCGCATGCAAAAATTGTTCACTTTGAGATCGACCCGGCGCAATTGGATCGCGTGCGCCCCTGCGAAATTCCGGTGATTGGAAATCTGGCGGATACGATTCCGGCCTTTCAGGCGGAATTGCGGCGGCATTCTATTCCAGACTTTGGCGCGTGGCGAGCGGTGGCTTGCGGAGCGGAGCGAGCGGAACTGGATCCGCGGGGACTGGCGCAACCGACGATTCGTTTTCTGGACGAGCTGTTCAGCCGGCTCCCGCAAGATAGCGTGGTTCTTGCCGACGTGGGGCAGCACCAGATGTGGGCGGCCCAGCGCTACCGGTCGGCATCGCCACGTGGGTTCATTACATCGGGTGGACTCGGGGCCATGGGCTTCGCGCTGCCGGCGGCGGTCGGCGTGCAATTGGCAAAGCCCGATACGTGCGTGCTGTGCGTCTCCGGCGATGGCGGATTTCAGATGAACATCCAGGAACTCGCCACAGTGCATCGCCTGAACTTGCCAGTGAAGATGGTGATCATCGACAACAAATATTTGGGCATGGTGCGGCAGTGGCAGCAGCTGTTCTACCAGCGGAATTATGCCGAGACCGATTTGAGCGACAATCCTGATTTTGTAGAGATTGCCAAAGCGTACAAGATTCACAGCTTCCGCTTGAACGAGGACGCGATGCGGGAGTTCCCGGTGTCGAGTGAAACCGGGGATCAGATCGACCGGTTCCTTCGTTCATCGGAGCCGGAGTTGCTGGTATTTGATTGCGCGCCGGAGGCCAATGTTTTCCCGATGGTGCCGGCTGGGGCGGCGTTGTCAGAGATGTTGCTGGAAGAGGAACCGACACAGTAGTGGCGGTGCGGCGCTACGAAACGACACGGAGACGATAATGCAGACTTTTCACATTCGCTATCGCAACACGCAGGGGACGTTGATGCGCATTCTGAATGCAGCGTCGCGGCGGGCGCTCGATCTGCCGGTCGTGCATGCCGAACCGGCGGAGCACGATCACCAGGTCACGCTGGCGCTGGATGTGAACCCGAAGCAAGTGGGCCAGCTGTACCGTGAGTGGTACGGCATTGCGGATGTGATCAAGGTCAGTTCCGCCGCGGCGCATGTGGCGACGTGGGCTTCGCCGCATCCCCCGGCAGGAGTGGCATTGGAAGGATCGCGGGCCGTGGTGCGCGCATAGGTTCGAGCCGGCGTGGAAGACGCGAAGGATTTGGGTGTCATACTTGGGGGCCTGTTGCGACGGCAGGCTCCCGTTTTTTCGGCTCAATGGGGCTTGGGAGTGCGTCGTTTCACATCTTCTGACAGGTCTTGTAATCTCTGACTATGGATCTCAAGCACATTAGCCGTGGAATCACTGAGGGGCGCGACCGAGCGGGTGCGCGCTCGATGTTTAAAGCGATTGGATTCACCGACGCCGACCTGAGCCGGCCATTGATCGGAGTGGCCAACACGTGGATCGAAACCATGCCGTGCAACTTTCACCTCCGGCGGCTGTCGGCGAAGGTGAAGGAAGGGATTCGCGCGGCGGGCGGCACGCCGATGGAGTTCAATACCATCGCCATCTCCGACGGCGAAACCATGGGCACCGAGGGAATGCGGGCTTCTTTGGTAAGCCGCGAATTGATTGCGGACTCGATTGAACTGGTGTGCCGCGGGCAGATGTTCGATGCGGTGGTGTGCGTGGTGGGCTGCGACAAGACGATTCCGGCGGCGGCGATGGCGCTGGCGCGGATGAACCTTCCGGGCATGGTGCTCTACGGCGGGACGATTGCGCCGGGCAGTTATCGCGGGAAAGATGTCACGATTCAGGACGTGTACGAGGCGATCGGGGCGAATGTCGCGGGAAAGATGAGCGACAAAGACCTGGGCGAACTGGAAGACGCGGCGTGCCCGGGCGCGGGGGCGTGCGGTGGGCAGTACACGGCGAACACGATGTCGACAGTCATGGAAATTATTGGGCTGTCGCCGATGGGGTTCAACAGCGTGCCGGCAATGGATCCGCAGAAGGATGAAATTTCTTTCGCTTGCGGCAAAGTGGTGATGAATGTTCTGCAGAATGGAATTCGGCCGCGCGACATTCTGACGCGAGACGCTTTTGAGAATGCAATCGCATCGGTAGCGGCAACGGGCGGGTCGACCAACGCGGTTTTGCACTTGCTGGCCCTTGCACGGGAAGCGGGAGTTGGGCTGGAGATCGACGACTTTCAAACTGTGAGCGCTCGTACTCCGCTGCTGACCGATTTGAAGCCTTCGGGGCGATTCGTCGCTTCCGATATGCATCGCGCGGGCGGCATTCGGCTGCTGGCGCGGCGGTTGATGAATGGGAAGTATCTGCATACGTCGGCGAAAACCGTGACTGGAAAGACGATTGGCGAGGAGGCTGCGAACGCCGTTGAAACGCCGGGGCAGGAAGTGATTCTGCCGCTGGATAAGCCGTTGAAGGCGACGGGTGGGTTGGTGATCCTCAAGGGAAACCTGGCGCCGGAAGGTTGCGTGGCGAAGATCAGCGGGCATGAACGGCTGGAGCAGCGCGGTCCAGCGCGGGTCTTCGAATCCGAGGAAGACGCGATGGCTGCGGTCACGGCGAAGAAAATCAAGGCGGGGGACGTGGTGGTGATCCGCAATGAGGGGCCGAAGGGCGGGCCGGGAATGCGCGAGATGCTGGGCGTGACGGCGGCGCTTGTCGGCGAGGGACTGGGCGGCTCGGTGGCGCTTTTGACCGATGGGCGCTTCAGCGGCGCGACCCGCGGGCTGATGGCGGGACACGTTTCTCCGGAGGCGGCGCTAGGTGGGCCGATTGCGGGCGTGCGCGATGGCGACACGATTCGCTTCGATGTAAACAAGCGCGTGCTTGAGGTTGAAGTCAGCGACGATGTATTGAAGCAGAGGATGGCGCAGTGGAAGGCGCCGGCAGCGCGGTATCCGACGGGTGTGTTTGCGAAGTATGCAGCGCTGGTTCTCTCGGCGTCGCAGGGGGCAATCACGCGGCCGCGCTAGAACCAGTCGCTGCGATAGGCGACCCACCAGGAGATGAAAAGGATGGGGATGGTGGCGAAGAAGGCCCACCAGAAGGGGAGCACGAAATCGGCGAGAAGGCCGAGAACTAAGAAAACCATCCAGAAGATTTTTTTCTGCATTGGAGGGATTGTAGGCGTTTTGCGGAGGAGGCGGGAGAGGCTGTCGAGCTTCGCTCGACTGGACAGCCGAGGGCGGCTGTCCCCACATAAACCAGGGGCTGTCTCCGCATACCGAGGCGGCTCTCCCTATATCAACTCCCCATCTTGCTCGCGTTTGGCGGACTGTGAAAAACTGATCGTTAGCTCTTATTTTTTATGGCAACTATGGCAGCGGCACGAACTTTATTCGAGAAGATTTGGGATGCGCATCTAGTGACGCAGATGGCAGGGCGCTCGCCGATTCTCTACATCGATCTGCACCTGGTGCATGAGGTGACTTCTCCGCAGGCTTTTGACGGATTGCGGGCGGCGGGGCGGAAGGTACGGCAGCCTGGCAAGACTGTGGCTACGGTGGATCACAACATTCCGACCGGGCCGCGCGGAACTCCGATTACAGATCTCGTGGCGGCCAAGCAGATCGAGGCTCTGCAGTCGAACTGCAAGGAATTCGGCATCCGGCTCTTCGACATGGATTCGCCGGATCAGGGGATTGTGCATGTGATTGGTCCGGAACTGGGGCTGACGCAGCCGGGGATGACGATTGTGTGCGGCGACAGCCATACCAGCACACACGGAGCGTTTGGAGCGCTGGCATTTGGGATTGGCACGTCGGAGGTGGAGCATGTGCTGGCCACGCAATGCCTGGCGCAGCAGCGGCCGAAGACGATGAAGATTGATATTCGCGGGCGGTTGGCCGACGGCGTCACGGCGAAAGACCTGGCGCTGGGAATTATTGGGCAGATCGGGACCGACGGCGCGACCGGGCACGTCGTGGAATACGCGGGGCAAGCGGTGCGGGCGCTCTCGATGGAAGGGCGGATGACGCTGTGCAACATGAGCATCGAGGCGGGGGCGCGGGCGGGAATGGTGGCCCCGGATGAGGCGACAATTGCCTACGTGAAGGGGAAGCGGTTCGCGCCGCGGAATGAAGATTGGGAGAAGGCGCTTGACGAATGGCGAAGCCTGCCTTCCGATGACGGGGCGAAGTTCGATGAAGTGGTGGAGATCGATGGGGCACAGCTTTGTCCGTTCGTGACGTGGGGAACGAATCCGGGGATGGTAGCTCCGATCACGGGGCGGGTACCGGAAGTGAAAGGTTTGGAAGAAGCGGACCGGCGGGCGGCGGAACTCGCTCTGCGGTACATGGGACTGGAGCCGGGGCGGCGGATTGAAGACATTGATATTGATCGCGTGTTTATTGGATCGTGCACGAATTCGCGGCTTGAAGACTTACGGGCGGCCGCACGCGTGGCGCGCGGACATCATGTGAGCTCGAAGGTGCGCGCGATGGTGGTGCCGGGATCGCAGACGGTAAAGCGGGCGGCGGAGCAGGAAGGGCTGCACCGGATTTTTCAGGATGCGGGGTTTGAGTGGCGCGAGTCGGGATGCTCGATGTGCCTGGGGATGAATCCCGATATTTTGCAGCCGGGAGAGCGATGCGCGTCCACCAGCAACCGCAATTTTGAAGGGCGGCAGGGGCGCGGAGGGCGGACGCATCTGGTAAGCCCGATGATGGCAGCGGCCGCGGCGATCGCGGGACATTTTACCGATATTCGAAATTGGAAGTTTCAGTAGCGAGTGGCCACGGGTCGGTGGCTAGTGATCAGTGGTCAGTTTGATTCGCCATGAAAGAACCTGCGGTGGCGACGACGAGTACTTGGATCGGGAGTTGAGGAAAAATGAAACCATTTACTGTGCACCGGGGGCGAGTGGCGCCGCTCGATCGCGTTAACGTCGACACTGACCAGATCATTCCCAAGCAGTTTTTGAAGCGGATTGAGAAGACAGGTTTCGGACAATACCTGTTTTATGACTGGCGATTTGGCGCGGATGGAACCAAAAAGCCGGACTTTGTGCTCCACGAACCGCGATACGGGGACGCGAGCATTCTGGTTGCGGGCAAGAATTTTGGGTGCGGATCGTCGCGCGAGCATGCGGTTTGGGCGTTGGCGGACTTCGGATTTCGCGCAGTGATTTCCTCTTCCTTTGCCGATATTTTCGCAAATAACTCCACAAAGAATGGATTCTTGGCTGTGCCGCTGAGCGACGAAGAAGTTGCCCAGTTGATGCAGCGGGCCCAGGACATCGACAATTACCAGGTTACGATCGACCTCGAGAAGTGCGAGGTGCGGGACGATCAGGGTTTCCGGGCGAGCTTTCCCATCGACGAATTCACCCGGCATTGCTTGCTGAATGGCTTGGATGACATTGGGCTCACGCTTCAGCACGAGGCGGAAATCACTGCGTACGAGGCTCGCCATCCGAATACCCTGCGCGAGGCGCAGATCTGAGAGCCTTCAACCGCATTGATCGCTGAGACGACAGAAGCTACGACGTCGTGGAAAGAGTCGATTGCCGGTTCAGGGCGCGCCGCCTCGGTTTTTTGCTCAAACCAGATTGGTCAGGTATGGTCAAGACCGAGTAAAGATTTGTAAAACCTTCGCCCCCGGTCTTGACCTGCTAGAGCCCCGCAGTTGATGCTGGAAAGGCGCGAATTTAGCAGTGTTAACTGCGTATTGGTTCCTACCTGGTCCTTGAGGGGGGCCCCCGGCATAAATATCCTGCCTCCCTGGGTAGAGTTCCCGCAACCGAGCCCGCAATGCTTACGTCTAATACTCGTGCTTTAGGGCGAGCCTGGGCCGGAAACAACGGCGACGGATTAACCTTGAATATGATTGATCTTTCTAATGCAACATTGCGCGCGAGGTTAGTTCGTTCCTCGCTCGCCATCGCACTGTTCGTCCTTGCAGCCCTATGCGCATCGCTTGTTGGTTGTAGTAGTGCCGACTCGAAGCAGCAGAAGGCGCAGGCTGCCGGGCCTCGCACTGTTTCAGTCGCCATTGCGCAGGTTCAGCGCCAGGACGTCCCTGTTTACCTGACGGGCCTGGGATCGGTCACGGCATTCAATACCGCTAACATCAAGAGCCGGGTTGACGGACAAATCATGCAGGTAAATTTCCGTGAGGGGCAGAATGTCAAGAAGGGTGAGCTGCTCATTGAAATCGACGCACGTCCCTTCCAGGCTCAACTCGACCAGATGCAGGCCCAATTGTTCCGCGACCAGGCGCAATTGCGCGATGCGCAGCTGAATTTGCAGCGCTACACGGCGCTGATCCCTTCAGGCAGCATTGCACAGCAGCAGGTCGACACGCAGAAAGCGCTGGTGGATCAACTGGACGGCACAGTCCGAACCGATCAGGCGCAGATCGATACCGCAAAGCTGCAAATCGTTTATTGCCACATCACGGCTCCGTTCGATGGGCGTGTCGGACTGCGGCAAGTGGATCCCGGGAACATCGTTCACGCTGCAGACACGACCCCGATGCTGATACTGACGCAATTGCAGCCGATTGCCGTAATTTTCACGCTCACGGAGGATGTGCTGCCAACGGTGTCGCAGCATATGAAAAAGGGGACGCTGGAAGTGGATGCGTTCAGCCGGGACGATCAGACCAAGCTCGCTACAGGCACGTTGCTGACCATCGACAACCAGATCGATCCGACGACCGGGACGGCGAAGCTCAAGGCGGTTTTCGACAACAAAGATAATGCTCTCTGGCCGAACCAGTTTGTAAATGCGGACCTGCTGTTGGAGACGCGAAAGAACAGCACAGTGGTGCCGACCGCCGCCATTCTCCGAGGTCCGCAGGGGACATTCGTATACGCAGTGAATCCTGACAAGACCGTGCAGGACAAGACGGTAACCGTGTCGCTGACACAGGGAGACACGACAGTGATCACCGCCGGCTTAAATCCTGGGGACACGGTCGTGACCGACGGTCAGGACAAACTGCAGAGAGGCAGCCACATCGAACCGCGTAGCACCGGCCAAAGCGGCCGGCACGGTTCATCGCCCGATGGGGGCGCGGCGGCGACGAGCTCAGGCAGCGCAGGTTCATGAGTCCTTCAAGATTATTTATTCTGCGGCCGGTTGCGACCACGCTGCTGATGGTGGGCGTGCTTCTCGTGGGCTGGGTCGCATTCATTCAATTGCCAGTCTCGGCTCTGCCTGAGGTCGACTATCCAACTATTCAGGTGATGACGTTTTATCCGGGAGCCGACCCGGATGTGATGGCCTCGTCGGTGACGTCGCCGCTGGAGCGGCAATTCGGGCAGGTGCCCGGATTGAGCCAGATGACGTCGACGAGTTCCTTTGGCAGTTCGGTGATCACGCTCCAGTTCGGACTCGATCAGAACATTGATGTGGAAGAGCAGCAGGTACAGGCTGCGATTAATTCCGGCTCGACCTATCTGCCCACGGATTTGCCGAATCCGCCAATCTACAACAAGGTGAATCCCGCTGACGCGCCAATTCTCACGCTGGCGTTGACTTCCGATTCTCTGCCTCTGTCGAAGGTGGAGGACATGGCGGACACGTCGCTGGCGCAGAAGATTTCGCAATTGCCGGGGGTCGGGCTGGTTTCGATCAGCGGCGGGCAGAAGCCGGCAGTACGGATTCAAGCGAATCCGACCGCGTTGGCGTCATATGGTCTCAGCCTGGAAGATCTGCGTGCAGCGCTTGCGCAAGCGAACGTGGATCAGGCGAAGGGCGTGATCGACGGCGCGCGCCAGTCTTATACGATTGGCGCCAACGACCAGCTTTTTTCCAGCGAGCAGTACAAACCGATCGTGGTGGCTTATCGCAACGGGTCGCCGGTGCGGCTGAGCGACGTGGCTAACGTCATTGACGGGACCGAGAATAATCAACTGGCCGCGTGGATGAATTTGACGCCTGCCGTCATCGTTAATATCCAGCGACAGCCCGGGGCCAACATCATCAGCGTGGTGGACCGGATTCACAAGCTCCTGCCGCAACTGCAGGCTTCGCTGCCTTCGGCGGTAAAAGTGCAGGTTCTTACCGATCGCACCACAACCATCCGCGCGTCTGTTAAAGACGTCGAATTTGAGTTGATGCTGTCGATCGCGCTGGTCGTGCTGGTGGTGTTTCTGTTCTTGAGAAACCTGGCTGCAACGGTGATTCCGAGCGTGGCCGTGCCCCTCTCGCTGATTGGAACGTTCGGCGTGATGTACCTGCTGGGCTACAGCTTGAACAATCTCACGCTGATGGCGCTGACGATCTCCACGGGGTTTGTGGTGGATGATGCCATCGTAATGATCGAGAACATCGACCGTTATCTGGAAGCGGGAGACTCGCCGCTGGATGCGGCCTTGAAGGGCGCGGGGCAGATCGGATTCACGATCGTATCGCTGACGGTTTCGCTGATCGCGGTGCTGATCCCGTTGCTGTTTATGGGCGACATTGTCGGTCGGTTGTTCCGGGAGTTCGCAGTGACGCTGGCGGTGACGATTCTGGTTTCGGCAGGAGTTTCCCTCTCGCTGACGCCGATGATGAGCGCCAAACTGCTGAAGCATCGCAAGCAAGGCGAGAAGGGCCGCTTTTACGAGGTTACGGAGGAGTACTACAACCGGATCATCGCATTTTACGGGCGCACGGTAAAAGTGGTGTTGCGCCACCAGCCTCTGACGCTAATGGTGACATTCGGGACGCTTGTGCTCACGCTGTTTCTATACGTTATTGTTCCAAAGGGCTTTTTCCCCGTACAGGACACGGGGGTGATCCTGGGCGTATCGGAAGCGCCCGACTCCATTTCGTTCGAGGCGCTGTCGCAGCGGCAGCAGGAACTGGCGAAAGTTATTCTCCAGGACAAGGCGGTGGATAGCCTGTCGTCGTTCATTGGTGTTGATGGGACGAACACGACGCCGAACGAAGGACGGATTCAGATCAATCTGAAGCCGCGAGACCAGCGGGCAGACGATGCTTCCGCGATCATCCGCCGGCTGCAACCGGAACTGGAGAAGGTGGACGGCATCACGCTCTACATGCAGCCGGTGCAGGATCTTACGGTGGAAGACCGCGTGAGCCGCACCCAGTTCCAGTATTCGATTGAAGATGCGGACGCACAGGAGTTGGCTCAATGGACGCCTAAGCTCGTAGCCAAGCTGCAGACCTTGCCTGCATTGCGCGACGTGGCGACCGACCAGCTCAACAATGGGCTCAAGACCAGCGTCACGATCGACCGGGACACGGCGTCACGGTTGGGAATTTTCCCGCAAGCAATCGACAACACTTTGTACGACGCTTTTGGACAGCGGCAGGTTTCGACCATCTTCACACAGCTGAATCAGTATCACGTGATCCTGGAGGTGCTGCCGACGTTCGCACAGAGTCCGGCCGACCTGCAGAATATTTACATCCGACCCAGTACGGTGACGCCGAATTCCGGGGCGCCCACCGCCAATGGAGCCGCGGTGACCACCAGCGGAGCGCCGGTTCCGATTTCGACGTTCACGCGGATCAAACCAACAACCGCCTCGCTCGCGGTCAACCATCAGGGGCAATTCCCCGTGGTTACGCTTTCGTTCAACCTGGCGCCCGGCGCGTCCCTGGGGGACGCGACCAAGCAGATTCAGCAGGCCGAAAAGGATATACAGCTGCCGGCGAGCATCCACGCAGCATTTCAAGGGACAGCGGCCGCATTTCAGAACTCGCTGGCGTCGGAGCCCTATCTGATTCTGGCGGCTGTGATCACGGTTTACATCGTGTTAGGCGTTCTTTACGAGAGCTACATTCATCCCGTCACCATTCTTTCAACCCTGCCTTCCGCCGGTGTCGGTGCGATTCTGGCGTTGATGATTACCGGAAATGACTTAACGGTGGTGGCGCTGATCGGCATCATTCTCTTGATCGGTATCGTGAAGAAGAACGCCATCATGATGATTGATTTCGCGCTGGAAGCAGAGCGCGTCGAGCATAAACCTCCTGAGGAAGCGATCTACCAGGCGTGCCTGTTACGGTTCCGGCCGATCATGATGACGACGATGGCGGCGTTGCTGGGCGGATTGCCGCTGGCGCTGGGTTCAGGCACTGGAGCGGAACTTCGCAGGCCGCTGGGCATCACCATCGTCGGCGGACTGCTGCTCAGCCAGTTGCTCACTCTGTACACGACTCCGGTAGTTTATTTGTGGTTCGACCGGCTGTCACAGAGGTTCTCGCGATATCGAATTGGCAATCCGATTCCGCCGGAACCCATGTCGGCAGATTAGACGATGAGTATTTCGGCTCCATTCATCCGGCGTCCGATTGGCACGTCGCTGCTGGCGGCAGCGTTGCTGATGTCGGGAATTCTCGCCTTCAATTTTCTTCCGGTCGCGTCGCTGCCGAAGGTGGATTTTCCCGTGATCGGCGTAGGCGCCGGGCTGCCGGGCGCGGACCCGCAGACCATGGCATCGGCGGTGGCTACGCCGCTCGAGAGGCAGTTCGGGCGTATCTCAGGCGTGAACCAGATGACTTCGTCGAGTCAGCTCGGCACGACCAGCATCACACTGCAATTTGACCTCAACCGGAACATCGATGCAGCCGCTCGCGACGTGCAGGCCTCGATTAACGCCGCGCGCAGCCAATTGCCGGCCAACCTCCCCAGCAATCCCGGTTACCGCAAGGCCAATCCGGCGGATGCTCCAATCCTGATCCTGGCATTAACGTCAGACACGATGACGGTGCCGCAGATGTACGACGCTGCCGATTCAATCCTCGCGCAGAAGTTGGCCCAGGTGAATGGCGTGGGGCAAGTCTTCGTGGGCGGAGCGGCGCAGCCCGCGGTTCGCGCCGAGGTAAATCCAACTCTGCTGAACAAGCTGGGCGTTGGGCTCGACACGGTGCGCAACGCCTTGAACGCCGCGAACGCCAACCGTCCCAAGGGTTCAGTTTCCAACAACACTACTACCTATACTTTTGACGACAACGATCAACTTTTCACCGCGGACCAGTATCGCCCGCTCATCGTCTCTTCCAACAACGGGGCGCCGGTGCGATTGGGAGACGTGGCTGAGGTGGACGATTCGGTCTCTGACCGGCGCAACATTGGACTGGCCAACGGAAAACCGAGTGTTCTGATTATCGTATTCCGCCAGCCGGGCGCGAACATTATCGACACGGTCGACCGGGTTAGAGCGCTGATGCCTTTTCTGCAGTCCTCGATTTCGCCGGCCATCGATCTGTCCATCGCAATGGACCGCACGGTCACCGTACGCGCTTCGGTGAAGGACATCGAAACCACGCTGATCATTTCCGTCATCCTGGTCATACTCGTGGTATTCGCGTTTCTACGCACGGTGCGGGCCACCATTATTCCCAGCATTGCGGTGCCTCTTTCGCTGGTGGGAACTTTCGGCGGGATGTATCTGTTGGGATACAGCCTGGACAATTTGTCGTTGATGGCGCTGGCAATTTCCACGGGCTTCGTGGTGGATGACGCCATTGTGGTGCTGGAAAATATCACGCGCTATGTCGAACATGGCATGGACGCGGTGCAGGCGGCATTCAAGGGCGCGTCGGAAATTGGATTCACCGTTGTGTCGATGAGCACATCGCTGGTGGCGGTGTTTATCCCACTGCTGATGATGGGTGGAATTGTGGGGCGGTTGTTCCGCGAGTTCGCGGTGACTCTGAGCATTGCGATTGGCGTTTCGCTAATTGTTTCGCTAACCACCACGCCCACCATGTGCGCAAAGTTTCTACGGCCGCCTAAGAACGAAAAGCGGAATTTGTTCTACCGTGGCAGCGAATGGGTTTTCGACGGGCTATTGGCAACTTATAGTCATGCCCTCAAATGGGTATTGGCAAATCAACCGGTGACCCTGGTCGTCACGATTCTTGTGGCCTGCCTCAGCGTGTTCCTCTACATCAAGGTTCCGAAGGGCTTTTTCCCCCAGCAGGACACGGGGCGCATCATGGGCGGCGTGATGGCTGCGCAGGATATTTCGTTTCAATCCATGAGCGATAAGATGCAGCGCTACGTCGACATCGTGATGAAGGATCCTGCGGTCGATTCTGTGGTCGGATTCGCCGGTGGAAATACGGCGCTGAACCAGGGACGCTTTTTCATGATGCTCAAGCCCCTGGAGGAACGCAATGTTTGCCATCCGCGGCATTTCTGGCAAAGATGCCCACTAGTGACCGCAGACGATGTAATCAACCGCATGCGCGGAAAGCTGGCGGTTGTTCCAGGAGCGACACTGATTTTGCAATCCGCGCAGGACCTCACCATAGGCGGCCGCTTTGGCAACGCGCAGTACCAGTACACTTTGCAGAGCGCCAACCTGGACGACTTGAACAACTGGGCTCCGCGTTTGTTAACGAAGTTAAGATCGCTGCCCCAGTTGCGCGACCAGAATTCGGACCAGCAGGATAAAGGGCTACAGGCGAAGCTGGTCATCGATCGCGATACGGCCAGCCGCCTGGGAATTACTCCGCAGACGTTGGACAATGCGCTTTATGACGCGTTTGGACAGCGGCAGGTCTCGACGATGTACAGGCCGCTAAACCAGTATCACGTGGTGATGGAAGTCGCGCCACAGTTCCAGCAGACACCCGAGGCATTGCAAAACATTTATCTGCGCTCTTCAGCTGGAACGCCGGTGCCGCTGGCGGCGTTCACCCACTACGAACCGTCGAATACTCCGCTGGCTGTAAATCACCAGGGGCAGGTGCCGTCGGTCACGATTTCGTTCAACCTGGCGCCCGGAGTTTCTCTGGGCGAAGCGACCCAGGCCATAGAAGATGCGGAGCGTACGATCGGCTTCCCGCCGACGATTTCAGCAAGCTTCCAAGGGACCGCAGCGGCATTTCAAGACTCGCTTTCCAGCGAGCCGATCCTGATTCTGACGGCCCTCATCACCGTTTACATTGTGTTGGGAATGCTTTATGAGAGCTATATCCATCCCATCACCATTCTCTCGACCCTCCCTTCGGCGGGCGTGGGAGCCTTGCTGGCGCTGCTTTTGACGCACAACGAGCTGAACGTGATTGGTACGATCGGGATCATTCTGCTGATTGGGCTGGTCAAAAAGAATGCCATCATGATGATTGATGTGGCGTTGGAAGTGGAGCGCAATCAGGGAAAGCCGCCAGTGGAGGCGATTTTCGAAGCCTGCATCCTGCGTTTTCGCCCGATCATGATGACCACGATGGCGGCGCTGCTTGGGGGCTTACCCCTGGCGTTGTCCAGAGGAACTGGTTCGGAGCTGCATCGGCCACTGGGAATCACAATCGTCGGCGGTCTGATCGTGAGCCAATTGCTCACGCTGTTCACGACTCCTGTGGTTTACGTCTATATGGACCGGTTGCGATTGGCACTTGGAGGGGGCGACGAGGAGAAAGCTCGGCCAGAGCCTTCCACCGCGGGTACTCGCCGACCCAGTCCCGCGCACTGAACGCAAATTGGCTAAACTGGACTCGCAGGTGCAACCTGTCACGAGAATTCGCGCATCGCATCATCGAGACCAGCCTGCTTGCTGCGCGAACGGCCACTTGTCCCGTATGATAGGGGTTACCAGCTTTACCGCTTGAGACAGATACATTTCGTCCCGTGTTGCCGGGAGCCAGCGATTTCCCAGTTGTCGTTTTCAACTTCCACCAGGAGTTACGGATGCGAAAGAAAGCAGCGGCTCTGTTCCTTGTATGCGTGAGTGCGGCTATATGTTTGAGTTGTGGGGTTACCAGCGGCCGGTATTTGTACGTGGCCGTGCCCGGGTTGAATGAAATCGTGGTTTACCGCGAAGACCCAAACTCCGGCATCCTTACGCAACTGGCGGGCAGCCCCATCACGGCCGGATCCGCCGTGCAGTCCTTGGTCATCCATCCCTCCAATAAATTCTTGTACGCGGCCAACACCGGCGATTCTCCCGGCGACGTTTCTCTCTTCACGATTTCGTCCGGCGGGGCGATCAGTGAAGTCACTCCTCGCACATCCGTGGGAACAGCGCCCAAAGTGCTGGCGATGGATTCGGCCGGAAATTACCTTTACGTTGGCAACTCCGGTTCGTTAAACGTATCTGTGTTTTCCATCAACTCCAAGACGGGTGCGCTGACTGAGGTTGCGGGGTCTCCATTTCCGATGGGGTTGAGCCCTCTGAACCTGGCCGTATCGCCCTCGGGTGGGTTTCTCTATGTGACTGGCGCCGGATTTCCGAATGGATACATCGAAGCCTTTAGCGTGAATCAAGGGCAGCTTAGCAATACTCCCGTTCCCGGTTCGCCTTTCTTGACCGGCAACGGTCCTTACGGGCTGACTATTGCGCCAAGCGGAGGATTCCTATACACGGCCAACAAGCTGGATGATTCGATTTCGGAGTACACGGTCAACCCTGATGGCTCGCTCACGCCATTTTCGAATTCCCCGATTGGTCAGTCGGCGCAGGGCGCGGGGCCGCTGGCGCTTTTGATCGATAAGAGTGGCAAATATATGTACGTAGCTAACCAGTCCTCGAGCAATCTTTTCGCCTACTCGGTCGGCGCCCAGGGTGCGTCTGCTGGCGCTCTCAATCCGCTAACGAATTCCCCCTTTGCCACGGGCGCGTCACCCAGTGCGCTGGCGATGGACCCGAATGGTAAGTACTTATTTGTCGGCAATCAGACGACGCCCAAGGTCCAGTCCTTCCAGCTCGACACCAGTAGTGGCACGCTTACCTCCGTCAATACCTATACTTTGCCGGGTGCGACGACTTCCATAGTGGTGACCCGCTAAGTTTCCCTTAGAAGGAGCGAATGGCCACTTACCCCCAAATCGAAGAGGCGGCACACTCCGCGGAGCGGTACGCCCAGCGCGTAAATCGGGAATGGGTGCGCCTTCTCGACCTTCTGCAGATGAATGTGCGTTACGAGCGCTGCGTCGGAGTGGAGTTGTTCACTGACGACGGAAGGCGCATTCTCGATTTTCTTTCCGGCTACTGCGTTCATAACGTCGGCCACAATCATCCCGAGGTAGTGCAGGCGTTGCGGAAGGAACTGGAGCGTTGCGGTCCGGCGATGATTCAGACGCACGTTGCGAATCTGGCTGGAGAGCTCGCCGAGAAGTTATGCATGCGAGCGGGCGGCCGTTTGGCGAAGGCATTTTTTTGCTCTTCCGGCAGCGAGGGCGTAGAGGCCGCCATCAAGTTTGCGCGCGCCCACACCAAGCGAGCGGGCATTCTGTGTGCCGAACACGCTTTCCACGGGCTAACCTGCGGAGCGCTATCTCTGATGAGCGACAAGTTCTGGAGCGAGGGCTTCGGTCCGCTGCTGCCAGAAACGTCCGCCATTCCGTTCGGCGACCTCGGAGCGCTGGAGAGCGAACTGAAGGGCAAGCGCTTCGCGGCATTCATCGTCGAGCCGGTTCAATCGGAAGCGGGAGTCTGTGTTCCTGATCCCGCCTACCTGCGGATTGCAGAGTCGCTTTGCCGTCGCTATGGCACGCTGTTTGTGCTCGACGAAGTGCAAACGGGAATGTTCCGGACCGGGCCGTTTTTGGCGGCACACGAATTCGGTGTTGAGCCTGACATGGTCGTATTGGCTAAAGCCATGAGCGGAGGCCTGGTTCCCTGTGGCGCGGTGCTGATGTCGGATGCAGTGTGCCACTCGGTCTATTCGTCGTTGCCACGCGCGTTCGTTCATACCTCTACATTCAGTGAAAACAGCCTGGCTATGCGGGCCGCGCTGGCCACACTGGAAGTTCTGGAGGCTGAAAAACTGGGCCAACGCTCTATCGAGGCCGGAAAGTATCTGCAGGCGCAGCTTGCCGAAACGCTACGTGAATTTGAGATGGTAAAAGAAGTTCGCGGTATGGGACTGCTGATGGGAATAGAGTTTCAAGAACCCAGCCAACTCCGACTGCGCATCCCGTATCAAGCATTCGCGGCGATTCATCCCGCCCTGTTTGGCCAAATCGTAGTGATGCGTCTGTTTCGCGATTCCGGATTCCTGACGCAAATCTGCGGGAACAACTTTCAGGTTCTGAAAGTCGCACCGCCCTTGGTTGTGACCAATCCGCAACTCGACGAATTCGTGCGAGCCATTCGAGATGTTGTGGAACTTGCCCATTCGCCCGGAGCTTTCTGGTCGGAAGCGTTGGGACTGGCGCGGCGGGCTTTCCGCAGATAGAATCGCCCCCACGCCGCGACGGCGTCAGACCAGGTTTTAGATTCAAATTGTTTTGATTTAACCATCGGGTGACAATTCGAACCAGTCGTAGTTGGAAAATACGCTAAGTACGGCCTTTAGCTTGCGGTACAACCGCAAACATCGCCCGACCATCTAACTTCATAGCCTCGATTTCCGGCATGGGATGGCGCTGGCACTGTGCCGGGACAGGACCTAACAAATGAAAATCGCCAGCGCTGCGAGCGCATTCCCCAAGCATTACTACCCACAGAAATTTCTTCTGGAAAAACTTCAGGAATACTGGGGCGACCAACTCAGAAATCCCGCAATGTTGGCGCGGCTGCACAAGAACGTTGCGGTCGAAGGCCGTCACCTGGCTATGGAGCCGGACAAGTACAACGATCTTGTGACGTGGGGCCAAGCCAACGATGTGTGGATTGAAGTTGCGCAGGAACTGGGCGAGCAAGCCCTGTGCCGCGCGCTGCACCATGCCGGGTTGGAACCCAGCGCCCTGGGCGCATTATTTTTTACATCCGTCACCGGCATCTCCAGCCCCTCAATTGACGCATTGCTGATCAATCGCATGGGATTGCCCAAGAATATCCGGCGCGTGCCGATTTTTGGGTTGGGTTGCGTGGCGGGTGCCGCGGGCATCGCGCGGGCCGCCGATTATGTGCGCGCCTATCCTTCGCAAGCAGCCGCACTGGTTTCGGTGGAGCTTTGCTCGTTGACCATTCAACGAGACGATCTCTCGGTGGCGAACCTCATCTCTTCCGGACTCTTCGCCGACGGCTCTGCTGCAGCCATCGTGACCGGGGACGATTTGCCTTCGACGGGACCGGAAATTCTTGCAACCCGTTCGATTTTCTATCCCGACACGGAACAGATGATGGGATGGAAAGTCACCGAAAAGGGATTCCGCATCACGCTCTCCCCAGAGGTGCCGGTGCTGATCCGAGAACACCTGGGTCACGATGTGGATTCGTTTCTCGGCGACCACGGACACGAGCGGGGCGACATCAAGAGCTGGGTGCTCCACACTGGCGGGCCGAAAGTGCTCGAGGCAACCGCAGCCGCGCTCGATCTGCACAACGGCCAGCTGGATGCGTCGTGGGACTGTCTTAAAAAGGTCGGCAATCTGTCTTCCTCGTCTGTGCTCGTAGTTCTGGAAGATGTCATGCGAAACCGGCGTCCGGAACCGGGCACGCTGGGTGTGCTGGCGGCGATGGGCCCGGGATTCTGTTCCGAGCTTTTACTTTTACGTTGGTGAGGTCCGAAAGTTGTTTAATTCGACTGATGTATTTGTGATTGGCGGGGGCCCTGCAGGATTGGCGGCGGCGATTGCCGCGCGCCAGCAAGGATTCCGCGTGGTTGTGGCCGATGGCGCACAGATTCCGCTCGACAAACCTTGCGGTGAAGGACTGATGCCCGATGGCGTGGCAGCTCTGCAGGAGCTTGGGATTTCTCTGGAACCTCAGAACGGCTACTCTTTCCGCGGCATTCGTTTCCTCAGCCCGGCGCTTGCGGTCGAAGCAAGATTTCCGAATGGAGCGTCGGGCATGGGCGTGCGGCGGCCCGTCTTGCATCGCCTGATTACAGAGCACGCGTCCCGCATGGGGATTGAGTTTTTGTGGCAGACGCCGGTGACCGGTATCGCACCGGATGGCGTTTACCTCGGAAGCCACAAGGTGAACGCGCGCTGGATTATTGGCGCAGATGGCGGAAGTTCGCGCGTTCGTCGATGGGCGGAGCTCGACTCTTTTCGAAAGCGGGATATCCGCTACGCGTTTCGCCAGCATTATGCCGTGGCGCCCTGGACCGACCACATGGAGTTGCATTGGGGACTGCAGGGACAGATCTACGTGACGCCGGTTGCGGATGATCAAGTTTGTGTGGCTCTGATTTCTCACAATCCTAAATTGCGGCTTAACGAAGCTTTGGAGCGGTTTCCAGAACTAAAGTCTCGGCTAGGTGGCGCAGATGTTCGGTCTCACGAAAGAGGCGCGCTGACTGCCACCTGCAAGCTCAAACGCGTGACTCGCGGCAACGTCGCGCTCATCGGAGACGCCTCTGGCACTGTGGATGCAATCACCGGGGAGGGGCTCTGCCTCGCCTTCAGCCAGGCAATGGTCTTGGCGGATTGCCTGCGCCGGGGAGAGTTGTGGCGTTACGAGCAGGAGCATCGTCGGCTCGCGCTTCGGCCCTTTCTCATGGCCCGCCTGATGCTCACACTGGATGGACGCCCTCGACTGCAAGATCGTACGCTGCAGGCTTTTCAGAAACACCCGGCCGTTTTCCGGCGGTTGTTGGGTCTGCATGTGGGAGTGCTCTCTCCGTTGCACCTTGCGGTAGACGGTTTAACCCTGGGATGGGGGCTACTTACGGCATCGGTATGATCTGCGACCGTAGAATTAATGAGAGCGTTCGTTGGGGAAGACGAGGACTCGCAGTTTTAGCTCTGCTGGTCGCTTGTGTTGCCTTAAGCGCGGCCCAGGACAAGTCCTTTCAGCTTGATCCCGCCCAAACCACCGTCAAATTCACCGTGGGGGACGTGCTTCACACCGTTCGAGGAACCTTTCGGCTGAGACACGGATCCTTGGAGTTCGACCCGGCCACGGGCAAGATATCGGGCGAGATTGTGGTTGATGCGCAGAGCGGCGACAGCGGTAGCGGCGCGCGCGACCGCAAGATGGACAAGGAAATTCTCGAAAGCAGTCGCTATCCCGACATTGCTTTTCGTCCGGATAGAGTCGAAGGCCCGGTCGCGAACCGTGGAAAATCTTCGGTTAGGGTTCACGGGACTTTCAGCATTCACGGGGTGGACCACGACATGACTGTTCCCGCGGAAGTGGAAGTGTCCGAGGATCATTGGACCGCAGCGGTTCACTTTACGGTTCCTTATGAGAAGTGGGGAATGAAGAATCCGAGCACGCTATTCCTGCGAGTCAACAATTTCGTTGACATTGATTTAACTGCGGCGGGAAACGTGGTAAAACCGCCGATTGCGAACTCAGTTCGCTAGTTCGCTTTCAGAATCCGTCCTGGGGAACGATGCCTTTTGCTTCCGTGCACTCATAGCAGCGGCCCGCCACAAGAGATTTGTACTCTTCGGCTCTTCCACTAGGCCAATCGATCACCACGCGATCGATGCGATCGCGCTTCTCTAAGCCAAAAGTCACGGGTAGCTCAGACTGCGAGAGGTAGCTGGAGCCGCCTTTGACCAGCCTGGACTGGGTGATGCCGTTTGTAAAGATGCGAACCCGGGCGCCGATTCCGTCACGATTTGACTTCGTACCGACTAGACGAAAGCGAATGCTGCGGTTTCCAGTGAGCAGATCGTTGCGATACAAGTAGGCTGGCCCGTTATTGGTGGTGAGCAACAGGTCGAGATCTCCATCGCGATCAAAGTCGGCATAAGCGAGCCCGCGGCCGACTTTCGGCTGATCGAAGTTCCCCCCGGCTTCGGCCGCGACGTCGCGAAACATTCCCTTGCCAAGATTAAGAAAAAGCTGAGGCGGCTGGGCGTATCCCACGTTGCCGCGAATATTGCGCACGGTCTCGTCGATGTGCCCGTTGGCCACAGCGAAGTCGAGCCAGCCATCGAGGTTGACGTCGAAAAAAGCGCAACCAAAACCAAGACTGTTTCTCGAGGCGATGCCTACGCCGGATTGAGGCGCAATGTCTTCGAAGGTTTTTCCATTCAGACGGTAGAGGCCGATCATCTCGTTGTCGAAGTTGGTGATGGCCACGCCGGGAGAGCCGGAGTTGTCGAAATCTGCGACGTCAACTCCCATGCCAGCGCGGGCTTTGCCTTCGCTGCTAAAAGCGATTCCGGCTTCGACCGCCGAATCCTTAAACGTGCCATTGTGCTGGTTGCGATAAAGCTTGTTGGGCTGGGTATCGTTGGCCACCAGCAGATCGGGCCAGACATCGTGGTTTTCGTCGAACAATGCCACGCCCAACGATTTGGAACTGCTATCGAAAATGCCGCTGGCGGCGGTGACGTCTTCAAAGGTGCCATCGCCCCGATTATGAAAGAGCCAGCAAGTGGCGCCGCGATAGGCTTCGGGCGTGCAATAGGATTTGTGCTTGCCATCGAGGCTGCAGAAAACGTCGTGCTCCGGCGACCATTTCACGTAATTGCAGACAAACAGATCGAGCAGGCCGTCGCGATCGTAATCGAACCACAAAGCGGAGGTGCTGAAACCTTCGCGCCTGCCCAGTCCACTCGCATTGGTTACATCCACAAATGTGCCTTTGCCGGTATTGCGGAAGAGGCGATTCTGGCCGACGCAGGTGACGAGAATGTCAGGGAATCCATCGTTGTTGTAGTCGCCGACCGCGACGCCCATACCGTACAGTTCGACATCGAGACCGGCACGGGCGGTCACGTCGGTGAAGGTGCCGTTGCCATTGTTGCGATAAAGGCGCAATGTGGTGCGGCGCTTTTTGTGGCCGGGCCAATCGGTGCCGTTAATCAGCAGAATGTCCTGCCAGCCGTCGCGATCGTAGTCGAGGAAGGCGCAGCCGGAGCCGAGAGTCTCGGGTAAAAATTTTCCGCCGAATGCTCCGCTGTTGTGCTGGAACTCAAGGCCTGCATAGCCGGTGACGTCGGTGAAGCGAAAGCCGTGCGAGGCCGGCCCTGCCGCCTGCGCAGTGAGAGCGCGAAGCGGCAACTGCGAACAGGATGCGATTCCTGCCATTCCCCATAGGAAGGACCTGCGGTTCACGGAACGTTCACCAGCCCGGCGCGAATGGCATAGACCACCAACTCCGCAGTTTTGTGAATGCCCAGCGTAGACATGATGTTGGCGCGGTGGACGGCGACGGTATTGGCACTGAGGTCGAGCGCAGTAGCAATTTCCTTGTTCGATTTGCCGTCAACGATCATCTGCAACACTTCGAGTTCCCGTTGAGTGAGCGCCGCGTTTCGTTCTCCCTTCAGAGATGAGCGCTGTTCGACTTGCGGATCGAAAACTGTTTCACCGGCCGCGACCTTGCGAATGGCAGCGCCCAGCTCCAGGTCCATCGCGTTCTTGAGCACGTATCCCTTTGCCCCGGCTTCGACCGCCTGCCGCACCCATGTGCTTTCGGAGTGCATGCTGAGCATGAGGACGGCGGTATCCGGCAAGGCTTCCACAATCTGCCGTGTGGCCTGCAAGCCGTTCATGCCGGGCAGCGCGCAATCCATGACGACCACTTGCGGATGAAGTTTTGTTGCCAGCTTGATCGACTCCTCGCCGTCGCCGGCTTCCCCAACAACTTCCATGTCGGGCTCATCTTCCAACATCCGGCGAAAGCCGCGCCGTACCAGGCTGTGATCATCCACCAGCAACACGGTGATCTTCTTTTCCATACGATTCTACTTTCTCCCTCGGGACGTCGAGACGGACCAGAGTACCGCCTTCGGCTGGACGTGAAAAAGCGATTAGCCCGCCCATCAATTCCGAGCGCTCGCGCATCGCGACCAAGCCAATCCCGCGACGGGCGGGGTGTTCGGCGAAGCCGGCACCGTGATCCTCTACTTCCAATTCGAGCGCTTGCGGCAGGAAACGCAAACGCACCCACGCCTGCTTTGCTCCAGAGTGGCGCGCCACATTGTTGAGCGCCTCCTGCAGAATGCGATAGACGTGCACCCCGGCGCCGCTGTCCACGGGAAATGCTGCCCCGTGCTTCTCATAGGATATGGCAATTCCCGTTTGCCGTTCCGCGGTTGGAATGTACCAGTCGAGAGTGCTCTCCAATCCGGCCTCGTCGAGCATGACGGGATGCAGCGCCTGCGAGAGGCTGCGAACGCTCTCCAGCGTAGTCTGCACGATCTGCAGAACCTCCTGCAAATCCGCGCGCAGCGACGAACCTTCCGGCGCATGCGTGCCGGCACGGCGCAGCATGGATCCGACGGCAGTTAGGATCTGTCCAAATTCATCGTGCAGTTCCCGCGAAATATAACGCAGCGTGGATTCCTGCGTGGCAATCAGCTTCTGCGCCAGTTCGCTGCGACGCTCGGAAACCTCGGCCAGGCGTGCGAAAAGGCGGCGGTTCCAGCGAATCACCGAAAGCCCGTTGAGCAGGATAGCGAGAAGAGTGGCCGCGAGGAAAACATAGACCTGCCAACGCACCCGGTCGTAAATGTGAACGATGCGCTGGCCGGCCTGTTCTTCATTCTCGCTGTTCTGCACGAGCAATCGAGCCACCGCCGTGCTGAGTGCAGCTTGCCGTTCTTGCAGGGAAAGCTGGATTTCTTCGCGCGCCTCTTTTTCCTTGCCCGCACCCGCGAGCGCGAAAATGCGGTCGACGGCGTCCCAGAACTGGGTGAACGATGCCGCCAGAAATGCGCTCTGCTCGGGGGTGCGGCTGGCGGCGGCGAATCCCGCTTCCAGGCGCATGGCATCGTCCAGATCGGTGCGGATCCGCTGGAACTGGGCTGACCATGCAGTCAGAGGATAGGGCTCGCCGCTGCTCACCATGTCGCGCATCGCGACGGCAAGCAGGTTCAGGTCGTTCTGGATTCGCAGCAATTGCAGAGAGTCTTTGCGGTTGCGATCGACCAATTCGGTCTGCAACTTGCGCAGTCCGGTAACTTGCCAGGTGATATAGGCGGAGTACGCCACTACCGCGGATAGCGTGATCAGCAGGCCCAGTAAAAGACCTAGAGTCGGCGATCGATCCGGCGCGGAGGGACGGGACACGCCCCGAGGATACAACGTCTGGACTGGCCTTTCATAGAGCGGCATTCCCCTGCTGGATGTGTGACAATGCAGTAATAATGAAGCGAATCCGGGGCCGGCAGAGTCAAACAATAGATTGAGCCCTCTATCCAAAGAACCCGCGAAGGGTCCGAAAATCCAGCGCCTGAAGACAGTCTGGCCGGAAGTGCGGAAGTTGATGCGACCGCGACGCGGCCTGCTGGCCGTGGGCTTCGTGCTGATGGTGATCAACAAGGTCGCCGGCTTTGTGCTGCCGTATTCCTCGAAGTTTCTCATTGACAATGTGGTTGGAAAGCATCAGACGGCGCTGCTGCGTCCTCTGGTTCTGTCGGTATTATTTGCAACCCTCATCCAGGGTGTGACTTCGTTTTCCCTGACTCAATTGCTATCGAAGGCGGCGCAGCGGCTCATTGCTGAACTCCGCCAGCAAGTGCAGGCTCATGTTTCGCGGCTACCGGTGGCCTTTTACGACGAAAACAAGACGGGTGCGCTGGTGTCGCGCATCATGAGTGACGTGGAGGGGGTGCGCAATTTGCTGGGGACGGGCCTAGTCGATTTCGTGGGAGGATTGGTAGCGGCGGGAATCGCGGTTTCGCTTCTGCAGCGCATTAGTGCGCCCCTTACGCTGATCGCTCTGGGATCGCTCGGATGCTTTGCGCTCGCGCTGAACCGGGCCTTCTCTACGATCCGGCCGATCTTTCGCGAGCGCGGCAAGATCAATGCCGAGGTTACCGGACGACTGACGGAATCGCTGGGCGGCGTGCGCGTCATCAAGGGATACCACGCGGAAAAGCGCGAAGAAACGGTGTTTGCCGTTGGAGTACGCCGCCTGCTCGATAACGTCATGCGAACGCTGACCGCTACGTCGCTGATGGGGCTTTCGGCCAGCGTGCTGCTGGGAGTGGTTGGAGCCGCGACCATGTACGTGGGCGGGCGCCAGATGATGGCGCATACGCTCAGCCCCGGCAGTTATTTTTCCTACAACTTTTTGCTCGTATTCTTGATTGCTCCTGTCATGCAGGTTGTGTCGATCGGAACGCAGCTTACCGAAGCACTGGCTGGCCTGGAACGAACGCAGGAGATTATGGGCGAAAGGCCTGAGGATCAGGACCCGCGGCGCACCGTGCAACTGCATGACATTGTGGGCGAGGTTGCGTTCGAAGATGTGACTTTCAGCTATGACGGCACCCATGACGTGCTCCGCGATGTTTCCTTTCATGCTGCGCCGGGAACTGTGACTGCGCTGGTGGGCTCATCGGGCTCGGGAAAGTCAACGACAATTGGATTGATCTCGGCCTTCTATGTGCCGTCGAAGGGCAGAGTATTGGTGGACGGTGTGGACTTGAGTACGGTTCGTCTCGATTCGTTTCGCACGCGCCTGGGAGTGGTGCTGCAAGAGTCGTTCTTGTTCGACGGAACGATCCGGGAGAATGTGGCATTCTCGCGGCCCGACGCCAGCGAGGAAGAAATCATGCGAGCCTGTCGCATCGCGCGCGTTGACGAGTTTGCCGAGGCTTTCACGGATAAATACGACACCGTCGTCGGGGAACGCGGCGTGAAGCTTTCGGGTGGACAGCGGCAGAGGATTTCAATTGCTCGGGCGATCCTGGCGGAGCCGCGCATTCTGATTCTGGATGAAGCCACCTCCAGCCTCGATTCGGAATCGGAGCAGATGATTCAGCAAGGCCTCTCTTACCTGATGCAGGGCCGGACCACATTCGTGATTGCCCACCGGCTTTCGACGATTCGGCGCGCCGATCAGATCATGGTGATGGAACGAGGACAGATCGTGGAACGTGGCACCCACGCACAGCTCTATGCCGCGCGCGGCCGCTACTACGACCTCTACACGCGCCAACACGGAGTGGAAGAGAATTTGTTTCTGGCCCCGGGCGAAGGGGACGCAGTCGCCGTGGGCGGCGATGGCGCGCAATCGAAAAGTTCCGATGTAAAGGCGGGCGACGCTCTGCGCATGCTGCGAGGGGAGATTCGTTGATCGCATGAACACAGCCTCCGCAGTGTCCGCCGCCAGCATGTCCCTGGCGATTCGCAGCGAAAACGTTTGCCGCCATTACCGTATGGGCGAGACGGTCATCCGAGCCGTCGATGGTGTCTCGCTCGAAGTTCGGCGCGGGGAATTTGTCGCGCTTCTGGGAAGTTCGGGCTCGGGCAAGTCTTCCATGCTCAATTTAATCGCTGGCCTCGACCGTCCTACCTCAGGCAGCGTCTTTGTTCAGGATCGCGATCTGGCAAAGCTTTCGCGCGAAGAACTGGCCAAGTACCGGCTGCACGTGGTGGGAATGGTTTTCCAATCGTTCAATCTGATTCCCAGCATGACGCTGACGGAGAATGTGGAATTGCCGCTGCGCTTTGCAGAGGTCGATCGCGGCCATCGGCAGAATCTGGCTCGCGAGGCTCTGGAGCGCGTGGGACTGCGCGCGCGCATGAACCATCGCCCCAGCGAGCTTTCCGGCGGTGAGCAACAGCGTGCGGCACTGGCGCGAGCTTTGATTAACAAGCCGCAGCTTCTGCTGGCGGACGAGCCCACCGGAAATCTTGATAGCCACACTGGAACGGAAATCATGGACATGGTGCGCCAGTTCAACGGCGACCTGGGAATGACCGTGGTGATGGTGACGCACGAGCGAGCGCTGGCCGAGCGCTACGCGCAACGCATGATCTTTTTGGCTGACGGAAAGTTGATCGACGACCAGCTGAATGCGCCTATGGCGTTGGACGCTCGCGGAGGACAGTCGTGAAGATTCCAGACCTGGCCGAATTGGCGCTGCGTAATCTGCGGGAGTCGTTGCTGCGAAACTCGCTGACGACGATTGGAATCTCGGTGGGTGTTGCGTCGTTGGTGGCGATGCTCTCGCTCGGCACAGGCCTGCAGCAACTATTTTCACGGCGCCTGGCAAAATCTGGATTGTTCGACACCGTTCTGGTGTCGTCGCGTCGCGAATTGCGCGGAATGGGACGCGAAGAGGAGCGCAAAGGGCCGACGCCAGGTGAAAGCCGCATCCTGGATGAACCGGCGAGGCTGGAGATCGAACGCTTGCCCAATGTGACGGAGGCTTATCCTGACATTCGCTTCGTCACCGAATTGCGTTATGAAGACAAACCTCATCTGACGATGATTTCTGCGCTGCCGCAGTCGGCAAAGTCCAACGACGCTTTCGACGGAATGCAAGGGCGATTCTTTTCGTCCGATACAGAACCTGGAGTGATCCTGCAAAAATCCTTTGCCGAGGAGTTGCTGGGGAAGACGCCGCCTCTGGGCGGAACGGAGCCGAGCGTTGCCGAACTCGCTCAACCGCTTCTCGGCAAAGAATTGACGATGCGATACGCGCAGCGGCAGGCTGGTCAGGCGCCGCAGGCATCAGGCGCGACAAGTGCTTCCGGCGACGAAAGCGCGTCAGGAGCGGCCTATTCGGTAGTGTCGCGGGAGCAAAAGCTCACAATCGTCGGCGTCTCCGATCTCGACCCCGAAAGCATGCGCGGTCCAATGCGCGCAAAAGTGTTCCTGCCGCTGAAACTGGCCCAGAGCCTGCATGTCATGCAGCCTACGGACCTCCGCGAGATTTCGCAGGCGGCGTCGGGCCAGCCGGTTTACTCGTCGATCAGTGTCCGGGTTAAGAATCCCGCGCAGGTGCAGGGCGTGGAAGATGAGATCAAGAAGATGGGCTTTACCACTTTCTCAATTCTCGATGCGAGCAACAGCCTGCGCCAAGTGTTCAGAGTCTTGTACGCGTTTCTGGGAATTTTCGGCAGCCTCGCACTGACTGTTGCATCGATCGGCATCGTCAACACCCTGGTCATGGCGATTCTTGAACGGCGCCGCGAGATCGGCATCATGAAGGCGATAGGCGCCAGCGATGCCGATGTGAAAAAGCTTTTCTTTGCCGAGGCCGGCGCCATGGGAATCCTGGGTGGAATTGTGGGAGTCGTTCTGGGTTGGGCTATCGGCCAGATCATCAATTTCGGAATTAACATCTATCTCAAGAGCCAGTCGGTCCCACCCGAACATTTCTGGGCCGTGCCGCTCTGGCTGGTGGTGTTCAGCATCATTTTTGCGTTCGTGGTCAGCCTGGTGTCGGGCCTGTATCCGGCCTCCCGCGCCGCCAAACTCGATCCTGTTCAGGCGCTGCGCTACGAGTAAATCGATCCGCATGATTCGCGCTCTCCGATTGTTCTGCTGCTTTCTTCTCATCGCCGGAGCTTCGGCGCGAGCACAAAGCCGCATCGACTGCGATGCCCTCGACAGCCGCATCCTCAAGAAGCCGGTGCACTATTGCGTCTATTTGCCTTCTGGCTACGATCAGAGCGCGACGAAGACGCCGCCGCAGCGCTATCCCGTGCTCTACTTCCTGCACGGCCTGGGCGACAACGAACAAACGCTTTTCAACAGCGGGGGCTGGACTCTGTTCGACGATCTGCGCCGCCAGCACAAGATGGGCGACTTCCTGATCGTGGCGCCGGAAGGCCGCCGCAGTTTTTACATCAATTCCGCCGACGGTTCGGTGCGCTATAACGACTTTTTCTTGCAGGAATTCCTGCCTCACATCGAGAGCAAATATCGCATCCGCCCCGGTCGCGCGGGACGTGCCATCAGCGGGATTTCCATGGGAGGATACGGCGCCCTGCGCTTCGCCTTCGCGCATCCCGAACTTTTTTCGGCAGTGAGCGCGCAGAGCGCCGCCCTCATTACGGAATCGCCGCAAACGCTGGATTCAGCATCCCGTGCAGGATCGCCGCTCGCTGGTGTTCTCGGCGCGGTGTTCGGCAATCCAATCAACGTCTCCCACTGGAACGCGAACAGTCCATTCGTTCTGGCGAAAAGAAATTCTGCGGCCCTGAAGAAGATGGCGATCTATTTCAATTGCGGCAAGGATGACAACTACGGTTTCGAAAAAGGCGCAGCCGCCCTGCACGACGAATTGCAAAAAGAAGGTGTGAAGCACGAATATCGCCCATACCCCGGCGACCACAGCCTGACGTATTTTCTCTCGCACTTCGCCGAGGTGATGGAATTTCACTCGAAAGCATTCAACCCGCTGCCCTGACTGTTTTCGCGGCTGTTGTAAACTAAACAAGCCGACCGAATTGCAACGGCGCCGCATCGAACGGTCGCAACTGGAGAGGTGGCCGAGTGGTTGATGGCTCCGGTCTTGAAAACCGGCATACCCGAAAGGGTATCGGGGGTTCGAATCCCTCCCTCTCCGCCATTACCCTGGTTATCTAACACTTGGAAGTCGGTGATACTTACCTACACTTGTCCGGAGCTAAGGGCGTTTTAGCCTTAGGGTGATTTCCAGCCGATTATAGGTTGCACATGAGATAATGCATGGCTTTTCAGCAAGAAAGGATTTCATGTGCGCTACTTATTGATCGGTCTGTTTGTTTCACTCACAACCTTGGTGTGCTCCGCTCAAGAGAAACCAATTGTTGAGATTAGTGGCACTTATCAGTACGACCATCTGAAGCTCTCGGCGGGTGGCGCTTCTGCCACTTTGAATCTGCCACGTGGCTGGGATAGCAGCGTGAGCGTTCCGATTCTGCAATGGTTCGATGTGGTTGGTGATCTCAGCCGTGTCTGGAAGTCCTACGGTTCCTCCAGTTCCACTAGTTCCTCTTGCGTCTATTTCGGCAGTTGCAGCGCAACACTATCCGTCCTCACTTACGGTGGCGGCCCTCAGTTGAGCTACCGCACTAACGATTATGTCCAGCCTTTCGCCCGTGTCATCTTAGGAGATGCCCATTCCAGTGCAGGCGTGTCAGTTAGCGGCGTGTCTGCTAGTGCCAGCACAAATTCGTTTTTGATCGCTCCCGGCGGCGGCGTAGACATCCGTAT
>DASSRO010000120.1:0-20320 GCA_035701745.1 Candidatus Sulfotelmatobacter sp. | reverse complement strand
ACGGGTGGATGCTTAACCCGCCGATAAGAGTGCCGCGATGCTGAAGCGATTCAAAAATAAGAAGGTCGATGCGGATTGGCTGCATACGAACTTTCCCTGCATGATGGCCTGCCCGGCGCACACCAACGCCGGACGCTACGTGGGCCTGATTGCCGAAGGACGGTTCGAGGAGGCGTATCGCCTGGCGCGCGATCCGAATCCTTTGGCCAGCATCTGCGGGCGAGTCTGCGCGCATCCCTGCGAGACCGCCTGCCGCCGCGGCGAAATCGATCGTCCTATTTCGATTCGTGCGCTCAAGCGTTTTCTCACCGAACAGTACGGGCCTGAGTCGAAGCGTCCCATCAACGTGAACGAAGGACGCGGCCAGAAAGAACTTCCTTACAAAGTCGCGGTGGTGGGCGGGGGGCCGGTAGGATTGTCGGCCGCGCATGATCTCGCATTGATGGGATACGGGGTTACGATTTTCGAAGCCGCTCCCGTTGCCGGCGGAATGCTTTATTTGGGCATTCCAGAATATCGATTGCCGCGCGGAGTCGTGGAAGCGCAGGTGCGCGAGATTCTAGAGACTGGCGACATCACACTGAAGTTGAATCATGCTGCCGGGCGTGACTTCGCCATTTCCGATCTTCGCCGCCAGGGATTCGATGCGGTGCTGATCGCGGTAGGCGCGCACCGCAGCCGCGATCTCAGCATTCCCGGCGTCGATCTCGACGGTGTACACAAGGGCATCGACTTCCTGCTCAATGTGAACCTGGGCTACAAGTTCACCATCGGAAAGAAAGTGATCGTCATCGGCGGCGGAAACGTCGCCATGGACGTAGCCCGCTCGGCGGCACGCGAAGTAGTCAAGCAGCATGCGGCGGGCGTGGAAGATCTCGAGCCTTCCGCTGAAAATGTTTCCGCCGTCGCCACGAAAGAAATGGTCGACATTTCGCTCTCCGCACTGCGCCTGGGCGCCAGCGAAGTGAACCTGGTCTGCCTGGAGCGCCGAGAAGAAATGCCCGCTGCTCTCGAGGAAATTGTCGAGGCCGAGGAAGAGGGCATTATCATGCATCCCGGCCTGGGGCCGAAGCGCATTCTGGGCAAGGACGGCAAGGTCACCGCTCTCGAAACTTTGAAGACCAAGTGGGTCTTCGATCAGAACAAGCGCTTCAATCCCGCGTTCTACGAGAACAGCGAAACCCAGATCGAGTGCGACACCATCATCATGGCGATTGGGCAGGCGCCGCGCCTCGACTTCTTCACGCCGGAAGACAAGGTCGAACTGTCTCCCCGCGGCCTGATCGCGGTCAATCCGCAGACGCTGATGACCTCCGCCCCCGGCATTTTCGCCGGCGGCGACTGTGTCTTTGGGCCGCGTCTGATTATCGACAGCGTGGGCGACGGCAAGCGGGCTGCCGTAGGAATCGACGAGTTTCTGCGCGGCGGAAAGCATCCGGAGCCGATCATCGAAGTGGAGGTGCTGCGGCGGCACTCCATGCCGCTCGACTACCTCGATCTCGACCGGCAACCGGTTCCGATGCTGCCTCTCGAACGCCGGACTGGCGTGACGGAAGTGGAAATTGGCTACGATGCCCCCGCGGCTATGGCGGAGGCGCAGCGTTGCCTGCATTGCTGGACGAACACGGTTTTCGAGGGCATCCCCGAAGATGGCAGCATGTGCATTCTGTGCGGGGGCTGCGTCGACATTTGTCCCGAGAAATGCCTGGAACTGGTTTCGCTCGACCGCATCGGCTTCGAGCCGGAGACCGTGCAGCACATCCGCGACAACCAGGAGTTGTTTGGCGTGGAGTTCGATGAAGTCGCCGCCGACGAGTTGGGAGTGGTCACCGGCGCCGCGATGTTGAAAGACGAAACGCGTTGCATCCGCTGCGGGCTCTGCGCCATGCGTTGCCCCGTCGGCATGATCACGATGGAGTCGTACAACCTGATTCCCGCCGAGCCGACTGGACTGATTTCAATCGCGTCGATCGGCGCGGGATTGCAGAGATAGCACGAGGCAAGCATGGAAGACGACAACAAACTTACAAAGCGCGACGTAAACCGCCGGCAGTTCTTTATGAGGCTGGGGCTCGGATCGTTGAGTATCGCGGCTGCAGGCACAGCGGCCTTCGCGTATCAGTATCTCGAACCCAATGTGCTCTTCGAGCCTTCGCCAGTGGTAAATGCGGGTAAGCCCGACCGGTATCCGCTGGGCAGCGTCACCATCGACGTGAATTCGGGGATCTACATCATTCATTCCGACGAGGGATATTTTTCGCTCAGCGCCGTGTGCACGCACCTGGGCTGCATGACCGCATGGAAGCCGGAACTGAACATGATTGCCTGCCCATGTCACGGCAGCAAATTCAACGAAGACGGCAAGAAGATTGAGGGCCCCGCGCCCAAGCCGCTGCCCTGGAAGCGCATTTGGCTCAACGATGACGGCGACCTGCTGGTCGATCGCTCCACTGATGTGGCGCCGCTGGCGCGGGATTCTTTTGTGAGGGTCTGAAACAGGTAAACGAGAATGGCAAAAACCATAGACCAACAATTCGATACGTTGCGAGAAACGCGCGTGTGGCGCTCCGTCTTCCGCAGTGGCACCGGCTCGAGCCCACTGAAGCGCGCGCTCGCCATTCAGCAGAACGTATTCCTGCATCTTTTTTCTACCAAGGTGCGCACGCGCATGCTGAGCTTCAGCGCGACCTGGTACCTGGGGACGCTGACGCTGGGCACATTCTTTATTTTGGTCGGGACCGGCATTCCGCTGATGTTTTACTATCACCCGTCGGTGCCGCAGGCTTACGCCGATACCAAAGACTTGCAGTTCGTCGTCTCCTCGGGATTATTTCTGCGCAACCTGCATCGTTGGTCGGCGCACGCCATGGTGTTCCTGGTATTCGCGCACATGTTCAAAGTTTTCTATCGAGGCGCGTATCGCGCGCCGCGCGAGTTCAACTGGGTCATCGGGGTCATCCTGCTGCTGACGACCTTGCTGCTCAGCTATACCGGCTACCTGCTGCCCTGGGACCAGTTAGCGTATTGGGCGATCACCGTGGGATCGAACATCGCGTCGGCGGTTCCGCTGATGGGCGAAAAAATTCACTTCCTGCTACTGGGGGGCAACGCGGTCAACGCCAACGCGCTGCTCCGTTTTTATGTGCTGCACTGCATGATTCTCCCGCTGGCGGCGATGTTCTTCGTCGCCATTCATTTCTGGCGTATTCGCAAGGACGGCGGCCTTTATTCGCACGCCAGTGAGCCGGCAACTCTGCGAGGCCGCACCGATACGGGCGCTCCTCTCAAGAAGGAGGGCAAATAGTCATGGCTGATTCCAAAGACTTCATCGCAGGCGTGGACTCCAACGCGAAGAAATCTCCGCGGCGGATCGTTTTCATAACCCGCCGTACTTCAGCGCAGGTGAAGGCGGAGACCGAGGATCAGGTTCAAACGTTTCCGGAAGTGTTATTTCGCTCGGCGGTCGCGGTCATGTCGCTGGCCGTCGTGCTGGTGTGGATCGCCCTGATTTTTAACGCGCCGCTCGAGGGACTAGCCGATCCTTCACACACGCCCAACCCGGCAAAGGCGCCATGGTATTTTCTCGGACTGCAGGAGATGCTGCACTACTTTCCTCCGGTGGTCGCAGGCGTGCTGGTGCCCGGGCTGGTGGTGATGGCTCTGATCGTCATTCCCTATTTCCGAGTCAACATCGAAGCCGACGGACTTTTTTTGAAAGACCGGCAGCGCCGGTTGCGGATGTTTTACCTAATCGCCACTGCGCTCTCGCTGTTTTTGCTTTTCTTCAAAGTCTATGCGGCGCTGGTGCCCACGCTGATCATGGCGGGAATCATGCTGCTGGCGGCGCAAAGTTCTCCGCAGTCGCCATCGTCTTTCCGCCGATATCTGGCGGCGAGGCCTCTTTCGTATTGGGTTATGACTTGGTTCTTATTCGAACTGGTGGTGCTGACCGCCATCGGTACATTTTTCCGCGGGCCGGGCTGGGCGTTCGTCTGGCCGTGGCAAGGTGCATAACGATGCTGATTGCGAAATTCATCAAGGTGCGGCGCTCATGAAAGAAAAACTTACGGCGCTCTGGCAACGACTCTTTGGAGATAGCGTGCGTGCGTTTGGCGTGGTGAGCCTGGTATTTCTCGGCTCGCTGGCGATCGCTCCGGCAAAGAATGTTTTCAGCGAGTGGCGGCATTACCAGCACGGATATCTCAAGATGGTCCGCAACCGCAGCGATGCGAATACGCTGCAACGCCACTTCCATGGCGGCATTCAGCAAATCTGGCTACCCGAACTCGGTGTGGTGGACCGCTGCACCAGTTGCCACGTCGGGCTGAAAGAAGCCAGCCTCACTGACGTTCCCAACCAGCCGTATCGCACGCATCCGGCAATTCCGCACAAGCTCGATCAATTCGGCTGCACGGTCTGCCATCGCGGACAGGGCGCCGCCACTACGGTTTCCGAGGCGCATAACAGCACGCTGGCATGGGAGCAGCCCATTCTTCCGGCGAAGTACATCGAGTCTTCGTGCGGGGAATGCCACCGCGGCCCGCTCCCGGGAACGCCGCAGCTGAACCAGGGACGCAACCTGCTCTCTCGCGAAGGCTGCGTGCATTGCCACACTGTGAAATTGTCCGACGGCAGCGCGATGAAAGCCACCGACGATCCGCCGTCGCTTTCGCACATCGCCGACAAGACTACGCGTGAATGGATTTTCGCCTGGCTGAAAGATCCGCAGGCTTACGCAACGACGTCGACCATGCCGAACTTCAAGCTGACCGACGACGATGCGCGCGACATTTCCGCATTTCTTATCGCCAACAGCACGCCGGTTGCGGGAGACACGGCAACGCTTGCCGCGAAGCCATCGGCCGATCCTGCCGCCGGAACCAGCCTCTACGGGGAATCCTTCTGCGCCTCGTGCCACGCCGTGCAGAACGCCGCGGGAAATATTGTCGGCGGCGACGTTGGCCCAGAGTTGACGCGTGTCGGAAGCAAAGTCAAGCCCGAGTGGTTGCAGGCGTGGCTGCGAAATCCGCGTGCTTACAATCCCTCCACGGCCATGCCGCACTACCGCTTCAGCGATTCGCAGGTGGCCACGCTAGCTGGATTCCTGCTGGGTAAGGCCGATTCCGATCTGCTATCGAATGTGCACCTCGACGGCGCGACACCCGAACAGATTGCGCATGGCAAACGGCTGGTCGCCGATTACGGATGCGCGTCGTGCCACGAAATTGCGGGCATCAAGAAGCCGGAAAATTTCGCTCCCGAACTCAGCCGCATCGGGAGCAAGCCGGTCACGCAACTCGTCTTCCTGCTCGGAATGCAGCACACGTTGCCTGACTACATCGCCACCAAGATTAAGCAGCCGCGGTCCTTCGGCCAGGGATTGAAGATGCCGCAGTACACCTTCACTCCGGCGGAGATCGATTCGCTGACAACGGCGCTGCTCTCGCTCAACGACCGCTCCAATACGTTGCCCGCGTCTCTTGCTGTCGCCGCAACACCTGAGTCGGATTACCAGCCTGCGGGAAAGGCCGGCAAACTCATGACCGATCTCGCTTGCCTGAGTTGCCATCGCATTAACGGTCACGGTGGCGATATGGCGCCCGACCTGACTTGGGAGGGCAGTTCGGTGCAGCGCGAGTGGCTGGTCGACTTCCTGAAAAATCCCGGAACGCTGCGTCCCGCGCTCATCCGCCGCATGCCGCGCTTCAACCTGAGTGACGGCGACATCAACGAACTTACCGACTACATTATGACCGTCTACCAGAGTCCCGCGGTTGACCGCGACTCGATGCCGCTGAGCGGATATTCGCAAGGAGAAGTCGAACTTGGCCGCCAGCTGTTCTATGGCAAATACTCCTGCCAGGGATGCCACATCGTCGACACCAAGACTGACAAGGGCTACATCGGTCCGACGCTGACGCACGTGGGCTCTAGGCTCACTGCGGCATGGATGTATCAGTGGATGAAGAATCCGCAAGCGCTGCGCCCGGGCGCGGCCGAACCAAATCGTGCCATGAGCGACGAAGAGGCCCATGCCCTGACCGCGTTCCTCATCTCGCAAAAGGGCAGCAGCAAACAGGAGGTGGCCAAGAAATGATCCACGTTCCTAGCACGACCCATGTGGGGACGGGCGCACTCACCCATCCAGCCGAGCAAAGCTCGACAGCTGCGTTCAGCGGTATGCGGCGGGGAGTTTTCCTGGCAGCCGCCGTCTTGCTAACCACATCCTGTTCGCATTGGCACACGCCTTCTTCTGAACCCAAGCCCACAGCCTTCGGCGCCGCCCTGGTCGAATCCAGCGGCGGGAAGCAAACCGCACAGACCGGCGCCTTGCTGCCGCAACCAGTCGCGGTCCAAGTCAACGACGAGAAGGGAACAGCCGTCCCCGGAGCCTTGGTTGAATTCTTCGCCGCGCCGGGCGTTACCTTCGATCCTACCAGCGGACTTACCGACTCAAGCGGACAACTCACCACCAACGTCTCTCTCGGAGGCATGGCCGGGCGCTACCAGATCACTGCCTCCACCTTCGACAAATCGCATAAGAAGGTGGAACTCAAGCTGGAAGAGACCGCGTTGGGCTACCAGCAAACTCTCGGACGCCGGCTCAACGACCAGTACTGTGAGCGTTGCCACAATCCGGAGTCGACCGTCGAGCGCGTCTCGAACTACGACAACCTTGAGGTCAAGCCGCATCCATTCACCGACGGCGAAACGCTGAATAAAATGACTGATGCCGATCTCACCGCCATCATCGGCCACGGCGGCCCGGCCCTCAACAAATCGGCGCTCATGCCGGCGTGGGGAAACACGCTGAGCAAGTCTGACATCCAGGCGCTGATCTGGTATATCCGTACCGTCTCCGATCCGCCCTCCCGCAATGCCGGTCCGGTCTACGCGAAGGAGTAGCGGCCTAAAGCTGGTATCAATAGTCAGCGCCGCAAAAGTGCGGCTCTCGCTCCCGTCTTGCAATCACGCGTCGCTGTGATCCCAATCACACGCACCGTTTCGGGAATCGTTCAGAATTGGGGCAAATGACCGGGCGGCTCGTGAAATTCTCCCCTTTCAATGTGACTGCGATCACCAACGCTGGTGACGCAATGCACGGAGTTTCCCGACGGCCTCTGGCATTCTTACCTCCTGATTGAGGTGCGCTATGGCTCAAGACAATCGCGACATTCTCGACGTCCTCCGGTTCGAACTGAGCTTCCTGCAAGATGGAGGCTACGGGCGCTCTCCTCACGCGCCCTGGCGGGCGCCGGCCATTTTCGAGGACTCCCCCATTTGCCCCAACTTCTGCGATCCGGCGCGGCCGCATCCTTGCGAAAGCTGCCTGCTCGAGCAGTTTGTTCCCGCGGATCGACGGTCAGAGGCCATCCCCTGCCGCTTCATCGAACTTACCGAACATGGGCAATCGGTCGAAGATTTTTATCGCACCGGAACGCAGGCCGACATGGAAGAAGCTCTGGGCGCGTGGCTGCGCGCGCAGATCAAAAAGATTGAGCAGGAGCGCGGTCTCTCTCCCAAAGAAGGAGTGGCGTAGTCCGCAGTTCGAGGCACGTCAACACGGCAAGTTCTCCGCGATCACGTCGGCAAGACTGAACCCTAGAAATGTCTTCCAGGAAGAGGTAATGAACATGAATGAAGATCACGCATATAGAGTGGCCGCATGGTGGACGTCCGGCCGTACGGGCTTGGCCAAATCAGATTCCGCGCCCAATGCCATCCACTTCACCGCTCCCACCGAATTTGGCGGCCTTGAGGGCCGCTGGACGCCCGAGGAACTGTTGCTGGCCGCCATCGCCAGTTGCTATACGACCACCCTGCGCGCGATTGCGGGCAATGCGCAATTCGACTTCACCGATTTGCAGGTAGAAGCCAGCGGCACCGTGCGAAAGGCCGACTCGGGCTACAGTTTCTCGCAGATCGTGGTTCGCCCCAATCTCAAGATTGCTTCCGCCGAAGAACGCGATCGCGCTCTCGACTTGTTGAAACGCGCGGAGAAGCTCTGCCTGGTTTCGCGCGCGCTGGGAACGAATCTGAAGTTCGAGCCGCAGCTGGAGATTATCAAGCCCACCGCCACCGTCTGAATCGCAATTGATCGTCGGAGGATTCTGTTAGCGTAGCCCCAGACGCATTCGTCAGCGGAGCTTTGCCTGAGAGGGATCGAAACTTGGAGGATGATGGGTGAGTCGCTAATCTGAGATTTATATTTAAGACGTTGGTCTCAGCGTGCTCGATTCCACAGCGATCTCTGCGGTTCAAGGCTTTTTCGAAGTCCTCTCACAAATTCAGCACCGCCGAAACCGACGACGGATCTTCCATCGCGCTCAAAGTAAATCCAACTTTTTTGAAGATGGCCTGGGTGGCCAGATTGTCGCGGAGAATTTCTCCCGACAGTTTCTTAAACTTCTCTTCGCGCGCCACCCGTGCCACGCTGGCGAGCAGTTCGGTGCCGAGTCCCAAACGATGCCAGCGATCGGAAACCAGTACCGCCGCTTCAGCCTCCATGCGATTGATCGCGCTGAAGCGCCCCACCCCCAACACTTCATGCTCACCGGTTTCGGGATTGGTGTGGTCCGCGACCAGGGCAAACCCGCGATCGTAGCTGCCAAAGCAGATCCGCACCAGGCGCTCATGCTCCACCCGGGTGTTCAAGCTCAGCGAACAGAAATATCGCAGGTATACGCTGCGCTCGGAAAGCGTTTTGTGAAACTGCACCATGTACGGCTCATCCTCTGGCCGAATCGGACGAATCGTCACCGGCGTTCCATCTTTCAATTTCCACTGCCACACGTACTGCAGGGGATAAGGCCGGATCGTTGGACGAGGCAACTGCGCGGCCTGCATCGCGGAATCGTGAACCACCACCCGCGCATCCAGCGCGAGCAAGTGTTCAGGTGTGGCCAGCAGCGGATTGATGTCGATCTCCCTGATCCAGGGCTGCTCCATTACCAACTGGCTGAAGCGCACCAGCAATTGCTCCAGGGCCGCGAGGTTCACCGGCTTGCGTCCGCGCACTCCGAGCAGCGCCGAGTAGATTTTCGTTTGTTCCATCAAGCGTTGCGCAAGCGTGGTATTCAGCGGCGGCAGCGCAAGAGCGCGGTCGCGATACACCTCCACCATCACGCCTCCGGACCCAAACAGAATTACTGGACCAAACTGAGGATCGAGCGCGCTGCCCAGAATCAACTCGTATCCATCGCGCTTTACCATGGGCTGCACGGTAACGCCGGCAAAATGTTCCGTTCCGGCTTTTTCGGCGACCGCGGTGCGGATCGCACGATAAGCGCTGCGTACCTGTTCCGCAGTCTGCAATCGCAGGCGAACTCCATCTACATCTGTTTTGTGCGCGATCGTGTTAGACAGAAGTTTCACCACGACCGGATAACCAATCTCCTCTGCGCATGCAACCGCCTGCTCTTCCGTTTCTGCCGCGCGAGTTTCGACTGCCGGAATTCCGTAGTGAGCCAGCAGTTGTTTGGCTTCGAACTCGTTGAGCATGGTGCGGCCGCTTTTGCGCACCTGTTGCACCATTTCGTAAACTTTCACGCGCGCCGCACCCGCTGCTTCCGATCCCTCGACCAGCGCCGGAGTTTCATAGAGCCCGCGCAGGTTATAGGTGTAGCGCCACATGTAGGTGAAAGCGCGCGCCGCCGTGTCGGGATAAGAAAATGTCGGAATGCCGGCGGCGTTGAGAATGGCGGTCCCCTCGGCAACGCCGTCGCCACCCATCCAGCTCGCCAGCAGCGGCTTGCCGGTGGAATGCGCAAGCACTTTCATCCGCTCCGCGACCTGCGTAGGATCGGCGAGGCCCTGCGGCGCGATGATCGCCAGCAATCCGTCGCTGCCCGCATCTTTCGACGCGATGTCGACCGCCCTTACGTACCGTTCTGCATCCGCGTCGGCCAACACATCCACCGGATTGCTGTGGCTCCAGTGATGCGAGAGAAAGCTGCTCAACCGTTCCAGCGATGAA
Source organism: Candidatus Sulfotelmatobacter sp. (assembly GCA_035701745.1). GTDB lineage: Bacteria > Acidobacteriota > Terriglobia > Terriglobales > Acidobacteriaceae > Sulfotelmatobacter. Next base: position 10,344 of record DASSRO010000120.1, on the reverse strand, counting down.
GAAGAAAGCGCAGTCAGTTCACCGCCAGTCGCAATTAGGGAGTCGGTGGCCAGAACTCCGGGGCCGCCGGCGTTGGTGACAATCGTCAGCCGCGGACCCCGGGGCCGCGGCTGCTTGCTCAATACCTCGGCCATATAAAAGAGATCTGCGATACTCTGCACGCGCAGCACTCCGCAGCGCCGGAACGCTGCTTCCAGCACATCGTCGCTTCCAGTCAGCGCTCCCGTGTGTGAGGCGGCCGCGCGCGAAGCGGCTTCCGAGCGCCCAGCTTTGATGACGATGATCGGCTTGCTCAGCGCTGTCTCCCGTGCCGCCGAAAGAAACGCCCGAGCGTCTCCCACTGATTCCATGTAAAGGAGAATGCTCTTAGTGTGCGGATCGTCCCCGAAGTGATAAATCAGATCGCCCCATCCGACGTCGAGCATGGACCCGGTCGAAACGATGGCGCTGAACCCGACTTGCTCACGAAGGCTCCAATCGAGAATCGCAGTCTGCATCGCGCCGCTCTGACTTAAAAATGCGACGCTGCCTTTGTGCGGCATGGCCTTGGCGAAGGTCGCGTTCAATCCGATTGTCGGATTCATGAACCCCATGCAGTTGGGTCCAATCAAACGCAAGTCTCCCCGCGATGACCCTCGCGTGAGATGTTTCTGAATCTCTTCTTCCAGCCGTGCGCCTTCGTCGCCCTGCTCGCGGAAACCTGCCGAGATGACAACCGCCGATTTCACGCCCGCGTCTACGCACTCTCCTATAATTTGTGGGACGGTTTGCGCCGGCGTCACCACCAGCGCCAGGTCTACTCCTCCGGCGATGTCTCCAATGTGTCTTTGGGTTTTGAGGCCGAGCACTTCGCCGTGGCTGGGATTCACGGCGTAAACCCGGAGGGGATATTTACTTTGCAGCAGGTTCGAAATCACGCTGCGTCCGACCGTGCCTGGCCGGTCGGTAGCTCCGATCACCGCGATCGACCGCGGATTGAACAGCGCTTCCAACCCGGCGCGTGCTGGAGGTGGTGGGGTATAAATCTTGCCGACGCGTGATGGCGCCGAGGCGCTGGGTCCTTCGCTCACCGATTTCCTCCTGCTAGCGCGAACTCTGACATTTTTTCACATCTTCAGCGAGTTCCCGCGCCCCAATTTTCGCGTACACATCTCCCATGGTTGCACAGTTTCATGCACTCGTCTGTGACCACAAATGCGCTTGATCACAGGCCTTCGTGATGGTGATCACACGCGCATTTGCGGTGCTACAATCCACTCAGGAGGTGCCCAGTGCGCGCCCCTTATGGCCTAAATATTCTTGATAATTGCCTCACGTGTCCGGTGCGAGAAGAACATCTTTTCTGTAATCTTTCAGTGCAAGCCGGGCAACGCCTAAACGAAATTAAATCCACCGCCGTTTATCCCAAGGGAGCGATGCTCTTCATTGAAGGGCAGCAACCGCGTGGCGTTTTTGTGCTTTGTGCGGGCAAGGCAAAACTTTCCACCTCGTCCCGCGAAGGCAAAACCATCATCACGAAACTGTCCGAGTCGGGAGATGTTCTCGGTCTCAATTCGGTCGTTTCCAACCGGCCTTACGAAGTGAGTGCCGAGATGATGGAGCCCGGCCAGGCCAACTTTATTCCACGCGAATCTTTGATTCAGTTTCTCAAGGACAACGGGGAAGTGGCCTTGCGCGTCGCCGAACAGTTGAGCCGCAACTACTACACCGCGTACGAGGAGATTCGAACTCTGGGTCTCAGCAACTCGCCCTCGGAAAAATTTGCCAAGCTCCTGCTGTCCTGGTCGACCAAGACGGGTCAGAATGACGGATCCGCGCAGGTGAAGCTGACGCTCACTCACGAGGAGATTGCGGAGATCATTGGCACCACCCGGGAAACTGTCAGCCGCCTGTTTTCTGAATTCAAAAAGAAACAACTGCTGCAGCTCAAGGGCTCGACGCTAATCATCCGCAACCGCGTGGCGCTGGAAAAGATCGTGCAGCTGTAATCACTTGCGTAGTGACAGGCGCCTCGGCTGTCGGCCGAAACCCAGTGAGGTGTCCTGAACGTCGCCGAGATTCAAACTCTCCACGACGCGCCGGCGTTTTTTATCCCGCAACCGTCAACACTGGGCAAGGCGCGTCCCGCAATACTTCATGCACCGCCGCCCAGGGAAGATGCGCCGCCACTCTCGCGGACGTTGCGCGGCTTGCTCCCATCACGATCAAATCAACGTTGAATTTCGCACTCGCATTCAGTATTCCCTCGGTCAAAAAGTCGGAGCCGACCACGTACTTCACTTCCTGGCTCAGTCCGGTTTCGCGCGGCAGACACTCCTTCAACTGCTGCAATGCTTGTTTGTGAAACTTTCCCTCCCATTCCGCGACCTCGTCGGCCGCCGCGGCGGCGGGCGCATACGCCGAAAGGCTCGCAGACGATGATGGAACGGGCGGAATCATGTGCAGCAGGATCAGTTGTGCCTGCTCGGCTCTGGCTAGAGCCAGCGCCAATGGCAGAGCCTTGGTGGACCCTTTGCCGAAGTCGGTCGCAAACAGGATGTGATGAAACCGCGCTCCACGGCTCACCGCTCCGACCTCCGCCTTCGGACCGATGGTCAGAACCGGGCAGGGAGCGACACGCAACAGTTCATCGGCCACCGACCCCAGCGCCAGCTTTCGTAAACCGCCAAGTCCTCGTGTGCCCATGACCAGCAGATCCACTTTTTGCTCCTCGATCACCGACAGCACCTGCAGAGCCGCGTCGCCCTGCTTGATTAACACTCCTACTTTCTCTTGCGGCCGCAGTTCGTTCATCAACGCCTCGATCTGAGTTTCGGCTGCAATGCGCTCCCCGTCGACTTCCGCTGGATTCTCAAAATCCCCGCGCCTTCGGTGAGGATGCAACACATGAATCACTGACAACTGCGCGTGGTGCTGGGCGGCCAGCGCCAGCGCCTCGCACAGCGCTCGTCGGGAGGGCTCGGAAAAATCGGTTGCCACCAGAATGGTTCGAAATGCCACACTAGTCGTCGCCGATTTGAGCGGCGTGTTCAATTCTGCAACGGTCATACATACCTCCTTGCCTCAGTAGCCGGACCGATGTCCAAGGCCCGCAGATGCCGCGCGGGAGCGCGCCCGCATCTTCTTCAATGCTGTCTTGTGCGTGGGCGACGGCACCGGGGCCGGCAGCTTTGTCGGCAGCGAAGCCAATTGCGCTTCAGTTCCACTCCAAACCATTGTCATTTCCTTTGAACATCGATCGCACAGCCAGAAGCGCTCGCGCAACGTCGGACACTGAATTCCCATGGCGATTTGTACATCCGGAGTCGGAGCGAGATAAAAGATTTTTCCCTGGCGCAGGTAACGAAGGACCGCAGAGCATTCGGGATTAGCGCACTTTGACAGCATGGCGCACTCCTACCAGCCACGCCTAGAATCTTAAGCTTGTACCAGCCGGGAAAGAGGTGACGGTAGATACAAAATCCGGTGACCTTCATCACCCAGATTGCGCTCTCGCTGTGCCGGTTTCCGCTCCGTCGCTGGGTTACAATCGCTGCCAGATGAACACAAATTCCAGTGGTTCGAAAACATTAGCGGCGCATTTCCTTCGCGTTGCTTCCCGAAAGAAAATCTTTTTGCCCGGGCTCCCATGATCAAAGTCCACTGCGCTGCCATCCTGTTTGACATGGACGGGGTTTTGGTGAACTCCACTCCTGCCGTCGCCCGCGTCTGGCGGCAGTGGGCGGTTGAACACGGATTCGATCCCGAAGAAGTCGTGGCTCGCGCGCACGGACGCCCCAGCCTTACCACCGTCAGCGAATATCTTCCCGACTCTGATCACGAAGTTGAGAACCGCGAAGTCGAACGGCGCGAGATCGCCGATTTGGAAGGAGTGGTTCCGCTCCCCGGCGCTCTTGCCTTGCTGGCCAGCCTTCCCGAAGACCGATGGACGATTGTTACGTCCAGCACGCGTGCTCTTGCCGAGGTCCGCATCCGCGCGGCGGGCCTGCCGTTGCCGAAAAAACTCGTCACGTCCAGTGACATCACGCACGGCAAGCCGCATCCCGAACCCTATCTGAAAGGCGCCTCCGCGCTAGGATTTCCGGCGACAGAATGCATCGTGGTGGAAGATGTTCCTGCGGGTGTCCGGGCTGGTAAAGCCGCCCATGCCAAAGTTATCGGCTTCAAAACCACCGTCGAAGAACCCGCTCTACGCGAGGCCGGCGCCGATTGGATCCTGAATAACTGCTCCGAGATTCGCCTGCTCCATGCCAATTCTGTCCTTCATCTGGAGCTAGGCAAACCAAAAGTGCCCCATCCGTGAAACCCATGGCTGTCCTTACGTCTTTAACCTGAGCGTTAAAATACCGAATCCCCCGTATCGCAATCGAGCTGCCCTGGGCCTAAACTCTCGGGTTGCAGTAATCAGTTCGAAAGAGAGAACAAACATGAAAAGCAAGCTTCCCATTGTGTTCGCTGCTTTACTCGCCCTCACTATGCTGGCCACAGCCCAGGACTCCGCCAAGTCGCAGGACCGGATCGTGCGAGAAGTTCGCCATGAACTATTGATGTTGCCGTATTTCGGAGTTTTCGACTACATCGCCTTCAAAGTCGAAGGCGGCAACGTCACCCTGCTTGGGCAGGTCGTGCGTCCCACCCTGAAGTCTGACGCGGAAAATTCCATCAAGCATATTGAAGGAGTGGAGAAAGTCGACAACCAAATTGAGATCCTTCCTCCGTCCTCCATGGACGACCGCCTGCGCATCGCTTTGTTTCGCGCGATTTATCAGGACCCGGCGCTGCAGAAATATGAACTGGGAGTGCAAAAGCCCATTCGCATAGTCGTGAAAAATGGCCGCGTCGCCCTGGAGGGAGTGGTCGACAGCGAGTCCGACAAAAATCTCGCTAATATTCGCGCCAACAGCGTTCCCGGCATCTTCGGCGTGACCAACAACCTGCAAGTCTCCAAGTAGTGATTCGGAAAATAATCTATCCGAGAGGGCGCCAAAGGGCGCCCTCTCACTTGTGGCGGATATCCAAAAAACTCGTGTATTGGCAGCCGCTTGAAGCCCGTCCTGGCGAAGCCGAGAGGATTGTGCATTGGAGTGAAGTTCGACAGTTGAACCTGATCCTGAGGAGCGCCCATTAACAGCGGCAAGCCTCTCACCGCGTATAATGCTTCCGGATTCCTTCCGCCTTGATGCGGAACAACTGGAGGAACGCACTCATGAGTTTCAATGCCATGAATCGCCGCACCTTTCTTGAAACCGCAACCACTGCCGCCGCCGCAACTCTCTTAACCAGTCGCCTGGGATGGGCCGCCGCCGAGCACAAGATCGAAAAAGTCGGGGTGCAACTCTATACAGTGCGCGATCAGATGAAATCCGACTTCGACGGCACCATCGCCAAGGTCGCCCAGATCGGCTACAAGGAAGTCGAATTTGCCGGATACTTCGACCACACGCCGCAGCAGGTCCGGGCCGCCTGCGAAAAGAACGGCCTCGATCCAGTCTCCACGCACGTGCAATACGACGAACTCGACGACAAATTTCCTTCCGTCATCGAGGCGTCCAAGACCATCGGCTTGAAATACATCGTCTGCCCCTGGATTCCCGAAGAGCTGCGCAAGAATCCGGACATCTGGAAGCAGGCCGCCGAAAAGTTCAACCACTGCGGCGAGCAGACCAAAAAAGCCGGGATGCAGTTCGCCTATCACAATCACTGGTTCGAATTTCTTCCCGTCAATGGCAAGCTTCCCTACGATGAACTGTTGCGCCTCTGCGACGCCAAGACAGTGAAGATGGAATTGGATCTCTGCTGGATCACCGCCGCGGGTGCCGATCCGCTCAAATATTTCAACCGTTATCCCGGACGCTTCCCCCTGGTCCACGTCAAAGACCTCGAGAAAATTCCCAAAGTCACCGAGGGCGGTTCGCAAAGCTTCGGCGACACCGTCGACTTGACCTCGGTGGGCAGCGGCATCATCGACTGGAAGAAAATCTTCGCCCAGTCCGAGAAAGCCGGAATCAAGCACTACATCGTCGAGCACGATCGACCGAAAGATCCGTTCGACAGCATCACGAAAAGCTACGAGTACTTGAGCAAGCTGCGCTGGTAGTGCTCTCCCGCGCAGGCAACCCGCGTGCTCGCAAATCGCTCTCAGCTATCAGTCGTCAGCTCTCGGCCCAACGCTGGGAGCTGACGGTTTAAGCTGATAGCTGATAGCTGACAGCTTCCTTTCGGATCCAGGAGGTCCATGCAAGTTCGGCGCGCGCCCAAGACTTTTGACGTTTGCGTTATCGGCTCCGGCGCCTCCGGCGGCACCGCCGCCAAAGTGCTCACCGAGGGCGGATTGAGTGTCGCGCTGCTTGAGGCCGGGCCTCCCGTGGTTCCCGAACGCGATTACAAAGAGCACATGTGGCCCTACGACCTGCCACATCGCGGCGCCGGCATTGGAGGCCACGCGCGCAAAGGGCTCGAAGACGAATTCCTCGCACCCAACGGCGCCTGGCAAATCGATGGCGAACCTTACATTTCCGCTCCTGGTTCACGGTTTCAGTGGTTTCGTTCGCGCATTGTCGGCGGACGCACCAATCACTGGGGACGCATCGCCCTCCGCATGGCGCCGGTCGATTTCAAGGCGCGCTCGCACGACGGCCAGGGCGACGACTGGCCCCTGTCTTACGATGACGTTGCGCCCTATTACGACAAAGTCGAGTCCTACATCGGAGTCTTCGGCACCAAAGAAAATATTCCCAGCGCGCCCGACGGAATCTTCCAGCCGCCGCCCAAGCCTCGCTGCAGCGAAACCATTATCAAGAAAGCCTGCGACCATCTGCACATCCTCTGCGTGCCGTCGCGGATGGCGATTCTCACGCAGCCTCTCAACGGCCGTCCCGCCTGCCATTACTGCGCGCAGTGCGGCCGCGGTTGCATCACCGCATCGAATTTCAGTTCCAGCCAGGTCATGATTCCGCCCGCGGAGAAGACTGGACGTCTGACTCTGGTGACCGGCGCCATGGCGCGCGAACTCGTGGTCAACAAGAGCGGCAAGGTCGAAGCCGTTTCCTACGTCGACAAAGCCACTCGCGAGGAGAAGCGTATTTACGCGCGGGCCTTCATCGTCGCCGCCAGCTCTTGCGAATCGGCGCGCCTGCTGCTGAATTCCAAGTCAACTCTATTTCCCGACGGCCTGGCGAATTCTTCCGGCGTGGTGGGCCGCAACCTGATGGACAGCGTCGGCACCCACGCCGGCGGATATTTTCCCGTGCTTGAGAAGATGCCCGCTCACAATCACGACGGCGTGGGCGGCATGCACATGTACTTGCCCTGGTGGAAGTTCGACCGCAAAAATGAATTCCTGCGCGGCTATCACACCGAGTTCGGCGGCGGACGCGGCATGCCCGGCGTCGGCGAATTCAGCGATGTCTGCGACGACTTTGAGGGCTACGGCTCCGCCCTGAAACGCGAGTGCAAGAAAAAATACGGCACCTTCATCGGATTCGCCGGGCGCGGCGAGATGATCCCCAACGAAAACTGTTATTGCGAAATCGATCCCGCGGCCGTCGACCAGTGGGGCATCCCGGTGCTGCGCTTTCACTGGAAGTGGGGCGACAACGAAATCCGCATGGCTCGCGACATGCAGGAAACGTACCGCGAGATCGTGGAAGCGGCGGGCGGAGTCTTCATGTCGAAAGCCGTTCCCGACGGCCCGAATCCTTACGGCATCGCCGATGGAGGCGTGATTATTCACGAGGTCGGCACCGTGCGCATGGGCGCGCACCCCGCGACCTCGGTCCTGAATCAGTATTGCCAGGCGCACGACGTGAAGAATTTATTTGTCACCGATGGCGCGTGTTTTGTCACCAACGCCGACAAAAATCCCACGCTGACGATTATGGCGCTCACCTGGCGCGCCTCCGATTATTTGCTCGACCAGGCGAAGAAAGGGAATCTGTAGCCGCTCATGACTGTTTCCCGACGCGACATTCTGAAATCGCTGACCATGACGGCGCTAACTGGATCCGTACTACGAGTAATCCCTCTCGAGGCCGCGGAATACGCGCATCGCATGGTGCAGGCAGAAAAGGCCGCCGCGCCCGAACAGCCCTACGCGCCCAAGTTTTTTTCCGCACATGCCTACAAGACGCTGCAAACTCTCTGCCAGACGATCATCCCTTCCGACGAAGACGCCAAAGGCGCGATCGAGGCCGGAGCGCCCGAGTTTATCGATCTGATCACCAGCGAAAATCAGGAATACCAGGTTGCTCTCGGCGGAGGCCTGATGTGGCTCGACAATACTTGCATCGATCGCTACGGCAAGGTCTATCTCGACTGCGCGCCCGCGCAGCAGAAAGAAATTCTTGACCTCATCGCATATCGCAAGAACGCGCAGCAAAATCCCGGCCTCGGGCAGGGCATCGACTTCTTCGCATTCTTGCGCAAGCTGACCGCCGACGGCTTCTTCACCAGCGAGATCGGAATCGAATATCTCGGCTACATCGGCAACACGTTTGTGAAAGACTTCCCCGGCTGCCCGCCCGTTCCTGGGTTGTAAATTTGATGATGGGCAAGTGTGGAACGGACAAAGTGTGGAGCGGGCACTCCTGCCCGCTTTGCTTGCAGTGCCACAACCCCCGCGGGCAAGAGTGCCCGCTCCACACAAACTACTTCTCCACACGAGTCCCTAGGCCTTAGCGAACGGCTCTTCCAGCGACACTGGCTTGGGAGTGAACAGTTCCGCTCCGTTCTCCGTGATGTGCATGTCGTCTTCAATGCGCACGCCGAATTCACCCCGAATATAAATTCCCGGCTCGTTGCTGGTCGTCATGTTGGCTTGCAGCTTGGTGGGATTGCCTCGCACCAGATAAGGCCACTCGTGACCATCCATGCCCATGCCGTGACCCAGGCGGTGCGTGAAATATTTGTAGTCGGGCCCGTAGCCGCCGTCGGTGACAACTTTTCGAGCGGCCGCATCGATCGCTCCGCACTCCACTCCCGGACGCGCCGTTGCCAGCGCCGCCGACTGCGCTTGCAGCACTATGTCGAACACGCGATTCATTTTGTCGGAGGCCTTGCCCAGAACATAAGTTCGCGTGATGTCTGACTGGTAGCCTTCCACCGAACAGCCGCCGTCCATCAGAACGATGGTGCCCTCGTGAACGACCTGCGGCGTGACTGAGCCGTGAGGGAATGCGGAAAATTCTCCAACTTGCACATCGGCGCCTCCGGTGAATCCCAGGCGCTCGTGCGCTTTTTTCACCAAGTCTTCCAGTTGCGGCTGCGTCATGCCGTCTTTCACCGCCAGGTACGCCGCGTGGTAAGCGGCGAGCGTGACCTGCGCCGCCAGTCGCATCAACGCGATTTCGTGTGCGGTCTTGATCATGCGGCATCCCGCGGTCACCGGAGTCGCGCTGGTCAGGTCGGCCTGCGCCGCGGCCTTGCGGATCCCGTCGGTAAAGACGAAGCGCACGGTCTCCTCAATTCCCAGTTTGCCGGCGCCAATTCCGCGATCCTTCAATCCCTGCGCCACGCGCTCGTAGGGGCTTTCGTTCTCCTGCCACACGCGCACGTCGGGCTGCGCGCCATCGGGCGCGTTCTGGATTTGCTCGCGGGCGCGCCCTTCTTCAAACGCAGGGCAAACATAAAACGCCGCACCCTTGGCGGGCAGCACGAGAGCGAACATGCGTTCTCCGCCCCACCAGCGGATGCCACTGAAATAGCGCAGCGACGTGCCTTCCATCAACAGGATGGCGTCGAGCCCGTTCTCGCTCATCAGTTGGCGCGCGCGCTCTTGGCGCTCGTGGCGCTCATCGCGCGAGATCGGCGTAGCCTCGCTCTTGCGTGATTGCAACTTGGCCAGCGATGGTGGCAGGGAAGCGTCCGCCTCCTGGGCGGCGGCCGCAGTCACCAGCGAGCGGGACGCCGCCATCCCCGCCGTTACACTGCTCACCTCCAAAAACCGTCGCCGCGAAATCATGCATTCCCCTCCTGCGAATTAGGGTTCGGACATTATAGGGGGCGGGAGGGATTTTTGATTGCGGATTGCTGATTGGGCGATCGGGCGATCGGGTGATTTAGCGAATCTAACGACCAACGACCGAAAAATGCGAATGGGCTTAAGGATTACAGCCGGTAAGGAGTGACGCGCTCACACAATCGTACTTACATTACCGGCATCCACCTTGAGACCGGCGAGGCGGGCGAGGAATGGGAATGTTCAGGTCGCCGCTGCAGCGGACGAGAAACGGATATTTCCGCCTGGCCTGACCGCTTGAGGAGTAAGCCAGACTGGCGCGGGCGCTGGCCTTCTTTGAAACCACCATCGAGACATAGCACTCTTCATGCACAGCCTGCCCATCCTCA
>DASSRO010000119.1:0-2198 GCA_035701745.1 Candidatus Sulfotelmatobacter sp. | reverse complement strand
CATCGCCGACATGACCGCATTGTTGCGAAAGACGCGCCCAAAATCGTCGGTGTCGGGGAAGACATCTTCCTGCAGTGGCAGGAACACGCCGGCGGAGTCCACCAGATAAATCGTGGGAATGCGATTCTCGATGGCGATGTTCTGGGCCCGAATAACTTTCTTCGAAGTCATCGGGAAAAATGCGCCGGCTTTCACAGTGGCGTCGTTGGCGATGATCATTACCATGCGGCTCTCAATGCGAGCCAGCCCGGTGATGACGCCCGCAGCGGGTGCGCCGCCCCATTCCTCGTACATGCCGTGAGCCGTGTAAAGACCGAGTTCGAAAAATGTTTGAGGATCGGCCAGAAGGGCGATCCGTTCGCGGGCCGTCAGCCGCCCTTTCGCATGCTGGTTTTCAATGGCTTTAGCGCCGCCGCCCTCGCAAATCTTTTCGCCTTCATTACGCACTTGCGACATCAGGTCCGCCAGAAACCGCATATTGGCTTCGTAGCGCGCCGATGTCGGATCGATCTTCGTGGCCAGCACATTTCCCGGCGCGGACGAGTTCGTGGTGGGAGCTTCGTTACGGTTAGCCATGGGTCAACAAAATGATACGCGGACTGACTACGGTATACCACGCGGCCTCAGGCGCGCAATGCGGCCTGCTACGGAATCACATCAGAACTCGCTTGAGACGACTGCTGAATGCGGCGCACCGCCTCCGCTACAGGATCGTCGGCAATCGCATCTACGAGCCCGATTCGCAAAGCACGTGCCGAGGTGACTTTTTCAGCCGCCACAAACATTTCCAATGCGCGTCCCTTGCCAACCAGGCGTGGCAAACGCTGTGTACCGCCCCAGCCTGTGATTAGCCCCAGGGCCGCGCCACGATGTCCAAAGACGGCATGCGGAGAGGCAATCCGATGATGGCAGGCCAGCGCCAGATCGAGCCCGCCTCCCATGCAATATCCCTCGATCGCGGCATAAACCGGAGCAGGGAAGTGCTCGATCACTTCCATCAGCGCCTGCCCCATCCTGGCGAACGCAACCGCGTCAGGCCCGTTGAGTCGCGAAATTTCTTTCAAGTCCGCCCCGGCTGAGAAAAAGCGATCGTTCCCGGCAATCACCACCCCCCGCGAATCCGATGCTAACTCGCTTATCTTTTCCGTGAACGACCGCACACACTCGCGCGTCAGCCGGTTGGTATCGTCGTCCGACTGCAGCCGCACAATCCGCACTCCCTGCCGCGCTTCAACGCGAAATCCGCCCAGAGGTATTGACGAGATATTCAAGGGTTCCGCCGGAATCCCGAGCCGAATTCTATTCCTTCCGCTCGAGCCACTCCGCCAACCGGCAGCCGTCCTCCTCCAGCAGAAACGTCCCCACGCCGAAGCATTCGCCGATGATGCGGTGCGACTCGGGATCGCGGGCCGCGCGCGTGATCCATTGCTGACCGACGCGGTACTGCGCGGAGGTAAACCACCTCTGCGGCAATACCTCGACCAATCCTGCCTGCGGGTAAAAAACGAAAAGCGCGAAAGCGGGATCGTCGTTCGACATCGCTTTGTAGCTGGTGGGAACGATCACTTCATCGACCGTGGCAAGTTCCGCAGGCACTTCGATTTTATGCGTGCCGGGCGCAAGAGTGAGCGGCACCTCGACATCCGCTATGGGCGCCGTCGCCGAATAAATACGGTCCGATGACGCCTTGAACCAGCCCGCAACCTCGGCCAGATCAAACGCTTTCAGCTGGTCCGGATCGAAGCAGGTGAGACGAATGTTCCGTCCCTCCGGACACCAGATGCCGATGAAGTGCGGCGGCACCAGAAACGGCCGGCAATAAGTGTTCAGGGCAAGCCGAGCTTTATCCGGTTCCTTCTGCAGGCTGAGAGTTACGAGATGCGCGATGGGACCCTGCTCACCATGGTGAGTCCAGACAAAGGGCTGTTCGGCAAGCGAGCGGAAACCCGGGAAGGTCTTCCAGTACCACGGCGCCGGACCTATCGTTTTCGAGAGAAGTTCGCGAGCGCGGGAGGCGCTGATCGGAGCCATCAGCCCGCCGCCGGCACGCCGGGCCCTTTCACATGCGTGCGGATGAACTGCACAATTTCGTCCATCGCCGTGCCCGGCTGGAAAATTGCAGATACGCCGATCTTCTTCAAGCCGTCGATATCCTGATTGGGGATGATGCCTCCCACAATTACGATCACATCATCCAT
>DASSRO010000118.1:0-2591 GCA_035701745.1 Candidatus Sulfotelmatobacter sp. | reverse complement strand
ACTCCGGGCGTGAAAATTACAGAGGATGGTTGGCTCAACCGCTCGCTGCGCAACCTGCCCGCGCAGAGTTCGCCGTTTCGCGCGATCGCGCTGGGGCCGTCGCTGCCCCGCATTTTGAGCGGCGCGGAACCGGCGGTCGCGATGAATAACATCAACGACTTTTCGGTCGGCGGACGGAATCCGAAGCCGTCGCCTGCCGCGCTCGCGTTTGAGGCGATGTACGACCGCTCCTCCGACAGCGTGCTGCACGGGACCGGAGCGGAAACCTTTGACGCGATGAAGATGCTGAAGGCCGCAGATCCCGGAAAGTACGCGCCCGCTCCCGGAGCGAATTATCCGAAAGGCCGATTCGGCGACAGCCTGCGACAACTGGCGCAGCTGATCAAGGCGAATCTCGGGGTGCAGGTGGCATTTGCCGACATTGGCGGATGGGATCATCACGTGAACGAAGGCGCGACCGAGGGCCAGTTGGCAAATGTGCTCACGGATTTTTCGCAATCGCTGGCGGCGTTCTGGACCGACCTTGGAGATCTTGGGGAAGACACGGTCGTGGTCACCATGTCGGAGTTCGGGCGTACGGCGCGCGAAAACGGAAACCGCGGCACCGATCATGGGCATGCCAACGTGATGTTCGTGCTGGGCGGTCCGGTGAAGGGCGGACGAGTCTACGGGCGCTGGCCCGGGCTGGACCAGTCGCAACTCTATGAAGGCCGCGATCTGGCGTTGACCACGGATTTCCGGCAGGTGATCGGAGAAGCGGTGGCGCGCCACATGGGGAACAAGAATCTGGCGGCGGTTTTTCCTGGGTTCGAGAATCAGCCGGCGAAATTCCTGCGCTTGCTGGGGTGAGGCGTGCCATCTTGCTTGTCTACCGGCACACAAGATCTTCGTGGCCTGTTAAGCCCCGGGGCTAAAGCCATTCTGACCTTATGGCGTGTGACGCGGCCGCTAAAGGGCCGCTCTTCCACCTGCACCAAAGAAGTGCTGGCCGGGCTCATGAGGTTTGCTCTCGCTAGACTTGGATCAGGACGTCGCCGTTTTCGATTTTCAGCGGATAGACTGTGACCTTGGCGCGAGGGTTGTGCGAGGCTTCGCCGGTTTTGGGATCGTAGGCCCAGCCGTGCCAGGGGCAAACGACTTTGCCGTTCTCGATCGTTCCTTCGCCGAGCGGGCCGCCCTGGTGCAGGCAGACGTTGTCCATCGCGCTGTAAGTCCCGCTGACGTTGGCAACGCAGATGGTCTTGTCGCCGCAGGGAAATTCTTTGGCTTCGTCCACGGCGGGGAGTTCGGATTGGCTGGTGAGTTTGGTGAAGTTGGGCATGATCCTTGCTCTTGGTAAGAAGCCGAGCTTTGCGCGGCCGGACAGCCGAGGGCGGCTGTCCCCACATGATTTGTTTTACTGACAGCTGATAGCTGACAGCTACTTCGGCTGCAGCGTTTGCGCGATCATCACCTGGCGCTTGAAGTTCTCGACCATGTTGGGGTCGAGTCGAACCTCGGTCGGCTTCTTTGCCAGCGTCATAGTGTCGATCTTGTCCTGCAATTTGAGCAGCGCGTAGAAAAGATTTTCCGGGCGGGGCGGGCATCCGGTGACATAAACGTCGACGGGGACGATTTTGTCGACGCCCTGCAACACCGCGTAAGTATTAAAGGGTCCACCCACCGACGAGCAGGCGCCCATGGAGATCACCCACTTCGGGTCGGGCATCTGGTCGTAGATGCGCTTCACGACCGGCGCCATTTTCAGCGTGACGGTGCCGGCCACGATCATCAGGTCGCTCTGGCGCGGGCTGGGGCGGAAGACTTCCGAGCCGAAGCGCGCGATGTCGAACCGGGAGGTGGAAGAGGCGATCATTTCGATGGCGCAGCAGGCCAAGCCGAACGTCATGGGCCAGACCGCCGACTTGCGCGCCCAGTTGAATACGTAATCAACCGTGCTGATCATGAAATTCTTTTCGAATTTGTTCTGCAACCAGCCCATGCTTGGACCTCGCGAAGCTCTACACAGGCAGTCTAGGTAAGGCGAGCAAGAGTGTCAATCGCAGAACGCGGCGCTTTGACAAGGCTATCTTGCAGCGTTATGGTTGGCTCGGCGGGCATCTTTTTTGGTCGATCTGGATTCTCTCTTCTACGGGAGGGCCCATGGCTCAACGTCGAATCCTCCTCTCCATCCTTTCTTTTTCAATCGCCGGATGCATAACTTTGGCTTGCGGCAGCGGTAACCCGACTCAGCGCAGGATTCAGTCGATCACGCTGAGTCCGGCTTCGGCGAATGGTCAAGACTATCCGCAAGGGGCGGTTCAATTTGTGGCAACAGGTCACTACGCAACTGAACCGTTTACGGTCACGCCACTGCCGGCACAGTGGGGCCCGCCAGCGGGGTCGCCGGGCAGCGGCGTCGCAGTGGATTCGAATGGAGTGGCCAAGTGCGTGGCATCGGGAACCTACTCCGTGGGGGCATGGGCCAACCTGCCGGCGCACGATGAGGCTCCGTGTGCGATCGGTCAGTTTGGGCAACCGGTTTGCTATACGGTGGTGGGGACAGCGAAACTGACCTGCCCCTGATTTTCTGCGACATTCCTACTTCGCTT
>DASSRO010000117.1:0-4047 GCA_035701745.1 Candidatus Sulfotelmatobacter sp. | reverse complement strand
CAGCTTCGACATCAGCTCTTCCTTCGACGGCATGGTGGCCAGCGCTTCGATCTCTTTGATCGTGACTACGCGGCCTTCGACCACGCCTACCTTGAAGGTGAACTCCGGCGTGTCCTTGGCGTACTTGGTCAGCGCCTTGGCCATCGCCACGGGATCGCCCGTGGTGTAGGCAATCGAGGTCACGCCCGCCAAATCCTTCAGCGCGCCTTCGACCTTGGTGCCCTTGGCAGCCCGCTCGGCAAGCGTGTTCTTGACTACCTGATATTTCGCGCCCGCGCCGCGCAAAGCCTTGCGCAGTTCGTAGTCCTGGGGCACCGTCATCTTGGTGTAAGTCGCCACGACCACGTTCGAAACATTCTTCAGGTCTTTGCTTAGCTTCTCGACCTGCTCCGTCTTTTTCGCTCGAGTAACCGCCATAATTCCATCCCTCTGAAGATTTTATGTAGGGACGGACGCTTTCGTCCGTCCAGGCGCTTCAGCGCCGCGTTATGCCTTGGCCGCAGCTTCGATTGGGGCCACGTCCAGCAGAATCCCGGGCCCCATCGTCGAGCTCAATGTGCAGCCCTTGATGTACTTGCCCTTGGCCACCGACGGCTTGGCCTTGATCACGCTGGTAATCAGCACCGTCGCGTTCTCGATCAGCTTGTCGGGCGTGAACGAAATCTTCCCCACCGGGCAATGCACCAGCGCCGTTTTGTCGGTGCGGAATTCCACCTTGCCGGCCTTCACTTCCTGCACGGCCTTGCCCACGTCGAAGGTGACCGTGCCTGTCTTCGGGTTCGGCATCAAGCCCTTCGGCCCGAGAATCTTTCCCAGCCGTCCGACCGATTTCATCACGTCAGGCGTAGCGATCAGCGCGTCGAAGTCAGTCCAGTTTTCCTTGGTGATCTTCTCGACCATATCTTCGCCGCCGGCAAAATCCGCGCCCGCCGCTTCTGCTTCCTTAATCTTGTCGCCGCTGGCGATGACCAGAACCTTTTTCGATTTGCCCAGCCCGTGCGGCAAAACCACCGTCCCGCGCACCATCTGGTCGGCATGCTTGGGATCGACTCCCAGCCGCAAGGTGACTTCGACAGTCTCGTCGAACTTGGCGTACTTCACTTTCTGCAGCAGTGGAACCGCATCCTGCAGAACATAAGGCCGCTGCTCAACCGCAGCATGCGCCTTCGCGATATTCTTTCCTTCTTTTTTCATCTGCTCTTCCTTGTCTCCCACCGCCGATCGGTGATTCGATCGGCCGTGGTGCGTTTGACCATTTTGTAATTGGGTAATTTGGTAATCGGGTAATTTCGAATCAATACATCCCCAACATTTCCGAAATTACCAAATTACAAAATTACCCAATTACCAAATCTGTCACCCAACCACTTCAATTCCCATCGACCGCGCTGTCCCCCGCACGCTCTTGATCGCGGTTTCAACCGAGGCGGCGTTCAGGTCGGGCATCTTCTGCTTGGCAATGTCCTCGACTTGCTTCGCGGTCACCTTCCCGACTTTATCTTTGTTAGGCGTGCCCGACCCCTTGGCGATGCCAGCCGCGCGCTTCAACAGAATCGACGCCGGAGGAGTCTTGGTGATGAAGGTGAACGAGCGGTCGTTGTACACAGAAACCACGACCGGAATGATCAGCCCTTCCATTTCCTTCTGGTTGGTCCGCGCGTTGAACTGCTTGCAGAACTCCATGATGTTGATCTGCGCCTGGCCGAGCGCCGGGCCCACCGGAGGCGCCGGAGTAGCCTTGCCTGCCGCGATCTGCAACTTCACATAACCTGTAACTTTTTTTGCCACTTCGTTCGCTCCTAGCTTCTAGCTCTTAGCTTCTAGCCAAGGCTTTCAATCAATCCTCTTACTGGCACCGCTTCCAGCGCTGGCATCACTGTGGGAATCAACTTCTTCTGCACCGGATCAGCGGCCAGTCCCAATCCTTCAATCGTGTGCACGCCGATTACTTCCATGTCGCTGGGTTCGGCCATAACAACGATGTCGGGAGCCCTAAAGCCATCGCTTCCCACCCACACCGCAACGGTCTCCCGTTCGATAATGGAACCGTCGATGGCGCGGAACCCGATCCGTCGCAAGTGCTCTACTCCCAACCGCTCCAAGCGCTCCCGGTGAATCCACGAAAATGCAGCGCCCGTGTCGACCATCGCCTGAATTTCTTCAACCTTTTCAGGCGCATTCGGATTCCACACTCGCAACTTGGCGCTGAATGTACCCATGACTACGCGACCTTCTCTACCTGGTTGAACTCCAACTCCACCGGTGTCGACCGGCCGAAGATCGTGACCATCACCTTCAGCGTCTCGCGATCCTCGTTTACCTCGTCGACAATTCCCGTAAAGCTGGCGAACGGCCCTTCGCTGATGCGCACCGATTCGTTCTTCTCGAACTTCACCTTGAGTTTCGGCTTCTCGCGGCTGTCGGCAACCTTATAAACAATGTGCTGTACCTCTTCTTCCGATAGCGGCGTCGGCTGCTGTCCCGTGCCGACAAAACCGGTCACGCGCGGCGTGGACTTCACCACATGCCACACGTGATCGTCCATGTCCATTTCCACCAGCACGTAGCCGGGATAGAACATGCGCTCCGAGGTATATTTCTTGCCGCCGCGCACTTCGGTGACCGACTCGGTCGGGATCAGCACTTTGCCGATCTTGTCCTGCAGCCCGAAGGCCGCCACGCGCGACTCGAGCGACTCTTTCACCTTGCGCTCAAATCCCGAATACGAGTGGATAATGTACCACTTCATGTTCGGGTTCTTGGGCGCCTCAGCGGGGGCGGCACTCGCCTCCGGCACAGCCGCCTGCGGCTCTCCTGCTTCGCTGGTTGCCGCTTCGTTTTTCTCTTGTTCCACCATATATGGATACTTTTCCCGGCCAGCCGTTGCTTCAGTAAGCGCTCGTCTGCGTCCGTTAGAGACTGTTACGTCAGTGAGTCTTGAAAAAATTGAACAGGGCAGTCACGCCATGTTGAATCACAAAATCGATCACGAAAAAGTAGAACGCAAAAATGGCAACCGTGATCACCACCACCGTGGTCGTGGCCCGAACTTCTTTCCACGAGGGCGCGGTCACTTTGCGCATTTCCGTGCGCACGTCGTTGTAGAACGTCCGAGTCCGCTCCGGCCAGGCCTTCACCGAACTCACAATCGCATTTTGTTCCGTCATGGTCGCCATCTTCTTTACTTCCTTCTTCCCGCTCTGACAAACTCTGGCAGGGGCGGAGGGATTCGAACCCCCAAGTTCGGTTTTGGAGACCGACAGTTTAACCGTTGAGCTTACGCCCCTGTAACTATTGAGTGATTGAGCGATTGCTTCATTGTGTCATTTTCAATCGCACAATCACCAATCACACAATCGCCCAATTACTTCACTTCCTTATGGGCGGTGTGCTTGCGGCAACGGTTGCAGAATTTTTTGAATTCCAACCGCTCCGTCGTCGTCTTCCGGTTCTTGGTCGTCGAATAATTCCGCTCTTTGCAATCACCGCACTGCAATGTAACGATTTCTCGGGGCATCTCAACCACTCCTAACTTAGCTGCTAGCTACTAGCCGCTAGCTTCTAGCTCTTAGCCAAACCCTGCGCTCGTGTGGAGCGGGCACTCTTGCCCGCTTGCCGGCAGCGCCTGAAACCTCGCGGGCAAGAGTGCCCGCGCCACACAACCTCTACTGCACAATCTCCGCAATCGTTCCGGCGCCTACGGTGTGTCCGCCTTCGCGAATCGCGAACCGCAGGCCTTTTTCCATGGCCACCGGCGTGATCAACTCAATCACGAGAGAAACGTTGTCGCCCGGCATCACCATCTCCGTGCCCGACGGCAACTCCGCCACTCCCGTCACGTCCGTCGTGCGCAGATAAAACTGCGGACGATATCCCTTGAAGAACGGCGTGTGCCGCCCGCCTTCCTCCTTCGTCAGGATGTAGACTTCGGCCTTGAACTTGGTGTGCGGCGTAATCGATCCCGGCTTCGCCAGCACCATGCCGCGCTCTACGTCGTCTTTGCCAATGCCGCGCAGCAGCAGCCCGGCATTGTCGCCCGCCATGCCT
>DASSRO010000116.1:0-22199 GCA_035701745.1 Candidatus Sulfotelmatobacter sp. | reverse complement strand
AAACAATAGATGGCGCCGCCGCACGATCCCCATGTAACGCTGGAGATCGATGCCTTCTGAACTTTGTTCTTCGAGATTGTCAACCATAGTCTTACCTGCCGAGCGGTCGGGAGAACCTATAGGAAATCGAAATGAATTCGCGATTCGTGTTGGGAGCAGCTGCAAGGACCGCAACGCCGCTGTATACCTGGTGCAGGCGTGTGTAGCCGAGTTGGACGTTAAGATGTTGGAGAAACTCTTGCTGCAGAGAAGCCGTTCCTGAGATTGTGTGGCCGTTCGTGGCCGTTGCCAGTGGCGAACTGAGAACGTCGTTTTGCCCGTACATACCCGTCACCGACCCGCTAAGGCGTCGCGCCAGTTGCTGCCGGACGGATGCGGTCGCGTTGTTTGTCTTCACCGCTCCAATCAATCCGCCGCCGCCAGAGATAACGTGAGCGTAGCTTAATGCAACATTCGTTAAGCGACCCTGCCAACTCATACTGCCACCTGCCGCCGGAGTCCAGACTTGCGAAGCCGGAAGTCGCAAATTCAGAGGTGGAAATGGAGGCTGCACCGTATCCGAATATTGCGGGCCTCCAAAGAACGAAAGCGAAAAGTGCGACGAACCGTAAAGAGTATAAAAGAACAGAATGGCGTGTGTTTGTGTCTCGTCCTGCCCCTGAGTCGGATTGGCTATGAGTCGCTGGTACTGATACGTTGCGCCAACGTAGTGCATCTTCGAAATCCGCAGCGAATAGAAGGCCGATCCGCCCTGCGTATTCGAATCAAACAGGCCGGGAACCTGCGCCTGGTTAGGATAATGCAGGTTCGAAAACGTCCCGCTCGCTCCCACCATACCGTTCAAAGCGAACTGGTAACTAACACCCACGCTGCCAAAGTTGCTGAGTTGGTCCGCGGTTGGCGCTATCACTGAAAAATTTGGCACTTGCGCGCTACCGGAAACGGCTGTGGCCGACGTCGGATCGGGCTGGTTAAAGACGTTGGAGGTTTTCGAAAATCTGTCCGAGGCACTGAACGTAACGTGCGGGCTCAAGCGATATTCGAAAGTGATCGACGCATTTTGATTAGCTTGGTTTAGTGCGCTCTCTCGCTGATAAAAGGTAAATCCTGGCGCATACGTCAATAGTGCGTGCGTTCGCGACGTCGTTTCATCGAGGGCCAAGGTCGGAAATACCGAATAGCTCACATCGCTTAACGGCTTCCCTGCGTTTGAGCCGATCACATTGTCGGTGTAAGCGCTCGTGAACGTCAGGCCGGCGCGCAGGTAGTTCGATCGTTCGCCGCCGCTAAACGTCGTCGGATATTCCTGTCCGCTTACCGGAGGCGGAGTCTGCATGCGGCTGTCGCCGTTGTCTTGAGTGGCCGTACCGTAGGCCGCTGCCGGCTGCGTCGACGTATTGTCCACCTGGGACCACAACGGCACTGCCGCGAGTAAAAGCAAGCCAACCGGGATTGTTTGCAGGACTTTCATTACGGAACGACGATGGTGTCGCGAGGCTGAAGTTTAATATTCTGGTCCGGATTCTTGCCCTTCACAACTTCTTTGTAGTTGAACGCAAGCCGCGCCTGGGTTCCGTCGGCATTCTGACGCAGCACGTAGATTGCTTTCTGTTTGGCGAAGTCCCGAAACCCGCCGGCGAGCGCTATCGCATCGAGCACGGTTGCCGAATTGCTGATTGGGTAGGAGCCCGGCTTGTTCACCATTCCCAGGATGTTGTACTTCTGGCTGTTGATCTGCTGAACCATGACCGTGACTTCCGGTTCAGCGATGTAATTCTTCAGCTTCGCCGCGATTTCCTGCTCAAGTTTCAGAGGAGTGCGGCCCGAGGCCTGGACTTCACCAACCAACGGCAATGAGATCTTTCCGTCCGACCGCACCGGAACTGTCGGCCGCGAAACATCGGGCTCTTTCCACACGTTGATAGCCAAAACGTCATCGTTGCCGATCACGAAACTGTCATCGTGGGCCTTGGTCGCTGCACTCTCAAGACTCTGCGACTGCGGCGCCGCGGTTGAACCTGCGACTGGAGTTGCGGGCGTTGCAGGTCCGACTTGTGCAAAGAGACCCGGTGAAAGGGCGAGCAGTACGACTGCCAGCAGCGCGGTTACCAGACCTCCGCAGCTTGCCTTTGCGGTCTTTAATTGACGTTCCACGTTCATGCCGATCGTTTCTCGACTCAAGCCGCCCCGCCTCAACTTGCTTTTCCGTTTCCCTTGGCAGCAGTGGGCACACCTAACCTGCCGTCCTGAAACGAAGAGAGATAAGACTCCGGGGCGACCATCTCGTACTGGTCAATCTTGTAGAGAATCGTGCGATAGCTCACTCCCAGCAAACGGGCCGCCGCCTTCCGGTTCCACCCTGTCTTTTGCAGAGCAGCAGCAATTGCGTTTCGCTCCGTTTCCCAGCGGACATTCTGGATCATCGACTTCAGAGTCGAGGTGGACGAAGCACCTTCTCTGAATTCGATTTCTGTGCGCACGCGATGCCCGTTGACCTTAGGTGAGGACTTCCAGCCCTCGAGCGAAAGGTTTTCGTCGCCGGCCACCAGGTAGCGTTTGACGAAGTTTTCCAACTCCATCAGATTGCCGGGCCACAAATGATTCTGGCACGCGTCCAGTGCCGGCTGAGTAAACTCTCGCGCAGGCAGGCCATAGTGTTTCGCCAGCTTATGCATGGTATAGCGCAGAAGAAATTTGATCTCTTCCTTGCGCTGACGTAGCGGCGGGACGTGAACCGTGAACGCGCTCAGACGATAATAAAGTTCGTTGTCTAGCCGCTTTTCTGCCAGGGCGCGGTCGAGTTGGTCGCTGCTGGAGGCAAGAATGCGGACATCCACATCGATTTTGGAATTTCCCGTTCGGACCGACCGCCGGTCCTGCAGGACTTTGAGCAACCTGGACTGTACAGCCAGCGGCATCTGCGTGATCTCGTCCAGCAACAGCGTACCTTTTTGACCGCTCTCCAGTTTGCCGAGGCCCTTCGACGATCCTTCAGACCGGTTCTCTCTGCCGAAAAGTTCAATCTCCAGAAGATCTCCGGGCATCTCCTCGCAATTGACCCTTAAGAAATTGAAGCCCGAGTAAACCGACATCTGGTGAATTAGACGGGCGATCGTGGCCTTTCCACTTCCGGGCTCGCCCAGAATCAGTACCGGAACATCAGCCTGCGCCAGCAATTGAGTCTGGGCGCGAAGCTGCTGCATGACCGGGCTGATGCTCAGAAAGAACTCGTCCTCCCCGACGGACTCAATATCTTCACTCGCAATCTCTGGCTCCACAGAATCGTTAGGCGATCCGAGGTTTCTTCGAACCACGGACTCGATTTGTTCTTCGGTCACGGGACGCACCAGGATATCTTTGGCGCCCATGCGGGTTGCCTCTTTTTGCCTTTCCAGGTCTTGGGAATCACAAACCACGGCAATCGGAAGTTCGGGGCGCAGTCTGCGCAGCCAAGGCAGCAGGTGAATGCTGTCGCCGTCAGCTGGAGGAATATCCAGCAGCAGCAGATGAGGAGCGCTCTCGGATTGCACTCGCTCCATTGCGTCCCAGCCACTGCTTGAAGTTTCCAGATGCCAGGAGTTGAAGTGGGCCGCGGAACTCAGCAGACGAAGAACCGAAACATCGCTGCTTACCAGCAGCAAACGGAGAGTCTCAATTGTATGGGGCGCCATGGGAGCGAGAGGTTTACCGCGGGTATCAGTGAATGCTTTCAGAAATGGTCAGGCGGGTTCGACTTCGTAGCCTTCAACCCGCACCGCCAGTGAACGTTGGATTGCATCAATGGAAATCACCAGCGTTTGGTCTCCATTGCGGGAAAGGAGAATACCTTCCATCCCATCGAGGGCACCGCTGCGAATTCGCACCCGCTGGCCAATCTTCAGGAACGGATGCGAGCACCACGGCAGTTCAGTTTCCACCAGACTGCGCACCGCATCGATTTGCGAATCCGGAATCGGAGTGCCTTCGCCACTGGAGCCGACTAAGCCAAATACCCCGTCGACCCGAAGCATCCGTAAACGCTCCGCCCGATTCGGCGTAAACTTCGCGAACACATAACAACTAAAAAGCGGCAATTCCACCGTTTTCTTGCGATCGCTCCAGCGATGCACCTCTTTGACCAGGGGCAGAAAGGTGGCAACTCCGCGCTCTTCAAGCCGCTGCGCCACCATCTTCTCGTGCCGGGGCCGAGTCTGCAGCCCATACCAGCTCTGCGGCTGGGCTTCGACCTGCGGAACCGACATCGAAAAATCTAGCGCTACACCGGTGACAGCCATAGCTTCGCCCTCTAAGTCACACCGTTCAGGGTGACCTCAAATGCAGACACTACTAGCGTGCTTTCTTGAAATCTCCGTGAAGAGACTTCGGGGGGGGGAGACTCCAACGATCGGGACGCCGGGGGAGAAGCTGGCTTCCCGCTACCTCAAATCTTATTCTCAATGGGTCGCTATTGAATGTATGCTACCCGACTTCCAATTCATAGCCCACTGAAGTGCCATGTCTTACGTCTAATCGCGCTGCTCTATTGTGATTCATGAAGCGAAAATATTGCGGCTTGCGAAACGCAGGTCCAAACTGCCTACAGGAATCGTCTTCTGGCTGCGATTTTTCACCGCGTCTACTTGCCTGACGACAGCGCCTGGGAACTAGGAGGGGAAATCCTGGTTGCATCCAACTTCGCTAAGCAGGTTGAAAATACAACCCATTGCAGGCCACTGCAATGGCTAGAAATACTCTAGGTTGATTTTCTCAATTTAGAGAGGTAATATGTTCTTACATATAGGCCCGAAATACCTAATTATTTTGGCTTCGTGCAATTCGTCGAACTGAAGATTACGGCCATAAATAACTTAATATCAATCAGTTACGCTGCATTCCGATTCGGATGCAAATCCTGCGCCGAGGCCGCTTGCAGATCGTTGCGGGGTGAAGGAAGTTGCAACCCTTGGAAGATGCCCTAAAGGATTTTTCACAAACTTCTAAGGTGTTTTACCGATGTTTCCCATTTTTACTATTTTGAGCACGAATCACGATGAGGGCGCCAAATGCCGGGTCACCCCAAGCACCGGAAAAACAAGATACGCGTCTTAGTTGCCGACAGCTCCCGCATCCATACGCACCTCCTTGCCGAAGCTCTTAAGCGGGACCTCGAATTTGAAGTGGTTCCCTTCGACTCGGAGTCTGGCCGCCTGGTCTCGGCCACTACCGGGCTGGATACTGATGTACTGGTGCTCAGTTCAAATCTCGACGAGCGGCAATCTCGCGGGTTCGAGGTCTTGCGGGAACTCCGCGCGGTGAGGCCTGAAACTCGAGCCGTGGTTTTGATGGATACGCTGAATGATGAAATGGTTTTGAGCGCATTTCGAGCCGGCGCCCGAGGAATTTTTGGCAAGAGCCAGCCCGTGGACGTGCTCTGCAGATGCATTAGAGCCGTCCACCAGGGACAAATATGGGCGAATAGCCGCGAAATGTCCTTGGCGGTTGAGGCGTTGGCGAATGCACCCACAGTTCGTACCGTGAATGCGCGCGGACTGAGCTTACTTTCGAAGCGCGAAATCCAGGTTGTCCAGTGTCTGGCCGAAGGGCTGGGCAATCGCGAGATTGCCGATCGCCTGAAGCTAAGTCAACACACTGTCAAGAATCATCTCTTTCGCATCTTCGATAAGCTGGGAGTTTCCAGCCGAATGGAGCTTCTATCCATGACCTTGGGCCAACCGGACATGGCCCCTTCGCCGTCCTCCGAGGAAACGAAAAAGTCCGCGAATCGCCCCGGATTTAGCAGCGAACTGGCGCTTCTTCAGAAGGCCGCGAACGCTGGACTGCCCGCCGCGCAGATGGCCATGGCGCAGGTTTATCTTTCCCGGCGGACTAGTCCGCGCGACGCCGTCGGCGCTTACACCTGGTACCTCGTGGCACTCGCGCGAGCTTCCCAAGCTAAGGCGCTGCTGACCAAAATGCTGACGCCGGAGCAGATTGAAGAAGCCCGGAAAAATGCGAAGGCAAAACTGTCGAAGCCAGATGCCGAAATCGGTTACGATCTTGAATTGGCACCGGCTGATGATTTAGAGGCTTGATTGCGAAGTCTGAAAGGCAGAAGGCGTGCCAGTTTCGACACGCCTTTATTGCCCTAGGGAAGGGTGATTTCTCAAGCAGTTGGAGTGGCACGTTCCCGCCGCTGTCGCAGGAACATGGCTCCAAAGCAAGAAATGCCGCCTAGCAAAAGGTAGCCAAACGTCGTTCCGCCCTCGGGTACCGGCACCAGGCCCCACATCTCCTGGGCCTCTCCGTTTCCGATTCCCGTTTTCGGATTGGGGGTGTAAATCCATAGGCTCGCAAGCTGAGACTGGGTCAGCGTTTCGGTACCGGAAAGCACATTTGTATACAGACTGTAGGCAGTTGTTCCCAGCGAGGCCGGATTCACGCCGCCGGTCAAAGCCCATATCGCTTCCGCATAAGCGGCTTGCGTAGCCCCGTCCATGCCCGGATTCTTGAGCATTTGATAGGCGAGATACGCTAATTCATCGTATCCCTGCACGCCCAAGCCGCCGAAAAGCGTCTGTCCGATGTTCGATGAAGTCAAGCTGGCAGCGTTGATCCCATTGGCTGTCCAGTGTTCGCCAGCATAGATGTTGTCATTGAAATCATCGCAGATCATCCCGGGGCCGCCGGCTTGGCCCGGCCCGACTTGGACGTTGTTTATTGATCCATCATAAAAACCGGTTCCGACAGTTTCACTGCCATAAGTCCAATTATTGCCTTGGTAGCCGCCATTAAAGTACATAGGCGTGTTCTGAGCAAAAAGAGTCGGCGCCAGGAACAGCATCGTTCCAGCTATTACAAACATAAGTCGCTTCATTCTTTGGATGTCCACTTCTTCTCTAAGTGTGGGGAGGAAAAACCGGCGGGAGGTAATCCGGCTCCGTTACCAAAGCTACTTTAACTCACGGTTGGTATTTGTCAAGACTGATAATATCTGCAAGGTTGAAAGCGATTGCAACCATGCCATTTATTGTCATACTACCCATCCGTGCCCTTCTTCGGCGACTGGAACTATCGTAGCCTGAGGGGGCGGATGTAAATTCTGTAACTCGATCAATAGGATACCGATGCAGTTTCGTCCCGCTCTTAGGCTTACTAGTTCTGCGGTTTTGCTCACACTTATTCTAACTTCATGCTCCGGTGACCCGCAGGCGCATAAAATGAAGCACTTCCAGAGCGGCCAGCACTACTTCGAGAAAGGTAAGTACGAAGAAGCCGCCATCGAGTTCATCAACGCTGTGAAGATTGATGCGAACTACGCGGAAGCGCATCAGCAACTGGCAGAGACTTATCTTAAGTTAAATAAACCGCAAATCGCGCTGCAGGAAATCGGCCGAACCATTCAGCTTCAACCCGACAATTACTCGGCCCGCCTGGAACTGGCGAACTTGTTGATTTTGGGTCACAACCTCCGCGAAGCTCAGACGGAAGTCGATGCTTTGCTCAAGGAGCACTCCGGCGATGCAGCAGCCCATTCGGCGAAGTCGAGTTTGATGGCGGCGCAGGGCGATCTCATGGGCGCCATTGCAGAGATGCAGACGACCATCGGCCTCAATCCAGATCACTGGCAGTTCTATCTGAGCCTTGCCCTCTTACAGTCGAGAAGCAATCAGCCGGATGCGGCCGAGGCGAGTTTGCGCAAAGTAATTGAACTCGATCCTACCTCGCCTCAAGCCCGAGTGCTTCTGGGAAAGTATTATCAATCGCGCAACCGGTATAGCGACTCCGAGCGGCTATTCCGGGAAGCAAGTGAGGCGGATCCCACAACCCCGGAGCCGCGCGCTGCCCTCGCAGAACTATATCTGAAGGAAGGCAAGCAACTGGAAGCGCAAGAGATCGCGCGTCGGGCAGGCCGCGACCTTCCCAATAATTCCACTGCCTACCGCATGCTCGCCAAAGTCTATGTCATGAGTGGCGACATGGATGAAGCTCTTGTCGAGTACTCTGTCGTCACCCACGCGCACCCGCAAGATCTTCAGGCAAAAAAGGAATACATCCAGCTTCTTCTGCAGAAGGGTCGAATCGGCGAGGCCGACCAGTTCGACACGGAAATTCTTAAAGTACGCCCCAACGATCCCGATGCCTTGCTCTATCGCAGCGAAATTCAAGTCAGCAGCGGCGGTGCCAACGACGCCATGGCTGCGCTGGAGACCTTGATCCGCAATGACCCCGGCAACAGCGAGGCGCATTACGTTATGGGGATCGCATTCGAAAAGCTTGGCAATCCCGAGCGTGCCGAAGGCGAGTGGAGAGAGGCGGTCCGTCTGCGGTCCGACTTGCTGGACGCAGTCCGAGCCCTAGCGCATTCGGCTCTGAACCGCGGCGATATGGACGCACTTGATTTGGAAGCCACCGAGATCATCCGAATTCGATCTGCATCGGCGGAGGGCTACGCTCTGCGTGCCCTTGCCAATCTAAACCGCAAGCGTCTTTCCGCAGCCGAGGCGGATGCGCGCAAGGCGATCGAAGTCGCCCCGCAAAATTCCCTCGGCTACGTGCAACTGGGAAACGTGAAGCTGGTCGAAAAGCAATTCGATGACGCCGGCAAGGCCTACCAGTCGGCGCTCGATCGCAATCCAAACTCGAAAGACGGTCTGCGTGGCTTGATGAGTGCGCGCTTAGCGCAAAAGAAAGTGGACCAGGCAATTTCCGCCGCATACGCCCAAATCGCTAAAGCACCGAACAACAGCGGGTTTCATGAACTGCTCGGCACCGCGCTGTTCCTCAACAAAAAGGACCTGCAAGGCGCCGAAGCGGCGTTTGAGAAATCCACGGCGCTCGACAGCAAAAATGTCGGCGCACAACTCAGGCTCATTCAAGTGCAAACGGCCAGAGGGGCTAAGGATCAGGCCATCGCCACTTGCAAGGGCGCTCTCGCCAATAATCCAAACGAACCGAGCCTCTACATTATGCTTGGCGACCTAGACCGTTCGCGCAAGGACTGGACCGGCGCAGCCGATGCTTATCAGAAGGCACTTGCCCTTAAGACGGATAATCCCCAGGCATCGCATGACCTGGCTTCTGTCATGTTGCAATCCGGAGGTAACCTCGACGTCGCCCTGTCGCTCGCACAAGCCGCTCGGCGGGGCATGCCAAATTCGCCAGCTGTCGCGGACACGCTCGGGTGGATTTACTACCAGAAAGGCGCCTACACGTTGGCTGTCGACTCTTTGCGAGAAGCGCTGCGGCTCGAAGAAAAGGCCGGGGCCGCGGACAATCCCGCCTTTCACTACCACCTCGGCATGGCCTACGCTAAAACCGGAGAGACGACGCTCGCCCGACAGCAATTGCAGCAGGCCTTGAGACTCGATCCGGACGCTACCGATGCGCAGGTTGCGAAGAAACAGCTAGCGGAGTTGAAGTCTTAATGACCGACGAAGTCCCGGTTGCAAGAAACATCGTGCGAGGACTCAGTTCGCCGCCGGCAGCGGTCTCTCAATCTTCGCCCAACGTGCGTTTTTCAGTCGTTGTCGCCATTTCTTTATTGCTTTGGTGGAAGCCTCTTGTCTCTTCCTTCGCCTTGGCTTTGTCAAGCGATCAGTACACGCACATCCTGCTGATTCTTCCTGTTAGCCTCACATTAATTTGCTTGGAATGGAAAGGGGCAGCCTGTTCCTCGGAATTGCGCTCCCCCTTTAACTACATTCTGCTACCCATCGCCGTTGCCGCGGCGGCGATCGCGAGATTTCAGATTTTGCCCCCGCTGCCCGACCAGCGACTCGCGGCAAACATGCTGGCGCTGGTGGTGTGTTGGATCGTCGCTTTTCGGATGGCTTTCGGCAGTCGTGCTTTCCAGCGAGCGCTCTTCCCTCTCTGCTTTCTTCTTTGGATGGTTCCTATTCCTGAGGTCTTGCTGAGTCCAATCATTCGCGGGCTTCAAGAAGGCTCGACCGCATCGGCTCGAATTCTGTTCGCATCCTACGGTATTCCAGTCGCACAAGATGGAACACTGCTTGCCATTCCCGGCCTGACGATCGAGGTTGCCCGCGAGTGCAGCAGCATTCGTTCAAGCTTGATGCTGGTGGTTACAACCATGGTCCTTGCGCAGTTGGGTTTGCGTTCAGCCTGGCGGAAGGCTTTGGTGGTGGCAGTGGCGGTTCCGCTCTCCATCGCAAAAAATGGGCTTCGCATATTTGTACTCGGCATGCTCACTACGCGCGTAGATCGAAGCTACATTGACGGCAGGCTTCATCATCAGGGCGGGATCATTTACTTTCTGCTCGCTCTTGCCGCCATCGCTCTGCTGATTTGCGCCGCTCGATACGGCGAGAAAAAATCCCTTCTGTCGCCCTCGCGGGATTGACAGGCATAGTTCTGCCCTGATCTCATCTGTTCGAACCTGCTCGGCCTGTGATTTCAAATGAATGCAATCGTTGTATTTTCTCAAACAGCCGAGCTTTTATTCATTCGCCGGAGGCTTCATGAAGATGAGCTTGATCCTGTTATCGTTTAGCGCCCTGTTATCTTCTTTGCCGCTGTTGGCGCAGCAGCCTGAGCCGCGACTCTGGCTGACGACGCCCGACCGCTCTGCCATCGTTACTCTGCAGACGAAGCCGCTGCATTTTTCCTCGGTGGGCAAGTTGCCGGTCCTCACGGTGGACGATGCGAAGCACTTTCAAACCATGGACGGCTTCGGCTTCGCATTGACGGGAGGAAGCGCGCAATTGCTGATGCGCATGGGCTCCGCGCAACGAACCGCCCTCCTGAAAGAGCTGTTCACAGTTGGTGATAACGGAATCGGCGTGAGCTATCTGCGCGTGAGTATTGGAGCTTCCGATATGAACGAGCGCGTGTATTCCTACGACGACCTGCCTGCGGGCGAAACCGATCCAGAAATGGTTAAGTTCAGCCTGGAGCCCGACCGCGCCGATGTGATTCCCGTGTTGAAGGAAATTCTTGCGATTCGACCGGGGATCAAGATCCTGGGATCGCCATGGTCGGCTCCCGCATGGATGAAAACGAATGACGACGTGAAAGGCGGCGAACTCAAGGCGGAATATTATCCCGCGTTCGCCAAGTATTTTGTGAAATACGTCGAAGGCATGCGCGCGGAAGGAATTACGATTGACGCGATTACAGTTGAGAATGAGCCACTGAATCCGAAAAACACGCCCAGCATGGTGATGTTCGCGCAAGAACAGGACACGTTCATCGCGAAGCACCTGGGGCCTGCCTTTGAAAAGGCTGCTCTACACACGAAGATTCTACTCTACGACCACAACCCGGATGTGACTTCCTATCCGCTGTCGATTCTCGGCGATCCCGCTGCGAGCAAGTATGTTGACGGAACGGCGTTTCATTTATATGGCGGCGAACCAGGCGTGCTAACGCAGGTGCATGAGGCGTATCCGAAGAAGAATCTCTACATGACGGAGCAATCGGTGACCGGCCGGCGCAGTGAAGGGGCCCTGGGAATTGCCGAGCCTGTCAGGCGCGTCATGATTGGTGCGGCGCGGAACTGGTGTCGCAACGTGCTGCTGTGGAATTTGGCAGCCGATCCGCAAAACGGCCCGCATACCAACAACGGCGGATGCACGGGCTGCTCCGGCGCGATTACCCTGGATGGCGATTCCGTGATCAAGAACGTTGCTTACTACGTGGTCGAGCACTTCTCGCAGTTCGTACCGCCAGGCTCGGTACGTGTAGCGTCGAGCGAAATGGAACAACTGGCTAGCGTCGCGTTCCTCACTCCCGATCACAAGATTGTTTTGGTAGTTTCAAACACGGCAAATTTTCCCAAGCCCTTCGCGGTGAAGTATCACGAAAAGGCATTTCAGACGGAGTTGCCCGCAGAATCGGTGGGAACCTATGTCTGGTAGACGAGCATCTTGGTTGTTAACGCTATTTATCTTCCTGGCACTGCTGGCGGCGGCTCAACCACCGCTCGCGGCCAAAGGCGTTAAGCCGGACTTCGGACCAAACGTGCTGATCTTCGACCCGTCGATGTCATCGCGCGCGATTCAGGAAAAGATCGACGCAGTCTACGCCGTCCAGGAGCACAACGAGTTCAGCTCGCAGCGGAATGCGTTCCTGTTCCTGCCGGGAAACTATTCCGTGAATGTGCCTGTCGGTTTTTACACGGAGGTGATAGGGCTTGGCGCCTCTCCAGATGCGACACGCATCGCCGGCAACATGCATGCGGATGCCAACCACGAGCATAATAATGCGACCACAACTTTCTGGAGAGCAGCGGAAGGGCTCTCCATAGAACCGGCGGGCGGAACCATGCAATGGGCCGTCTCGCAGGCGGTGTCGCTGCGCCGTATGCACGTACGCGGCGACCTCGTGCTGCACCAGCATCGCGGCTGGGCGAGTGGCGGATGGATGTCGGACTCGCTGGTGGACGGAAATGTCGACTCCGGAAGCCAGCAGCAGTGGATCTCGCGAAACTGCGACTGGAAGAGTTGGACGGGGTCGAACTGGAACATGTTGTTTGTCGGCGTGCCGCACCCGCCGGAGGGCGCTTGGCCTTCGCCGCCGTACACCAAGGTTGCGCAAACGCCAGTAGGGCGCGAGAAGCCATTCCTGCAGGTGAATCCCGCCGGCGAATTTAGCGTTCGCGTTCCGGCTATTCAACGCGATAGCGCCGGAATCACTTGGCGCGGCGGAGAAACTCCGGGAGAAACGATTCCAATCTCTCGGTTTTATGTCGCGCGCCCAGACGTGGATACGGCGGAGACAATCAACGCGCAGCTTGACCGCGGACAGGACCTAATCCTCACGCCGGGAATCTATGAACTGACCGCGCCTATTCGCGTCACCCGGCCGCACACGGTTGTCCTCGGATTGGGATATGCGACACTGCGCCCGGTCAAGGGTACGGCCGCCATGACGACAGCCGATGCGGACGGAATTGAGATCGCGGGACTACTCTTCGATGCGGGGCCGACCGAGTCTCGAGTGTTGCTTGAGGTAGGACCAGAGGGAAGCCGGGGGCGACACGCCAAAGACCCGATCACCCTGCACGATGTTTTCTTTCGCGTCGGTGGCGCGGGAGTCGGCCGGGCCAAAGTAAACTTGAGCATCAACAGCAACGACACGTTGGTCGACCATACGTGGATCTGGCGGGCGGACCATGGCGCGGGGGTCGGATGGGATCAGAACACCAGCGCGAACGGCCTCGTGGTGAACGGTAACGACGTCACGATTTATGGACTGTTTGTGGAACATCACCAGGAATTCCAGGTGCTCTGGAAGGGAAATGGCGGACGAACATATTTTTATCAGTCTGAAATCCCCTACGATCCGCCCAACCAGACAAGTTACACGAGCGCACCCGGAGTTAATGGCTGGGCCTCGTACAAAGTGGCGGATGGAGTAACCAGTCACGAAGCATGGGGACTAGGGATTTACAGCGTATTCATTTATCCGAACGTGGTCTTAACCCGGGCGATCGAGACACCGAAAAACCCAAACGTTCGCTTCCATAACATAATCACCGTGGCGCTCGGCGATCACGGCGAGATCAGCCACGTAATCGACGACACGGGCGAGGCCACCGCGATTCGCCCCCGCGTAACACCGAAGGTGACCGACTTTCCGTAATTCTGCCGAACCTGCAACGACGAAGTAGGAGGCACAGATATGAACACCAATGCTGCTCGTCACTGGATTTCCATAGCAATCATGCTCGGCAGTATCGCCCCAGCTTCCGCGCAGGATCACAGAGTCACAGCGCGAGAGGTCGTTTCAGAAATAGAGAAGCGAGTCGGCGTGGAATGGCAAAAAGACACTGTAGATACTTTCAAAGCTGGAAATCCTGATACCCCCGTGACAGGCATCGCCGTCACCATGATGGCTACCATGGACGTTCTGCAACGCGCGTCAGCCAAGGGGCTTAATTTCGTGATCACGCACGAGCCAACTTTTTACGCACATCTCGACGCGCCGGACGGACTGCCGCAAAGTGATCCGGTGTGGGCCGAAAAGCGCGCCTTCATCGAAAAGCACGGAATGGTTGTATGGCGCTTTCACGATCACTGGCACATGCGCAAGCCCGACGGCATCGAAGCCGGAATGGTGCGTGCGCTCGGCTGGGAGAAATTTCAGAGCCCTGAGAACCAATACCTGTTTGTCCTTCCCGAAACCACACTTAAAAAATTGGCGGAGGAAGTCGCCACCAAACTAGACTCTCGTGTGGTGCGCGTAGTTGGGGAACCCGAGATGAAGGTAACCGAGGTCGGGCTTAGTCCTGGCGCGGCCGGGTTCCAGCGGGAAACTCACGCTCTGGAGCGCGATGACGTGCAAGTTTTGCTGGTTGGAGAAACGCGCGAGTGGGAAACGGTCGAGTATGCTGCCGATGCCGTGACGCAGGGACGAAACAAGGCGCTCATTGTGATCGGGCACATTCCCAGCGAGCAGGCTGGGATGGAGGAATGCGCCCGCTGGATGAAAGGATTCGTAAATTCAGTGCCGATTGAATTCGTACCCTCCCGGCAACCCTTCTGGACCGCCTCTGAGAAAAAATGAGGCGGCTCCCAGCTTTGTATCAAACGGTGTTAAGATTTTCGGCAGCGTTGTGCGGAATCGAATCGCCGAACCGTCAGCCAGCCTCTCCCCACCGTCGGTCAGCTCATCACCGGTTCCAGCAAAACGAAGCCACAGCAGAGTCACGAGAGGCGTATGCGGGCGCGACACTTCATTTTCATCTTGGCAGTGTGCGCACTGGTTTCCATGCTCGCCTATGGTATTTGGCTGGCGACTAGCACTGGGCGAGCGAGTGCTCAAGCAACCATGGCAACCCGAAGCGCTTCAAAAGCCGAAGAACTCCTCTTGCGCGCTGCCAAATCAGACCTGGTGATCTGCCCCAAACCCACAGGTGCAATCCTGCCAGACCCGCTGCCGGCCGGACATCACAAGGTCATTCTGACTTGGAATGCAAACCCACCCTCCAGCGATCCTTCAATCGCGGCCGTCGGATACTGCCTGTACCGAATCATCAGCCAGGATCCGAACACGATTCAAAAAGATTGCGGGAACTGCGAGCAGGTCAACCAGAAATCGATTAGCGGCACAGCCTGCGTCGACGATCTGGTGCACGACGGTACAACTTATGTCTACGTCGCAACGGCGGTCAATAAGTTCGGAAAACAGAGCGGGCTTTCAAACAAAACTCTCGCTCCCGTCCCCTCGAGTCCGGACGTCAAGGTTCCGGTTATCCCGAACTCGTATCCCTTCTGCCGCGAAAATAATGAAAAAACGCTCGACAAACGTTAACCGTGCTCGGGAACAGGTCAGAAGAGCTCAACGGCCCGCGCACGCCTCGAGCCTGAGCCGATGCCACTTCGAACTGTGAGCCTCCACACCCGCAAGCCATACAGCCCACTGCGGTCTTGAGCCTTGGAACTGCAAGGCAGGCGCTCGGAAGCTTTAGGAACGTTGTCGCACTTCGGCCGCCAGATTTGTCGTCTCGTTCGTTGCCCCACGACTCGGAGACCATTGGTCGGCGCCGACCGGAGGACGGCGCTCGACCGTCCCAATCACCGGCGCTTCGTCCATCCCATCGGCATAGGCCATGGAAGCGAACCGCTGCTCGCTGCACATGCGGTCGATCATGCGTTGTTGCCGCCTGTTGAGAACAGCGTGCGGAAGAATGGGGAAGTTACGGAACATCCACACCAAATAAACTCGCTGTAGAAATGAAGGCATTACGTAACGCGGGCCAATGGGGGTCTGAACTTGCACCACCCCGGCCGCCAGTTTTTCAATCAACATACCTGGGCCCACCTCGGAACCTGAATTGGCCAGAGCAATTATTGGGCCGCCATTATTGCAGGCGCGACGTGCAATGGGAAGCCTTTTTTCTCAGATTTCCGAATATTTTAATCGAATCGTTGACGCCGGACCACTTGACAGTTCACAACTGGGAAAATTTAGCAGGAATGATGTCCTGAATCGGACACAGATCTCGCAGCCGCCCGGAAGTCCACCAACCTCAAACTGCGACTTCGGGAAGTAGGTCCATGCGGCGGATCTGGGCGGCTACCCCAAACTCGGACCCTTCCTGTTCGACCCGGACTATCGTCGCCTGGCAGCACACCCAGCACTTTTCACCAGACGTCAGCTCAGGCGGAAGAATGAGCACGAGTTCCACGTCTGTGCCCTTTTCCATGCGGGACTTGGTATAGAGGAACACTCCGTTCGCGCTGACATCGCGCGTCTGGGCGGTTTGATCCGCGCCCTCGGGCGTGCGCACGCGCGTAGGCACGCGGGTGGCAATTCTCGTTCCGGAGCGGCGCTCGGTGTCGACTTTCATGCGGGCGAAGTGCCCACCTACTGTACACCAAGGCGGCAAAATGCACGAGGGCGTGGGGTAGGAAAGAGGTGGCCGCCTCGGCGGTCCGCCAAGCGCAGCGAGGCTAATGCGGAAACGAGCCGATTTAGATTACTGGTCTTTTAGCTCGAACTGCCGGAACCACCAGGGCCTGTTCGATGGTCGGCATGTTGGTGCCGCGCAGCTTGGCTTCCATTTCGTGGAGCTTATCGGTTTGGCCGTTCTGGTAGTACGCCTGCACCAGCAGTTCCATAGTGAAGGGGTTGTCCTGATCCTCTTCCAGGTGCGCGACGGCGTCCTGATATTTCTTCTGATCCATCAGCAGCGTTCCCGCCGCACCTTGCCAGGAACTCTGAATCACGCGGTTGCGGCTGCCATTAGCCAATGTACCGAGATCCTGCAGCGACTTGTCGGCCAAAGCCTGATCGCCTGCGCGCGAGGCCCGCACCGCGCGGTTGCGAAGGATGCGCGACAGTTCTTCGTCGCGGTCCGAGGGAGAAATGCTGGCGCTGTGGCGCAGCGCGTCTTCGGCCAGTTTCAGATTCTTGAGCGCGACGCTATCATCCGACTGGTACTCAGCCATTTCGCGCATGGCCTGCGCTTCCTGCAGGTCTTGCCCTTTGGCATGCGCCGTTCCAGCGATCTCCGATAGATCCTTGTCGGCCTGAGCGTAGTTGCCGTCGCGTACATAGGTCATCGCCTTCTGCATACTGTAGGTCAGGCGGTCGGCTTCGTTGTGGGCAAAGCGGATGGCCTTGTCATATTCCACGCGGGCTTGTTCCTGATTGCCCATGAGCGCGTAAGTGTCCCCGAGGCCGAGTTGTGAAGTGACAAAGTCAGGATCGATTTTTAGCGCAGCGCGATAGTGGGCGAGCGATCCCTCGAAGTTCCCGGCCATACGCAGAAGTTCCCCGTAAGAATCCTGCGGGTTGGGCTCTTTGGGCAGCAGCGCAACATAGCGATCCATGGCAGCGAGGGCCTTGGCGAATTCGCGGTTGCGGGCGTCGACGTAAGCCAGATCGTTGAGCGCAGCAGGAAAATTCTTATCAATGGCAAGCGCCTTCTCAAAGAACCGCTGTGCCTGGTCGTTGCCGTTCTCTCCCATCAGCCAGTTACCCGCAAGATAGAGCAGGTGCTTGTCGCGAGGATACATTTCGAGCATATCGTTCATGGCGGTAATGCCACCAATGAAGTCGCCCTCCTGCACTTTGGCGATCCACGCAACCATCAACTGCTCGCCGGGGGATGACTTGGGCGCAAACTCCTTGGCCTTGGCGCGGGCAACGCTGACTTCCTGCGGATTGGTGCTGTTGAAGGCGATCCAGGCCCAGGCGACGGCGAGGCTTGGATCTTCTTTCACAGCGGCCCGCCAATCGTCATTGCAGCGCTCCAGATAAAGATTCTCGTAGTCCTCCATTCCCTTCTCGTAGAGTGCGCGAGCTTTGGCGGACGACGTGGTAATGGGCAGCGCAACGGAATCACCCTTTTTCAGGTGATGGGCGAAGAGCGGCGTGGCCAGACAGAGCGCGAAAACGGCGCTGATATAAATGCAGGCTTTCATCGACGAGTTGCGGCGCATCTAGTTCTCCGGTACAGAGCTTAGTAGGGAAGGCGATTACGAAGAGAGGGTAACATCGGCGTAACTGGCGCACGAGGTGACGAAAGGCCAAGGGCGAATGCAGCGATCGATGATTCTAGTTTCCTGCCTGTTGATTGGAACGCCGTGATTGATGCGGCCTATTTTCAATCAACAATCAGAAATCATCACTGAACAATCTCTATCGCGGTCAAAGAAATCTCCAGGAAGTCTTGGCTTCGATCCAATCGTGCCAACCTCTTTTGAACGTTGCGCTTAGCCGTGCGAAGACCCAACGAGTTCACTGCCCTGTGGTTACTTGCCCCAGCTTCCAATTCACGGTGCAATGGGCTTTGAGGTGCCTATGAGAGGGGTATTTGGATTTCTTAGCCTGGTCATTGCCGTTGGAGTTGGCATGTACATTTATTCGCAGCAGGCGCAAAGCTCGTCGGCGGCTGCAGGCGCGAATAACCCGAAGGCCGCGATTAACATTACCGCGGTGAGGGGCGACCTGATCAGCATCGCGACGGCGGAGCGGCGGTACTACGCGAGCGAAGCCAAATACGCGTCGCTCGACGAACTCATTTCGAGCAACTACATTACGATGGCGCGGCAGCGTCCGCCTTATTCGTATGAAGTGCAGGTCGGCTCCAGCGGCTTTCGCGCGGTAGCAACGCGGTCGGGCGACGCCGCCTCGGGAACTCCATCCGAACTCTCAGTCGACGAGAACATGGAGTTTTCGCAGTCGCAGTAGGCGGGATGGTTCTCAGTTCTCAGTTCTCAGTTTCGAGCTATCAGCTTTCAGACCTCCGCTTCCCTTCCTCCGTTCGGTTCGCCCTCGCTCGATGGCTGTCGCCACGTTCGTTATTGCAGCGCCACCTTCATATCCAGATTGTGAGCCAGGAACGCGAGGTTATCGGTCGTCTCGTCGATTAGCTTGGTGATGGACTTTCCGGCCCCGTGGCCCGCTTTGGTCTCGATTCGGATCAGGATAGGAGCGGGTCCGGCCTGGTCGGCTTGCATGGTGGCGGCAAACTTGAAACTGTGTCCGGGCACCACGCGGTCGTCGTGATCGGAGGTGGCGATCAGCGTCGGCGGATACTTGGTTCCGGGCTTCAGGTTGTGCAGCGGCGAGTAGGCGTAGAGCGCCTTGAATTCCTCGGGATTGTCGGAGGAGCCATAGTCGGAGGTCCAAGCCCAGCCGATGGTGAACTTGTGGAAACGAAGCATGTCCATAACGCCAACCGCGGGCAGTGCGGCGCCAAACAGATCGGGACGCTGGGTTTCGCAGGCGCCAAT
Organism: Candidatus Sulfotelmatobacter sp.; assembly: GCA_035701745.1. Classification (GTDB taxonomy): domain Bacteria; phylum Acidobacteriota; class Terriglobia; order Terriglobales; family Acidobacteriaceae; genus Sulfotelmatobacter. The sequence goes on along the minus strand of DASSRO010000116.1, from coordinate 3,015 downwards.
CAGCAATCCGCCGTTGCTGCCGCCGCGAATGGCGAGCTTAGGCGTGGACGTGTACTTGTTGGCGATGAGCCACTCCGCGGCGGCAATGAAGTCGTCGAACACATTCTGCTTTTTCAGCTTCATCCCAGCCTGATGCCAGTCCTCGCCGTACTCGCCGCCTCCACGCAGGTTGGGCTGCGCATAAACGCCTCCCATTTCCAGCCATACAATATTGGGAACGGAGAAATTCGGAGTCAGCGAAATATCGAATCCGCCGTAGGCGTAGAGCAGCACGGGATTCTGACCGTCCAACTGAAGTCCCTTCTTGTACGTGAGGAACATGGGAACGCGGGTGCCGTCTTTGCTGTTATAGAAAACCTGCTTGGTTTCGTAACGAGAGGGATCGAAGTCGACCTTGGGTTGGCGGAAGACGGAGCTCTTGCCTGACGCGGGGTCGTAACGGTAGATGGTAGTGGGTGAAATGAAACTGGTGAAGGCGTAAAAAGTTTCCTTGTCCTTACGCTTGCCGCCGAAACCAACGGCCGTGCCGATCCCGGGCAGATCGACGTTGCGCACGTGCGCGCCCTTCAGATCGTAGACGCGAACTTCCGCGCGAGCGTCTTTGAGGTAGCCGAGTAGAAAAACGTTGTCGACGAGAGTGGCGGACTCGAGCTTGTCGGGGCTTTGCGGGACGAGCGTCTTCCAACTGGCGCGCTCCGGATGGTGAGTATAAATGGCGATGACGCGGCCTCGCGGCGCGTCAAGGTCGGTGTGCAGCCAAAAAACAGGGCCGTCGTTGTCGATGAATTGGTATTCGGCGTCGAAGTCATCGAGCAGCTTAACGACTTGCGAATCCGGCTGGGTGAGGTCTTTGTAGTAAAGCCGGGTTTTGGGCGAAGTGCCTTGCGAGACTTCGATGACGAGATAATGGCCATCGTCGGTCACGCTCCCGGCGAATAGCAGCTCTTTATTATCGGGGCGCTCGTAGATGAGCTTGTCTTCACTCTGCGCGGTGCCCATGCGGTGGTAATAAAGTTTCTGAAAATAATTTGTGTCGCGCATGGCGGCGCCGGTGGGCTCGTCGTAGCGGCTGTAAAAAAATCCCTTATTGTCCTTCGTCCACGACGCTCCGGAAAATTTGACCCACTTCAGGTCGTCGGAGAGATCTTTTCCGGTGTCGATGTCGCGGACGTGCCACTCGGTCCAGTCGGAGCCGGAAGTGGCGATGCCATAGGCCATGAGTTTGCCATCGTCAGAGATGGCAGTAGCGGCCAGGGCGACGGTGCCGTCGGAGGAAAGCGTGTTGGGATCGAGCAGCACGCGCGGCTCCGCGTTGAGGGAGTCGGCCACCAGCAGCACGTTCTGATTCTGCAATCCGTTGTTGTGCTCGAAGAAGTAGCGGCCGCCCTCCTGCTCTGGCGCGGTGAAACGCTCGTAATTCCAAAGTTTGGTGAGGCGATCGTGGATAGCCTGGCGGTGCGGAAGTTGCTCCAGGTAGCCGAAAGTCAGTTTATTTTCGGCCTCAACCCACGCATGAGTTTCGGCGGAGTCAGTGTCTTCGAGCCAGCGGTAAGGATCGGCGACCTTGGTGCCATGGTAGTCGTCGACCTGGTCGCTGCGGCGGGCTTGAGGATAAATCAGCGGCGAAGTCTGGGCGGCGGAGAGCAGTGTCATGGCGGACAGAAGGAACACGATCGCAGCGTAACGAGAAAGATGCATGGAAGCCTCTTCGAAGCGGATCAAAAGGAGCGATTCATTTTGCCTGAGATAGAAAGCGCAAGTACAGCATTTTAAGTTCGAAAAGAAAAGCCCCTGCCGGGTTGCGACAGGGGCTGCAGGGTGAGACGAACTTAGAAGATGATTTTCGCCGCGAGTTGCAGGTTGAAAGCTTCGCCGGGCCCGATGCCGGGAGCGCCGTTGAAGTCGCCGATGGTGTCGCTGACGATCCCGGCGCTGGTAGCCCCCGGACCCGAGGCCAGGTTGACTCGGTTGAAGAGATTGAACATCTCGGCGCGGAGTTGCACCTTGGCGCGCTCCGTTACAGAAATGTTCTTGAAGACGGACAAGTCCACGTCGGCAAAGCCCGGACCGTAAATCGAGTTACGGGCCACCGTTCCCAGCAGCGTATTTGGCAGGCACGTGGGCGAAGGCGAGCAGAACGCCGCCGGGTTATACCAAGTCACGCCGCTCTTGGAGAAGGCGTGCGAAACGCCGGCGAACGGGTCTGCGATCTGGTTCAAACCCGGCCGAATTTCGCTGAGAGGTTGACCTCCGTGGAAGGTCATCAGCCCCGAGACCTGCCAGCCGTGGGTCAGGATTTTCGGGCCGTGCGAAGAGCCCGGGACATCCCAGGTGAAGAATGCCGAGAAGTTCTGGCGCGTGTCGAAATCGCCGTTCCCGTATTCGGCTTTCAGGAAGTTGCTGTCGAGCGGCAGCGGGCCACGATACTCGCTGACTTCGTCGAGTTCGTGAGCCCAGGTATAAGCGAACTGCGAGGTAAATCCGTGCCACGCCCGCAGACGCAGTGTTGCCTGCAGCGCGTTGTAGTTGGAAGTTCCAACGCTATTGAGTTGATTGATCGAGCAACTCGAGCATGAGAAATTGGGATAATTCTGTGCGAAGTAGGCGTTCCCATCGGTCAGAGTTCCCGGAATCTGGTTAACGTTCAACATCACCGATAGCTTGCGCGCCGTGCTGCCGACATATCCGATCTGCGCGACTGCCGCATTGCCCAGGCTCTTTTGCACATTCAGGTTGTAGTTAAAGAAGTACGGCGTCCTGAAGTTTTGATTGACCGAGAAGACGCTGAAGTCCAGCGGCGCCTTGGTCGACGGGTTCAGGCAATCGGCCTGATTCGCGGCTTGGTTTCCGGAAATGCATGTCGCGACTCCGGGGTAAATGTAAGTGTTCGGCTGCCAGGTATATGAACTCTGTCCCGCAGTGTTGGTGTTGTATACGGAGACAGGAGAGGGTCCAGCCGGGTTGTCCTCTAAACCATCCGCGCCTCCGTTGGTGGGACGATAATCGAGGAAAGGA
>DASSRO010000115.1:0-22973 GCA_035701745.1 Candidatus Sulfotelmatobacter sp. | reverse complement strand
TGGCCGGGACGGGTTACTGCACTGGATTTAGTAGCTGCACTCAGGCCCTAGTCTTTAATGAAGGCATACCCTACGGTCCGAATTGCCCGGGCCCTAATTGTGCGCCTGTGAATCCGGGTGCCACCACCAACCTTAACAACGCACAGGTGTGGGGTATATGGAGTGATCTGGATGGCGGAGCTTTCAACTTTCCGCGCAGCTTGCAGAGCACTCCTATTCCATCCACCTGTGCGGCACTGGGCGGAACTGGGAGTAACGGCTGCGCCGGCGCTTACACTTCTGGGGCGTATCAGAATGCCAGCATTGGCTTTGGAAACTACAACGCCGCATTCGTTTCCTTCAAGATGTCGGACTGGCACGGGTTGACAGCGCAGTCGAACTTCACCTGGTCAAAGGCCCTGGGTCTGGGAGCACAGGCGCAATCCTCGAGCGTGCTGACTGCCCTCGACCCCTTCAATCTCAAAGAGCAATATGGCCGACAGGCATGGGACCGAAAATTCATCTACAACGTGTTCGTGGTCTACCAGCCACCTTTCTTTAAGGGTCAGTCTGGACTGATGGGACGGGTGCTCGGCGGATGGACGTTTGCGTCGATCTTCGCTGCCGGGTCCGGCGTTCCGACGCAGGTCGGTACGACTTTCGCCGACTACCAGGCCTTCGGCGCATGTGATGGCGTTGGCTGCGGTGACTACGACATGGAAAATGCAGTGCCGATCGGTCCGGTTCCGAACCGTCATGCATTCACCTGCGCCACCAGGGCCACGGGCACTTGCCCAAATCAGACCAACGGATACCCCGTAAACTACTTCAAGGATGGGGTGAACCAAGCCAACAACTGGCGTAACCCGATTCTGGGGCTCGACACTCGGGACGGCGGTGCTGGAATTCTGGGTGGGCTGGCGTACTGGAATATGGATTTCAGCATCAAGAAGAGCATCCGGGTGGCGGAGAGCGTCAGCTTGGAACTTCAGGGCGTCTTCGCGAACGTCCTCAACCACAATCAGTGGACTGACAATTACCTGGGTCTTTACAACACCGGCGGCTTTGGGGCGCTGGGATACAACACGGGATACAATGGCGAAGCAGAGCCGCGAAACATCGAACTGGGGGCGCGCGTCCGCTTCTAACCATTCACTGGGGGACGCTGGTATAGTGCCCTTCCTGAAATCAAAGGCTGCGCTTACGGGCGCAGCCTTTTTATTTGTGTGACGCGCTGGAATGGCTGGGGTTCTTAGCGGTGCGTCAGGTCGTAAGTGACGGCGCCGGCGGAGGTTCCGATGTTGGCCATCGAGACCATGCGCTCCAGTTTGTGGTGGCCGGTCTTGTGGAAGAAGTAGCTGATGCTGACAATGCCTGCGGTTTCTCCGATGAAGTTGACCGCGAGACCTGCCGAGGAGCGGCCGAACATGCGGACCACCGGGTTTAGTTCCTGGCCGCCGCTTTGCAGGTTGGCGCGGGTTACGGCGAAGTCGGCGCCGTTGAGGGCTGCGGCGGCTACGAAGAGGGCAGTGTTTCGCTTGTCCCAGAAGCGGTGCTGCTCGCCGAGGGCTGACGCGGGTACGAAAGAACTGGTCGAAGGCTCGACGAATGTGGTGGGCGCATCCGGATCGGCCGGGGCGAGCGGCGCCTGTGCATGGATAGCGGGGCAGATTGTGGCGCTGATCAGCGCAAGGGCACTGAAGGGAAAAAATCTGGAAAATTTACGGAGGGTCATAGGTGTCCGCCTGGTTGGCGTGACAGCTAAGGAAGGGGCAATCGGGCGTCCACCGATGTGACATTAGAACAGCGGCAAGCTGTTGATTGAGCGTTACTTAGTTTGTTTTTCTCATGAGAGTTGCGGAGAAATGTGCACTTATTTGCACGTCCGCGCCGGTGGTTTACCTTTGGCGCGCTGCCGTCTATTTTTCACGCAAGACGTTCTTATAGACCGTGCCGCCCTTCATTACAAAGGCGACATTCTGAAGCACGGCAATGTCTTGCAGCGGGTCGCCGGGCACGGCAATCACGTCTGCCAGATATCCCGGCTTCAGCTCTCCAATTTGCCCGTCCCAGTCCAGCAGTTTTGCGCCGTTGAACAGATCAGCTTGCAGGACTGCGATGGGCGACATGCCATATTTGACCATCAGAAGGAATTCGCGCGCCTGCGTGCCATGAGGAAACGGGCCAACATCGGATCCGACGGCCATAGGAACTCCGGCTGCGATTTGCTTTCTGAATTGCTCAACCTTCATATCAAATACCTGATGTTCGTGTGCGCCCTGCTCGGGCGTGGCGGCGTGCTCGGCAAAATATTCGAAGATGGTGAAGGTGGGGACTGCGAAAATCTGTTTTTCCTTCATCAGGCGAATGGTGGCGTCGCTCAACTGGTCAGCGTGGTCGATGGAAGCAACTCCGGCTTGTGCGGCGAAGAGTGTCCCGGGTTCTCCCGTGGCATGCACCGCTACGTGGCGGGCGAGCCGCGAGGCTTCTTTGACCGCGGCTTCCAGTTGCGCCTCGGTGTATTGATACGGGGTGGTGAAGGTTCCACCTGTGACCGAATCTGCTCCAGTCTCATAAATCTTGATGAAATCGGCGCCCTCTTTGAACTGCTGGCGCATGACCGCGATCAGTTCGTCGGTGGTGTTGGCGTAGTTCGCGTTAGGCAGAACGTGCTGTTCCGGGTTGTAGCCGATAGCGTCCTCATGCCCGCCGAGGATATTGATCGCGTTGCCGCTGATGCGGAGCCGGGGGCCGGGAATGCGGCCTTCGTTAATGGCGTTGCGCACCGCCGTGTCGGCCGATCCAGCGCCTTCAGTGCCCATGTCGCGCTCGGCGGTGAAGCCGGCCATCAGGTCGTCCCGCGCCGCCAGAGTAGCCAGAATGGTGCGCTGCGGCACGGACTCCTGCACGGTCTGCAAATCTTCCGCACCTGGATGCAGAAAAAGATGGACGTGGGCATCAATCAGCCCGGGCAGCAGCGTGCGATCACCGAGGTCGATTACTTCCACGCCGGCAGGATGCCTGACGGAAGTGCCTACCTCGACGATGCGTTCGCCCTGTACCAGGATCTCTGCCGGCGTGACCATGCGACCAGACCGTACATCCAGCAGGCGCGCCGCATGCAGCACGAACCCGCGTGCCGGGGGCGCCGGAGTCTGGCCTGGAGCATGCAGGGCGCAACTGAGAAAAATTGAGACAAACACTAAAATTCGGGTAGTCATCGCCCGCGATGGTATCACCCAGAATCGCGCGATGCCAGAAGCCCCGCTATTCTTCTGTGATGGGGATCACAAATTGCGGTAAGGCGGGTCACGCCCAAACTTCCACGCAGGGGCGAAACTTAGTCACTGCCATGAACGAGTTCAGCATTCTGTCGAATCGAAAACGCGCCTTGATCGCACTGATCCACTCGGTAGTGTTCCTGGGAATTGCGATGCACGGCTTTGCATCGCCGAAGGCCGGGATTATTGTTCCGGGAGAGGCGCCGGCGTCTGACATTGTTTTGATCGTGATCTATCTGCTGGTGGCGTCGACTCTGGGCTGGCTGGCGAGCATCTCGGGCTGCGCGCGGGAGCGAATTTATTTCTCTCTGTGTGCGGGAAGCGCGACCTTTGGCTTGCTGCGGACGACGTTCGGAGATGTCGCGCTGCCAGCCGCGCAGTACATGCGGGTGATCCTGTTGACTTCGGCAGTCGCATTGGGGGCATGGATAGTTCGTTCATTCTCGCGTCCAGTAGCCGAAGAAGTTCTCACCGACTAAGTTTTATTTCCAGAAAAGAAAGCCGCCCGGGATGAACTCCGGGCGGCGATTCATGGAGGCCGGGCGAGGCCGGCCTTGAAGCTACGAGAGGAAGAATTCGCGTGTCAGCGTGGCCCAGTCCTCGTCGGGCAGATGCGCGGAGATATCGTCGACGGCTACGCCGCCGTCTTGAGCCAGCGCGCCCGCGATTGCCGGCATTCTGGTGCGCAACTTCAGAGCGGAGGATTCGGTCCACAAACGGGCCAGTGAGCCGCCCATCAGGTTGCGGAAGTTGATCTTGGAATCGGGAGCCTGGACGGTCAGGAGCCAGCCTTCGCCGTAAGGGTCTTTGCAAGCCAGTTCCGGATTCCTGACTACGGCTTCGTTGATGTCGGTGACAGTGCCTTCGATCGGCGAGACCATGTCGACCGACTTGCCGTCGCGGAAGATGGTCCAAGTCTTCTGGCCCTGGCGAACCCAACGGCCACGCTGTGGCAGGGCAATGCTTTCGATCTTACCGATAAGCTTGGAGGCAAAGTCGTCGATGCCCACGCGAACCAGTTCGCGGCTCTCGCTCAGCGCCCAGGTATGCCCGGCGTGGTAGCGCACGTTCTCTGGAACCTGGAAGCCAGCCACCATGGCTGGAACCACATGCGACTCCGTTTCACGGGCCACGGTCGGAAGTACGGGCTGCTTCGCGGCTTGCTTTTGTCCACGTACGTAATCAATTCCTAAGAAGATTGCGAATGTCAGAAGAACCATGATGACTGTCATAAACCACCTCGCCCGAGTTCCCATTTACCTCTGGGTTACTCACACATTGCTAAAGGCAATCGCCCAGCCAAAGTGCGTGGCGGCTGCACTCGGGCCTTGCAACCTCAATGGGTGGAAGAAGATAAAGAGATTTTGATTAGGTTGGGCTGCGTGAGTGAGGAAAATGGCCGCACCGATTTTCGATGAGGTTCGCAACACGAGTTTCGGCGGGTGGGAAAGTTCCGCGCAGGTTCGGTGATCAAAAGTGGCATGTTTTGAGTCGGTTGAGTCCGCAAAGAACTTCTGATGCGATATGCCTCACCGCCTTGCTGCAAAAAGCAACATCGCTCGGTTCAATCCAGGCGGCGAAAACGATGTTGACGAGCGTCACGCGCAAAAGTGATGCGGGTCACGGCTGATAAATCCTTAATTATTGAAAATGCTAGCTGTCTGAAGCTGCTGAAATTCGCGACAGCCTCCGATCTGACGAGGTAAGCAGCTTGTGCGGTCCGATTCCCGTCTGCGGTTACGCCGGTAATCGCACCTTTTCCTTGTTCAGATGAGGCGTTGCTTGATCCAGCTTCGGGGGCTCGCCGAGCCGCGGAGAAATCCTTCATGAGCAAAGCACTTCTATACGATTCCACGGTCTGCATCGGATGCAAGCAGTGCGAAGTGGCCTGCGCCGGGCAGAACAAACTTCTGTACGACGACGCCATCGCCGCCGAACAAATCCAATCTGACCACAAAATGACGGTCGTGCTGACGCGCAGCGATAAATTTATGCGCAAGCTGTGCATGAACTGCAACGACCCATCCTGCGCTTCGGTCTGCCCGGTGGGCGCATTGAAGAAGACCGAGCTTGGGCCGGTTACTTACGATGCGTCGAAGTGCATGGGATGCCGCTACTGCATGGTGGCGTGTCCTTTCAGCGTGCCCAAGTATGAATGGGGGAAGCTGGTTCCGAAGGTGCAGAAGTGCACGATGTGTTCCGATCGCGTAGCCAACGGGAAGCCGACGGCGTGCGCGGAGATTTGTCCTACGGGGGCAACCAAGTTCGGTGAACGCGACGAACTGATTGCCGAGGCGCAGAAACGGATTCGCGACAATCCGGGAACCTACGTGGACCATATTTATGGGCTCGAAGAGGTCGGGGGCACGTCGGTTCTGCTGCTCTCTTCGGTTCCGTTCGAGAATTTTGGCTATCGCTCGAACCTGTCGAAGGATCCCATGCCTATGCTGACTTACCGGGTGCTGTCGCATATTCCGGACTTCGTTCCGTTGGGGGGAATGGTTCTGGGCGGAGTGTGGTGGATCACGCACCGGAGGGAAGAGGTCGCATTTGCCGAAGGGCGAAAGTCTCGCGGCGAGAAGTCGACCGACAAATCGGGTGAGACCTCGAATGGAAACCGATCCAACAAGAATGGGAGGAAGCTATGACGTTCGGCAAAAATACAGGCAGCACTTCGACGTTCAAGCTTACCTTCTGGAAGCTTGTCTTTCTCTTCCTGATGGCTGGCGGTGCTTACGCTACATTCATCCGCTTTACGCAGGGCCTGGGCGCGTCGACGCACCTGAACGATCAGTTCCCGTGGGGGATATGGATCAGCTTTGACGTGTTGTGCGGAGTAATGCTGGCCGCGGGAGGGTTCACGCTGACCGCCGCGGTTCACATTCTCAACATCAAGCGCCTGCATTCGATTATCCGGCCGACGATTCTTACGGCATTTCTCGGCTACATCCTGGTGTGCGCGGCGCTGATGTTCGACCTGGGCAAGCCTTACAACATATGGCATCCGCTGATCATGAGGAATCCGCATTCGGTGATGTTCGAGGTGGCGTATTGCGTGATGCTCTACACGACGGTGCTGGCGCTGGAGTTTTCACCGATCGTGCTGGAGCGGTTCAACCTGCAGAAGCCGCTGAAGGTGGTTCGAGCCATTCTGATTCCGCTGGTGATTTGCGGGGTAATTCTCTCGACGCTGCATCAATCTTCGCTGGGAACGCTGTATCTGATTGTTCCTGAGAAGCTCTATCCCCTGTGGTACACGCCGCTATTGCCGGTGTTCTTTTTCTTGTCGGCGATTGCGGTGGGATTGGCAATGACGATTTTCGAATCGTCGTTGAGTTCCAAACACTTCGGGTTGCAGCTGGAATTGCCCGTTCTCCAAGAACTCGGGCGAGTGCTGGTAGTGGTGCTGGGAGTGTATGCGATTCTGCGCTTCGAGGACTTGGCGAACCGGCACGCGCTGGGGCTGACGGTGCGTCCGGGATATGAGATGTACCTGTTCTGGCTGGAAATTTCGCTGTGCATCATCCTCCCCCTGTGCCTGTTGGTGCAGCCCAAAATTCGGGCCAGCGCCAATGGGCTCTATCTTTCAGCTGTGCTGGTCGTGCTGGGATTTATCACCAACCGGATGAACGTGAGCATCACCGGGTTCGAAGGATCGACGGGAGTGCGATATTTCCCCAAGTGGACAGAGCTGGCGGTGACGGGCGCGATTATCGCGGCTGGGTTCGCTCTGTTCGGGTTGGCGGTAAAGTACCTGCCCATCTTTCCCAAAGAAGAGGTGGTGGAGGAATCGATCCCCGAACCGGTCTATGCCCAGCCGGATGTAACAGCTGTCATGGAGCATGCGGGAGACTGAGCCAACTCGCGGTCGCTGGTTGCGCCTGACTCTTACTCTCAGCGCCAAGCTGAACATACTTTTGCTTGGCGCAGTGATCGTGATCTGCGCCCTGCTGGGATATTTGAACGTGCGCCTGCACCGCCAGCATCTGGAGCAGAACACGCTGATCAGCGCGGAACGCGTCAGCGACGTGATCAAGCACAGCACGACGGAATACATGCTGCGCAACGATCAAGAGGGGCTTCACCACTTGATCCGGACGATGGCGGCGGAGCCCGGGGTGGAGAAGATCCGCATCTTCGACCAGGAGGGCCGGATCACTTACACCACCGATTCAGTCGAACAGAACCATGTCGTCGATAAGACTGCGGAGGCCTGCTACGCCTGCCATGCCCAGTCGCAACCGCTGGCCCGGCTGAACCGTCCAGACCGATTTCGCATTTATCGCAATGGCGCGAAAACGCGCGTGCTGGGGATTATCACGCCAATCGAGAATCAGCCCGCGTGCTCGAACGCGGCGTGTCACGCGCATCCGGCGGAGCAGCGAATCCTTGGAGTTCTGGACACCAATCTTTCGCTGGCGAGGAACGATGTGCAAGTTGCCGAAAGCAGCCGGCGGATGATCGTTTACACAGGCTGCGCGTTGCTGCTGATTGCGCTGCTGAGCTGGTTTTTCATTTGGCAGGTGGTGGACCGGCCACTGAAGGCACTACAACGGGGTACGGAGAGCTTGGCCGCCGGCGAACTTGGCTACCAAATCGAGGTCGGTTCGCACGACGAAATCGGCGACCTGGCGAACTCTTTTAACAGTATGAGCCGCCAGTTGCAGGCGGAGCGGAACGAGAACATTTCCTGGACCCGCACGCTGGAGGAGCGCGTGGACCGCAAGACGCGGGAGCTGAGGCGTGCTCACGAACATGCGCTGCACACCGAGAAGATGGCATCGCTGGGCAAGATGGCGGCTGTGCTGGCGCATGAGATCAACAATCCGCTTTCCGGCATTCTCACCTACGCGAAGCTGCTGCATAAGTGGATTGAGCGCGACGACGGCGAACGCAAGCATCACCAGGAGATCTGCGACTCGCTCGAGCTGATTGCGTCGGAGAGCAGGCGCTGCGGCGATCTGGTGAAGAATCTGCTGACCTTCTCGCGCACGACGCCCATGAACCTGCAGCCGGCGAATCTGAACCAGATTGTGGAGCGGTCGCTGCACCTGGTGCAGCACCAGTTGGAACTGGCGGGGATACAAGTACAACCGCAGCTCGATCCCGACCTGCCGCCAGTTTTTTGCGACGCCGCGCAGATTGAGCAGGTAATTCTGGCGCTGGTGATGAACGCACTGGATGCCATGCCGCAGGGCGGCAATTTGTGGATTACGACCAGCTTTATCCACGAACCGGACCATGCCCGCATCGTGGTGCGCGACGATGGCTCCGGAATCTCCCCCGAAATACTGCCACGAATTTTTGAGCCATTTCTTACCACAAAAGAGACCGGACGCGGCGTAGGCCTGGGTCTGGCCATTAGTCAGAGCATCCTGGAGCGGCACCACGGAAAAATCGAAGTGCACTCGGAGGTTGGGCGTGGAACGACCTTCACCGTGACTTTGCCGTGGGGAGTGGAAGACGGGAATAGCGCGCAGGCACCGGCCAACGAAATTGCCGCCGCCAGCGCGAGCGGGAGGGACTAACGTGGAGTCACAAGGAAAGGTATTAATTGTCGATGACGAACTAAGCGTTCGCGATTCGCTGGGAAAGTGGTTTCGCGAAGAAGGCTACGAGATCGGAACCGCTGAAAGCGCGAGCGGCGCGCTCACGCGTATGGCGGAAAACAAGTGGGATCTGGCCTTGCTCGACATCAAGATGCGCGGGACGGACGGCATTGAGCTGCAACGCCGCTTGCACGAAATGGATCCCGATCTGATCGTCATCATGATGACCGGTTACGCCTCGGTGGAAACCGCGGTCACGGCACTGAAAAACGGCGCCTATGACTATGTAAGCAAGCCGCTCGACCCGGACGAGATTGCGCATCTTGTAAGAAAAGCTTTGGCACACCGCCGCGCGGAGAAAGAAAACCTGCGCTTGCGCGAAACGGTCGCGGAGATCACGCGTCCCGGCGACCTTGTGGGACAGAGTCCGGCGATGCGCAAAGTGTTCGATGCAGTGGAAACCGTGGGGCCGACCGACGCAAACGTCTTGATTACGGGTGAGAGCGGAACGGGGAAAGAGCTTGTCGTACGGGCCATTCACGCGGCCAGCATGCGGCGCTTTCATCCGCTGGTCGCAATCCATTGCGGGGCGCTGACTGAAACGCTGCTGGAAAGCGAACTCTTCGGGCACGAAAAAGGAGCGTTCACCGGGGCGCAGTATCGCAAGAAGGGAAAATTCGAAATCGCCGAAGGCGGCACGGTGTTTCTGGACGAGATCGGCGATATCAGCCTGAAGACGCAAACCGATCTTTTGCGCGTGCTGCAGGAGCGCGAGATCACGCGGGTGGGCGGGAACCAGGTGATCAAAGTGGACTTTCGGTGCGTGGCCGCCACCAATAAGAATCTCGAAGGCATGATCGAGGAAGGCACGTTCCGTCCAGACCTGTTTTACCGGCTCAACGTGTTTCGCATCGAATTGCCTCCCTTGCGGGAACGGCGCGAAGACATTCCTCCGCTGGTCGAGCATTTTGTGCGAAAGTTTGCGCTTGCCATGAATAAACACGTGACCCGCGTATCGCCGCAGGCGATGGACCAGTTGCAGCAGCAGCCGTGGATGGGAAACGTGCGAGAACTGGAAAACGCGGTGGAACGAGCCATGGTCGTGGCCCAGGAGCCAGAGTTGCGCGAGCAGGATTTTATTTTCAAAGCATCGGGCCCGCCGTCTGCCGCCGGAAAGAGCCTGGATGAGATCGAGCGTGCCCATATTTTGCGAGTGCTGGAGGAGTGCGGCGGCAACCAGAGCCGGGCCGCCGATGTGCTCGACATTGACCGGGTCACGCTCCATCACAAGCTCAAGCGCTACGGCTGGACGCGCACTCCGGTGGAAAGCCGCAATTGAAGCTGGGTGGAAGGCTTCATCGATGCGCCTATGGGCGGGCTTGAATGAACACGCTGCTTCTGCTTCCGGTCGGCACGATCGATAACTCCGTCCTGTTGGATTTGCGGACTGCGATTCGGAAAAGTCTTGATATCGCGTGCGAGATTCTTGCGTTCCGGCTGAATCCCGCGCCGTCGTATCATCCGGAGCGCCAGCAGTATCACTCGTCCGAAATCTTGCGGCGCATGCAGGAGTTTGTGCGGCCGGGAGATTGGCGGTTGCTTGCCGTTGCCGATGTCGACCTCTATATTCCTATCCTGAAATATGTATTCGGAGAAGCCCAAATGGCCGGACCTTGCGCAGTGGTATCCACATACCGCCTGCGGCAGGAGTTTTACGGGCTCAATCGTGACCACGAATTATTGAGGCAGCGGTTGCTCAAAGAGTGCGTCCACGAATTGGGACATACTTTGGATCTCCACCACTGCCAGGAGTACAGCTGCGTCATGGCCTCGGCACACGCGGTGGAGTGGATCGACCTGCGAGAGGATAGTTTTTGCGAGTCCTGCCGATCGCTGGTCGACGATAAGCTAAAGGCCCCGACGGTCGACAGATACTAATAGGCTATATCGTCGCCGAAGGTCCACGAACCCTTGCCTCGTAGTACACTTTCCCGCATGATGCCAAGACACCTCACGATCGTATTCGTAGTCGTCGTCGTATTGAGCTCGACAATCGGCGGCCTAGCCTTCGCGCAGGCCGGCAAGCGACATGCGCAAGCGGTACAACAAAAAGCTTTTGGCACGCAGGATGGGAGGCCCATCACCTTGTACACGCTGACCAACGCTAATGGCATGGAAGTGGACGCGATGAACTACGGCGGCATCATTGTGTCGATTCGCGTGCCCGACCGAAAAGGCCAGTTCGCCGACGTTGTGCTTGGTCACGAGAATCTCGAGGGCTACGTGCCGAATCCTCCGTACCTGGGCGCCATCGTCGGGCGCTATGCGAATCGCATTGCTAACGGAACGTTCACTCTCGACGGTAAGACCTACACTTTGCCCAAGAACGACGGGCCGAACACGCTACACGGCGGCACCGAAAAGACTTTTAACAAAGTTGTGTGGGACGCGGAACCGCTGAAAGGCAAGGCTGGCGTGACTTTCACTTACTTGAGTAAAGACGGCGACGACGGCTGGCCCGGCAACCTGAAGGTTCGCGTCACTTATACGCTTAGCAACGACAACTCAATTGTTATCGACTACGAAGCCACGACCGACAAAGCGACGCCGATCAATCTAAGCCAGCACAGTTATTTCAATCTGGCGGGAGAGGGTACAGGCGACATTCTGAATCACGAACTCACGCTGAATGCGGACCGCTTCACTCCGGTCGACAAGGCTCTGATTCCCACGGGAGAACTCCGGCCGGTCAAGGGAACGCCGATGGATTTCACGGCGTCGACGAAAGTTGGGGCTCGCATCGACGATGACTACGAGCAACTGGTTCTCGGCCACGGCTATGATCACAATTGGGTGATCAACCGCAATGGAGCCGGCCTCGTGCTTGCGGCGCGCATGTACGAGCCGACCAGCGGGCGCGTGCTGGAGGTTTCGACGACGCAGCCGGGAGTGCAGTTCTACACGGGAAATTTTCTGGACGGCAGCGTGACCGGAAAGCAAGGGCACGTTTACAAGCGGCGCTACGGCTTCTGCCTGGAGACGCAGCATTTCCCGGATTCGCCGAATCATCCTGACTTTCCGAACACGATTCTGAGGCCGGGGAAGGCGTTTCGAGAGACGACGGTGTTCAAGTTCTCCACGAAATAAAGAGCGAGTGACGAAGCGCGGGCGGACGAATGCGTCCGCCGCTACGCGATTCCTAGTCGCCTCGTAATTCTTCCAGCAGAGCCTTGTCGACGCGCTTCTGGTGGTCAGGGGTGAGTTTTTTTCCGCTGGAGGTCAGGTAGAACGTGTCGATTGCCATCTGTCCCTCGGTATCGATCAAGGCGATCTCGATATTGCAGGCCTGAGCGGATAGGCATGAGGCAATGCGGTGCAACAGGCGCGGGCGATCCTGGGTGATCACCTGAACCAAAGTGCTGGTCGACGAACTGGAATCGTCAAAGTCAATTTTGGTTTCCACTTTTACTTTTGCGATCGCGCCTTTTTCCGCGCGCTGGCGGTCGCGCAGCATTTTTTCCAGATCGGCCTCGCCCAGCAGCACGCTGGCGACGCTGCGCCGGAAACGGTCCCACTCCGAGAGATTCAACTCAAGCGTACGAAAGCGATCCGTAAAGAAGAGCGTGTCCACGACCGTTCCGAGTTCGTTGGAGAACGCGTTGGCCTTCACAATGTTCATGCCCCAGGCAGCCAGCACTCCGGCGAGCTTGGCAAAGAGGGAGGGGCGGTCGCGGGTGAGTAATGTGAGTTCGTACCAGTGGCGGCCGCGCTTCAACTCGACCTGCACGGGGTCTTCGCCGAGTTCGTCCGCCATGGCCATGTGGCGCATGACTTCTTCGGCGGAATGCACCAGCAAGTAGCGCTGCGGGAAGCCTTCCAGGAACTCCTTGAATTTGCTGCTGGTCACGGGAGCCAGCGAGCGCAGGCGAGCCAGCTTTTCATCGTTCACATCGGCATGAACGCGCTGGTCGGCGCTGCGGTTGAGGTAATTTTCGGCGCCCATGTAGAGTTGCCACACGTTCTCGGCCTTCCAAGGCGTAAGCGCCTCGGGGTTTACGGCCTTGATGTCGGCATAGGTGAGCAGGCAAAGCATTTTCAGGCGCTCGGGCGTTCCCACCTTGTCGGCAAATGCCGCGACTGTTTCAGGATTGAAAATATCGCGCCGCAAGGCCGCCGACATTTCAAGATGGCTGCCAATCAGGAACAGAACGTCCGCGCGCTCCTTGGGATCGACGTCCAGGCGGTCCATGGCGCGATTGGCAATTTCGAGGCTGGCCTCCACGTGATTGCCGCCGGGAATTCCTTTGCCGGTATCGTGCAGCAGCAAGGCGAGATAAAGCAGTTCGGGATCTTCGAGTTCGCCAAGCAGTTCTGAGTAACGTTTGTCCCACTCGGACTGCGACTGCTTCAAGCGATGCAGGCTCTCGATGGCGAGGAACGAATGCTCGTCGACGGTGAAGCGATGATAGAAATCGCGCACCACGAGCGAGTCGATGAGCTTTAATTCCGGCAGCAATAGCGTCAGCAAGCGGAGGGAATGCATGGCGCGCAAGGCCTCGGCGGCATGCGGCTGCAGCAGCGTCTCCTGCAGGTAGAGCCAGAGTTCGGCACCGCGGGGAGGCATGGATGCCAGGGCCGGAAGCGCCTGCTCAATGCGGTATTCCGTGGTCGCGCTCAACTTGAGGCCGTGATGAGCCATGAAGTGGAACAGGCGGAGGAGCACCTCGGGATCCTGCAACGCCGAAGGCTGCTGCAGAAAGATGAGGCCATCGACCACAGAAAAATCCGAAGTGGTGAGGCGCGAGCGCCAGCTCTGTACTTGACGGTAGAGCGCCGACCACGCCTCGGGGATTTCTTCCAGTAGCTGCGTAACGGTACGTTGCACGGCGCGGGCATGACCGAAATAAATCCGCATCCAGTCGGCGGGGGAGAGCTCTGCGGAATCGGCAGCGCCGATGCGGAGCGAGGCGGCGGCGTCCTGAGCCTCCCAGCTCAGCGTGTTGTCGTCGCGCCCGTGGCGAAAGTGCAGAAAGCAGCGGGCCGAAATCAGGAAGTCGAGCGCGGCGTCCAATTGTTTGCGGACCGGAGCGCGCAGCGAACTGGCGTCGGGCCAGTCGTGGAGCTTGTCCATGGCGGAAATCAGGGCCAGCCAGCAGGCGACGTTGCAGTCGCGCAATCCGCCGGGCGCCTCTTTCAAATTTGGCTCCAGGTGATATAGGGTCATACCGAATTTTGCGTGGCGCTCGCGCGTGACTTCGGCCAGCCCTTGCAGAAGGGCCTTGGATTCCCGCATGACGACTTTTGGAATCACTTTGTCGTGGAGGCGCCGAAAAAGATCGTGATCGCCGGCCAGATAGCGGCAGTCAAGGAGCGAAATGGTGAATTCGGTATTGTTGGCGTCGTAGCGGTCGCACTCAGCCAGAGTGCGCGAGGCTGGGCTCAGCTTCAGGCGCAGGTCCCACAATTCCTGAGAGAAGCGCCGAACCGGATCTTTGAAGGCCTGTTCGGCATTGCGATCGCCAAACAGAAAAAGCAGATCGATATCGGAGTAAGGAAAAAGCCAGCCGCGGCCGAATCCTCCGGTGGCAACCAGTGCGAAGTTGGGAGGGCCGGCAGGGTCGGGAGAAACGATGTCGCGCCATAAGCGCGCGAGTATATCTTCCAGCAGACGAGTGCGGTGTGCGATGGCGGAGCGCCCGTCCCCAGAGGTTTCAAACTCCCGCTGAATGCGGGCCGACTCGTCGCTGAGGGAACTCCGCAGTTCGCTGATCAAAGAGGACGCTGCCATCATGAATGTAAATCCCCAGAGCGCATGAACCGCTTGGGGAGGGCCAATTTACCGATGCCGACCAGATGCGTTCACTTGCGTCCTGGAACTCGCTGAGAACTCCGCTGGCAGTTCCGCAGATTCGCCGGCTAAAGAGCCCCCTCGCCGCGCTCGTCGTTGCGAATGCGAATGGCCTCGTCGACGCGAGAGAGGAAAATTTTGCCATCTCCAATCTTGCCGGTGCGGGCGGCGCCCAGGATGGCCTGCACCGTTTTTTCGACCATGGCCTCGGCCAGAACCATTTCAATCTTCGTTTTAGGAATCAGATCGACGCTGTATTCACGTCCGCGATAGACCTCGGTATGACCTTTTTGCCGGCCGTGGCCTCGCACCTCGATCACCGTCATGCCTTCTACGCCAATCTCGTGTAAAGCAGCTTTTACCGCCTCCAGCTTGGAGTTTTGAATGACCGCCTCGATCTTCGTCATGATGTCGTCAAGTCCTGTTCTGCGTTCGTCACGCCGTGGCAGCGCAGGCGGGCGCTAAAAACCCTGCCCTGCCTCAATGCCGCCGCCCCAATGATAGCCCTCTTCCGAGGGTTGAGAGCGAGACAGTCCATGCACTTTTTGCGCCTCCAATGCCGGTTCGGCACTTCAATCCAGACCGCCTCACTGTAACGTCCATGGCAGCTTCACGGAAATCGAAACTATTTATCGTGGCTATCAGGTTTTGTTATTCAACCGGGCTAGAACTTGAACTGCAGGTCGAGTTGGAGGCGGCGCGGAGGCTGTGCGGCGACGGGCTTGCCGAAAAGTGGCGAAGACTGCGTGCCGATGAAAGTTACGTAGTTGGGGTGGTTCAGGACGTTGAAGGCGTTGAGCGAGACGGTAAAGACGCGAGCTTCTTTCTTTGCCTTGGTCAGCGGAAAATCGTGAGATACGTTCAGGTCGAGGTCGATCAGGCCGGGACCGGGCATGGTATTGCGCGCTACGCCTGGTGGCCGGGCGTTGAGGATGCCGTCGCCATTGTAGTCGCCACCCGTAGTGATGTTGACGGGCTTGCCCGAGTACAGCGAGAGCCCGGCGCCCATGGTGAAGAATCGAGTGGGCTGCGACGAGGCCAGCAGATCGAACTTGTGCAGGCGGTCGTTGTCGGAGCGTCCCCAGTCGGCTGCCGCGTCGTAACTATTTTCCGGGAAGAAGGTGATGCCGCTGGTGTTGTTGTAGGTGCGACTGAGGGTGTATTGGATCTGGCCGGAAAAATACTTGCTGGGCTTGCCGCGAAAAGTGAGTTCGAGTGCGTTGGCTTTTAAATATCCTTCGGATTGCATCTCGCGGTTTTGGCCAAGGCTAGAGTCAGGACGCACAAAATTGCCGGAGACCAGAACGGGCGCATTGGCATCGATCGAGCGGAAGACGTCGATGCCCCGATTGCCGATGTACACCGCGCTGATTGTGCTTTTGGGCGTGACCTGGTGCTCAATACCAACGCTGTATTGCAGAGCGTAAGGAATGCGGGTGCGGGGGTCGAGAGTGGCTACGCTGGTGGGAATTTGGGACAGCACCGCCGGGTTGATGGGATAGGAGACAAATGGCGGGTCCACGATGAAGCGCAGCAGATTCTCCCCGTTAAAGTGCAGCAGATCTCCGATGGGGCTGGGCCCCGTGCGATCGTAAAAGACGCCAAAGCCGCCGCGGATTACGGTGGAGCTTCTTGCGCTGGGAGCGTAGGCGAAGCTGATGCGGGGTGCGAAGTTGTGAGGCTCGTCGTGGAAGTAATTCTGCCAGTAATAGCGCATTCCGACATAGACGGACAGATTCTGGCGCAGGCGAATATCGTCTTCGACGAAAGCGCAAATGACTTTCTCGAGGAACGTTACGTGTCCTTGACCGGTCTGAAGCAGGTAGGTGGCGGGAGAATTGGCCGTGTAGTTGGCCGCGCTTTGGAAGGTATAGGTGCCCTGGCGGTTGGTGAAGTCATCGAGACCGCGGCGGCTAATGTCTGGAATGTCGATGCCGAAACTGAGCTGATGCTTGCCATTGGCGTAGGTCGCGAAATCGGTGCCGTCGAAGTGGTATTCGGTGCGGCGGGTGTCGGCCTGCGCACCGCCAGCGGTGAACAGCCCCGATACTGCGATCTGAGCCTGGGGAAGCAGGCTGGCGGTGGAGTTATCGTAATGCCCGACGAGAAACCGAGTTTGGTTCAACCAATGCGAGGTGAACTGGTGAAGGAAGCTGACGTTGATTTCGTGTTCGAGAAAATGGAGGTCGGTTGCCGCGCTGGGAAGGATGGTGCCGCCGACGTTGGAGTTCTGGCTGGAGCGGTGTTCGTAGGAGTAGCCGATCCAGAACTGGTCGCCGTTGGCCAAATCGTGAAAGACGCGGCCCGAACCAAAGAAATGATGAGTGGGATTGGCGACAGTTTGCGCAATCGGACCGAAGCCGAGCGATTCAGCGGCCGCGATTGCGTTCACGTCGACGATGGCTTGCTGATCAAGAATGTCCTCGTCAAGCGCAAGCAGGAAACTGGTCTTTTTGCTGCGCCCTAGTGGCCCGGTCACGGAGCCCTCGTAATATTGCCGGCTCTCTGGGGGCTTTACGGTGGCGAAAGCGTTGCTGGCATCGAAGACTGAGTCGCGAGCCATGAAATTCAAGGAGCCGTGGTAGTTGGGAGATCCACTTTTTGTGACTATTTCCAGGCGAGCGCGTCCGGGACGAGAGAAGCGTGCCGAGTAGGGATTGTTGTTGATCTTCACTTCCTGCACCGCGGAAGGAGTGACGCCAGGACCGTTAGCCTCAATCCCATTTACGACAAGGGTCACGCCATTGGTGCCAGTCGCGTTGTCGTCCAGAAATCGCGACATGGTGGTGATGTAATCCTGATCGAAGACGGGAACGCGGTCGAGGGCGTTGCGGTCAATGGCATTGGAGTTCTGGTTTTCCGATGTTTCCGTGCTGACGACAGGAACATCCACGCCGGTCGCTACCGTAATGTTTTCAGATTCGACCGAAATCGGCATAACCACGCGGAGCGGAACGAACCGTTTGGCCGAGACCGAGGTCGAAATGCGGGTATCGCGAAACCCGTCTGCATGAAATTCCAGCGTGAACTTTCCCGCGGGGATGTTATCAACGCGAAATGCGCCCACGGAATCGGTTGTGCTCCGCGCCAGGATCTGGCTTCCATTGCCGAAAACTGTGACTTGTGCATTGGCAATGGCTGCGCCGGAAGGGTCCAGGAGAACTCCGCTAACGGAATGGGCCGTCGCGCCATCTTCGACGGTTCCGGCACCATCAGCAGCCTGGGCTCTGCCCGGGATTGGCAGCACCAATCCTACTAATGCGGCCAGAACGCAGAGTCGGCGGTTTTTCAAGAAAGTTCCCAAGGTTAAGTTTTAGCGGCAGGAAGTAAAATAGTACAAGCTCAACCTGAAACGGTTCTGAAAGCCAACCCGAGAATAGACGACGACTGAACCGAGAGTCATTTTGAGGTTTGGCCTACGGTCATTCGGGCGTTGCAAGCAGCCTTCTACAGTGTTCCCCCTATTCCCCTTAAGTAGAACTATCTAGAGAATAAATCGTCTAGCGCCCTCGTCCCGGAGGTGGCTGACAATTCTTTTGTCACGCGTGTGTTTTGGGCCAGAATGGAGGGCCGCAGTTGTGTCTACTCAACCGTCGAAGGCAAGTACGATTCTCCCAGGAAAAGTCGAAAAGGTCATTCATGCGCATCCCGCTTCGGGCGAACCCGAGAAAGCGCAGATTGCGGTAGAAGGCGCGGACCATCTTTATCGAGAAATTCGCGTTCCCAACAGCCTCACCGATTCTAATGGTAAGAAGGTTAAGTTGAAGGAGGGGGCCGAGGTCGAGGTGAAAATCGAGGCTGACCCGGTCGTCACCAAAGCGGCGCAAGGGGAGCAAGCTCCCACCACGGGCGCCTGATCGCCTTCTGAACGATCATTTTTGGTACCCGCTTACGCTCTGGCCGCAGGTCGCTGGGCGCGTTTATTTGCCCGGCCCTTTCGGGGGTTCGACCGCGGGTTTGATGAACTTTGCGTCATCCACTGGAACATTTTGCTTCACGTTGTTCACTTGAATTGTGAACCGACCGCTGGGGCGTGCCAGCGTCCAGCGATAAGGAATTCTCACTCCGTTGGTGTCGCGATAGTCCGTGTAATCGATCTGCGTTGGCATCCATCCCAGAGCAGTCTCGCCAAAGCGTAGCAGACGCAGCAGCAGTCCGGACTGCTCGTCAAAATACAACCGGATCGGGGGCTTGGGTTCGCGCCGGCCAACGACCACGTATGCGTTATGATCGCCGATTTTTTCTGACCCTTCAGTGCGCAACTCCGTGAACATCGTCTTCAAATGAGTCGGCAAGTGCAGGTCCGCGTCGATCGAGGCTCCATCGAGATCGCTGCCGTGCATTTCGCGCAGAGGATGGCCTGGCGTGCCCAACCAGCCTTCCTTGCCATTGAATGCCGTGACATTGTCGCCTTCCGGCATGTGCGTAAAAGAAATGCGCTGCTCGGGTTCTTTCGCGTAGATATCAATGGGCAGGGATGTGCCGCCGAAGTCGATCGTCCCGGTCATGATGCGGCTGTTTACTTTGTCGACCGCTGCCGCGCCGCCCACGGCCTGCACATATCTGTCGAGCAACTGGTCGGCCGACGGGCCGGAATTTTCACTCTTGGCCGGCGTGGATGCCCCCGTGGCTTGTTTGGGATTGTCTGGCTTGGCCTCCTCGGTCATCACCGCGGGAATCGCCTGCGGAGTGGTAGTTCCGCGATGGCAGGAATAGCACGTTACGGAGCGATGATTCTCGAAGTTATCTTTGTTAATGGCAAACATCATTTCCATCATCTTGCGCGCCGTTTGCTTGTTTTTCTTGTCGTCCTTTTCAAAAGCATTCTTCACGTGGCAGAACTCGCATTCGACGCCGAGCGAGGCTGTGATGAATTGCATAGTGGGAAAGATCTCCTCTGCCGGAACACCTTTGAGCACCTGGATATTTTTGAACTGTTCCTCAGCCTTCCTCGCGCCGGGCGAAGGGGTGGCCGCCAGCGGCGTACCAGCGGCATGCGGCGTTCCGCCCGACTGCGTAGTAGCGCCCCCAATCACAAATCCACAAGCCACGATAAAAGCTATGATGACCAGAACTTCCATGCGCTTTGCGTTCATCGATTTTCTTCCTCGGACAGCGAATGTAAATCAGGGATGATTGCTGTAAACGTACTTTCCCGAAATTTCAGCCACCACGAACTTGGCGGGCAAGAGCGCGTCCACGGTCGCCTTCAGCTGCGGAGGCACAAACAGGAAGAGGCGCTGCGGTCCGGTCCAGTCCCGTTGCAGGTCCGCGTTGCTTAGATAGATATGCGGAGCGTCCGGAAAAGTAGACCCGAACCACATGGAAGTCGTTCGTCCCTCCACCAGTTTGATCGGCCGCCGCAGATAGAAAAGCAATGACGATCCGAAGGCCTGGTCGCCATAGATCATGACGCGATCTCCCGGGCGCTCACGTGCCGCAATTTCGCGCGCCAGGTCCTTCGAGGATAAATACGGTCCGAATCGTCCCAAGGCAATGTGAGCCGCGACCAGAAACATCGCCATCCCTACAGCCAGGGTCCAGGTTGCGGCATAGTGCCGCCGCTTGCGGCGCAGAAGGAGCGACAGCAGCGGGGCCACCATCAACGCCACGGCCGCCAGGGCCGCGGGCAGTCGCAATGCGGCGAAAGATGCATAACTCAAATCCAGCATGTGCGATGTGGAAAGTGTGTCCGTATCCATATCGTGCTTGGCCAGCACGGTGCCTATGTCGGGCTCAAAGGGGAGATGCCGCGACTGCCACAACCCGGTCAGCAAGGTTGCACTTGCCGCCAAGCCCACTACAGCTAGTACGGCCGTTGAGACTCTCAGCCCGCCCTTTCGTACGCCGTCGGCGCAATCGCTCGCCTCAGAGCGCGCGATCCCATCGGCCAGCAACATCAGCAATGGGAAGTAAGCCGGGAACGTGTAGTACTCCTGATTGGTCGAGATGGCAAAGAAGATCAGAACTACTCCCGCAAGGATCCAGCATAGCAAGCGACTGCGGGCGGCAAAATCGCCGCGGCGCGGCGCGCGGCGCTCGTCCATCACCGTACGAATCGCGGCCGGCAAATACAAACTCCAGGGAAACAGCCACACCAGGTGCAGCGACCAATACAGCGCCCAAGGAAGCTTGTTGTAATCACGTGGATATCGTCGGCCAAGGAAGCGCAGGAAATGTTCGTTGACGAAATAAAACCAGAAGAATCCGTGCCCACCCTGGCCGCCCGTATTTCGCAGTCCGGCCAGAATGTGCCACGGCGCGGCGATCAGCAGAAATAGCGCCAGCCCGGAGACGATTCGAAATTCGGGCCAGCGCCGCCACTCTCCGGTCAGAACAAGATAGAGCACCGCAGCGCCGCCCGGAAACGCCAGTGCGATCAGGCCCTTGGTCAGCACACCCAGAGCCATGAATGCGTATCCCGCGTACCATTGCCAGGCCTGCCCGTCAGGCTCCAGAGCGATTAAAAAGAAATAGAGGGAGGCGGCGATGAGCAGGCTGAGCAGCACGTCTGGAATCATGACGCGGGTAAATAAAAACACCCCAGCGCTTGTGTACACGAATAATGCGGCGTAGATTGCCGCGCGCTCTCCGAAAGCGCGGCGCCCCCAAACTAAGCCTAACAACCCGAGCAGTAAGACAGAAAACGCCATGGGCAGGCGTGCTGCGAACTCGTTGATTCCAAAAATACGGAAGCAGAATGCAACCAGCCAATAGGGCAGAGGGGCCTTCTCCAGGTAGCGCACTCCGTTCACATGGAGCGTGATGTAATCGCCGCTGACGAGCATCTCGCGCGCGGCCTCGGCGTGAGTGCTGTCGGCGTCATCGAGTAGGGCAGGGGAGAACATCGAGCCGAAGTACACGGCGACGAACACCGCCGCGATCGCCCAATAGGACGTGGTTCGCAGCCGCTGCACACTGGTGGCTTGGTCAGAAATTGTGGGTGCGTAACTAGCGCTCAATTGGCGTGGACCTACTCAAGTGTTACAGAGGACAACCTGCGCGGGCAAGCGGCGGGCCATGGTCCTCTAGGGGCGCTGGGTATTGGGTTTCGCATCTGCATGCCGAATAAAGAACTTCCACTTATCCATTCCTGCCGGCACTGCCACATCAAAGAAGCCAACCATCATTTCGTCGGAAGTCTGGTCGCCCCACGTCACCGTCTTCGTCGGGTCGGGATTGTGCGGATTGTTTTTCGAATTGTCGTACCAGGCGACGGCCCGCAGCCGGGTTCCCGCTTTCAGAGGGCGCGGCTCGGCGAGTCGATAACTCAGCTGCCAGTGAAAGTGGTAGTTTACCCGCAGCAATACTTCCACGCTGCCATCGTCATGCACAATGTCGTATTCGAAGCGCTTGCCGCGCAGGTGCATGTGCGGAAACAGGCTCAGCAGCGTGGCATCGTTTGGCAGCGTGCCCTGCACTTCGACGCGAAAATCGTCCGTCCCCGGCGGAATAATCAGTGCGTGATTGTTCAGTTGCAGCGTGATCACCCTCTGCACGGGGGGCGTCCTGGCAAATACCAGGCCGATGCTGGTCTGATCCCGGTCGGCTGACCTGTTGGTCGTATAGTGCATCTGAAGCACCAGGTCCGATCCGGCCGGAACGAATTTCGCCATGCCGTCGGGCCACTGATCGGGGGAACTGCCCGGCGCATAGACCAGAAGGAGGTCGCTGGTGGTCTCGTGAGCCTCGCGCCGCTCCAGCGGATCGCTTAACGTCGACGCGGTGAAGGGTTCGCCCACCGGCGCATGCCGCAGCCATTGCGAATCGGGCGGCCGGATGTAGACCACCGCGTGGTGCACGTGGGCGGGACTTCCCGGCCGAAACTCCGACATCTGCACCCAACGATCTTCCGCAAAGTGTGTTGGCACGATCTCGTAGGTGTATTCGATTTCCCCCCGTGCCGGAATCTGAACCGCGTTGGGCATCGTGACTACCAGATCAGGTTGGGAAATATTCCACCCGCTCGCCCATTTGTGTGGCGGTGGCGCGTCGTGCGAGTCGCCCGGAGGCGCTCCCCCTTTCGCCCATGCCGTAAGAGTTGCAATCTGCTGCTCGGTCAGGGAAGTATCGTTGGCAAAATGTCCGTAGCGCGGATCGGCGAACCATGGCGGCATCATCTTGGTTTCGACCGCGTGCGCCATCGAGCGCGCCCAGGGGCGGGCTTGCTCATAGGTCACCAGCGGCATGGGCGCAACTTCGCCGGGACGATGGCAACTCTGGCAGTGATCCTGCAATATCGGCAAAACGTCCTTATAAAAGGTGGGAACTGGCGCGCTCGAGTTCGCTCCCGCGCCCGGCAACTGCCAGCCCCCC
>DASSRO010000114.1:0-31497 GCA_035701745.1 Candidatus Sulfotelmatobacter sp. | reverse complement strand
GTATTCGGCATCGCCATCGGCCTGCAGCACGTGAACCCGGCTCCAGTCGGCATCGAGTTCGTCCGCCAGAATTCGCGGCAAGCTGGTGCGCACCCCGTTGCCCATCTCCGAGCGGTGCGCCACGATGTAAACCGTGCCGTCCGTGTGAATCCCGACGAAAATACTGGGATGGAACGCCGACGCGTCGACCGAAGCTGGTGCGGCTGAGGTTGTGGCCCAGAGTGGCTCCGGAACAATGCGAGCGCACAGCACCAAGGCCCCGGCCGAGAACACTCCTTGCAAGAAGCCGCGGCGGCTGACATTTTCGATCGATATCTTCTCGATGGCGATCATGCGTTCTCCTTCGCCGCGACCTTAATCGCGGAGCGGATGCGCTGGTAGGTGCCGCACCGGCAAATGTTGCCCGACATCGCGGAGTCGATGTCGTCGTCGCTCGGTCGCGCGTTCGACGAGAGCAGCGATACCGCTTGCATGATCTGCCCCGGCTGGCAGTACCCGCATTGCGGAACATTCACTTCAGCCCACGCCTGCTGCACCGCGTGCGGGCCGTTGGTCGAGAGCGCCTCGATCGTCGTGATCTCAAGCCCTGAGACTGTGCCCATCTGCTTGGTGCAGGAGCGAACGGCCTTGCCGTTCTGCAGCACCGTGCATGCGCCGCATAGCGCCATGCCGCAGCCGAATTTTGTTCCTGTGAGTCCGAGAATGTCACGCAAGTACCACAGCAGCGGCATTTCCGGATCGCCATCGAAGCTCTGCGCGCGTCCGTTCACTTTGAAATGAACCATGGGACTCTTCCTGTGAGATATTTGGGAAATTTACCCGGCTATTGTAACGCCAGAGTGCGTGTGCCGAAAGAGGCGTGAGCGTCTAGCAACACTTATCGGGAAAGAGAAAAATACTCCGCGCTAGATCGGATTGCAGTGTAGCTGGATGGTAGTAGCGAGTGAGGATCCCATCTTTCCAGATAAACAGGTCGGAATTGTCGCGGGCGAATTCTTCCCAGTCGCATGCGGAAGATCGCGCCATGCGTTCGCGAATCAGAAAGAAGTAGGCGTAGGTAATCGTCTCGTGGTAAAGCTGCGACTTCCCGCGGGCATCCGCAAAGCGCTTCAGCGCCCTGCAAAACCTTTCCAGCGCGTGCAGAACGGGATATTCCGAGAGATACGCGAATGCCAGCCGCACATGGTCGGCATGATGGAACGATGTTTCTGAGATGAGGTCAGACTCAAAGCGACGGATTAACTCCGCATGTGGAGACGGCCGCCCCCGGCTGTCCGCCGGACGCAGCTCTGCGAGTTCTGTCGATTCGGGCTCTCGATAAGTCGCCACGATTCTCCTCTACTTTCCCCAAGCGATGGCAAATGCGGCGGCAGCGTAGATGACCAAGTTGCCGATGCCATACATGCCATGCAGCAAGTGAATCAGAATGGCCATGATAAAGACCGCCAGCAGCAGCCACGCTCCCCGGATCGCGGTTCCCGGAATCAGGAGAAGAACAGATCCAAGAATCTCCCCGCAGCCCACGACCATGCGAACGAACCCCGGCATATGCGTGCGGGCAAACTCATGCGCCGCGCCGGGCATGACAAAGAGTACAGCCTCAATCAAAACGACGACGCCGAGCGCCCACTGCAGCACGATCAGTCCGATCTTCGATTTCACGAAGCCCATGATGTTCCTCTCATTTTGTTCTGGCCGATGTCTTGTGGCGTGGCGATTTGGCTTTGATCTCCGTCAAGCGATGGCTGGCGCTTGAGTCGAGGTCGAGTCCATAAAACTTCTTAAGGTCGCGGATGCGCTCCAGCGAGGCCGCATTGAACGGCGTCTTGCCGTCGAAGGCGTGGAGTACGATGCCCTCGAGAACGTCGCCTAGCGTCATGTCGTGGTATTCGGCAAAAGCCTTCAGGACTTTGAGGATGCGCTTCTCGATGCGCACGCCGGTTTGCACGCGTTCTATCAGCAGCTTGGAATCTTCCGTCATGTGTACCATGGTACCTAGGTACCAACAAGAAAGCAAGAGAAAACCTTTGTTGCCCCCGCGCGTAATCGGCTCGACTCTCTTTCGCCCAGGGCATTGTTTATAATCTCCCTTCAACCCAACAAAAAAAGGGAATCCATTTGGCACTCGACGATCATATCTACAACCTGCGGCGCGAGAAGTTAAAGCAGATTGAAGCGCTCGGGCAGGCTACCTACCGCAGCAAGTACGAGTTCACGCATAGCGTGGAGCAGATTCTATCCGCCTACAGCGCCAAGAGCGGCGAGGAGTTGGAGAAAGACCGCGTCAACGTTCGCGTCGCCGGCCGCATCATGGCCATTCGCCTGATGGGCAAGGCCGGATTCGCCCACCTGCAGCAGGATGGCAAGCGGCTGCAGATTTACGTCAAGAAAGACGCCGTCGGCGAGAGAGGCTTCGAGTTGTACAAACTGCTCGACCTGGGCGACCACATCGGCGTCAGCGGATATTTGTTTCGCACCCGTACCGGCGAACTAAGCGTGCACGTGGAGGAAATCACTTTCCTCAGCAAAGACCTGCTGCCGCTGCCTGAGAAGTGGCACGGACTCACCGACGTGGAACTGCGCTACCGCCAGCGTTACGTCGACTTGGTAATGAATCCCGAAGTGCGCGACGTCTTTCTGAAACGAACAAAGATGGTGCAGTCAATGCGCCGCACCATGGATGCGCACGGCTTCATTGAAGTCGAGACGCCGATGATGCAGCCCATCGCCGGCGGCGCGGTGGCGCGCCCTTTTATCACGCATCACAACACGCTCGATATGGATCTGTTTCTGCGCATCGCGCCGGAACTCTATCTGAAGCGGCTCGTGGTCGGCGGATTGGACCGCGTGTACGAAATCAACCGCAACTTCCGCAATGAAGGCCTGGGATGGCGCTGGAATCCCGAGTTCACCATGCTCGAAGCGTATCAGGCCTACACAGATTACCAGGGCATCATGAATCTTACGCAGGAGGTCATCACCGAATCCGCGAAGGCGGTCAGCGGCGGCACGAAAACAAAGTGGGGCGAGCTTGAGATTGATTGGGCAAACTGGAATCGCATGACCATGCGCGAGGCCATCATTCATTATTGGCCGCAAGCGGCCGGCGCGAAGCCCGACATGAGCAACTTTGCCAGTGCGGAAGGCGTGAAAAAATTGGTGGACCGGTTCAACGCGGCGCATTCGCACATGGCGTACGAACCGAACGCGCCCTTGGGAAAGACTATTGCCGCACTGTTCGAAGCTGCGGCCGAAGAGCATCTCACGCAGCCCACGATCATTTATGAATTTCCGACCGCCGTCTCGCCGCTTTCCAAGCAGAAGCCGGATGAGCCGGAGTGGACCGAACGCTTCGAGATCTATGCCGGCCAGATGGAAATTTCCAACGGCTTCAGCGAACTCAACGATCCCGAAGACCAGCGCCGCCGGTTTGAGGCGCAGTTGAAAGAGCGCGAGCGCGGCGACGACGAAGCCCACCAGATGGACGAGGACTACATCCGCGCGCTCTCGTACGGCATGCCCCCAGCCGGAGGAGTGGGCATAGGCATCGATCGCGTCTGCATGCTACTCACCGATTCCCACACTATCCGCGATGTGATTTTGTTTCCGCTCCTGCGCCCGGAGAAGAGCTCAGCGAATGCGGAGACAAATGAGGAGACAGAGAAAAACTAACGCGTGGTTGCCCTTCGCCAACGACGATCGACTATCGACCAGCGACTATCGACCAGCGACCCGCTAAGACCGCCCCTTCTTTTTAATCTCAATATTTAAGCGGCGGATCTTCTGGTTCAGCGTGGACAGCGGAACATGAAACCGCTCGGCTGCCTCGGTCTGGTTCCAGTTGCAGCGTTCCAGCATGTCGACAATAACCCGGCGCTCCACGTCCTCCACGATTTCGAACAGGGAAGCGTCCGAAGGCGGCTCGTGCAACGAAAGCGATGAGCCTCGTCCCATCATCGAGTCGGGCATCAGGTCCATGCTGATCTCCGGTCCGGAGGAAAGAACCACCGCTCGTTCAATCACGTTTTCGAGTTCGCGAACGTTTCCCGGCCAGGAATACGCCATCAGCGGCCTCAACGCCTCGGGAGTAATACGCGGCGCGGCACGGCCGTTTTCTTCCGCGTACCTCTTCAAGAAAAATTCCACTAGCAGCGGGATATCTTCTTTGCGCTGGCGCAGTGGCGGGAGTTCGACCGTGATGACATTGAGGCGGTAGAAAAGATCCTCCCGGAAGCGCCCCTCGCGCACCATCTGCCGCAAATCAATATTCGTAGCCGCGATGATCCGCACATCAACCTGGATCTCGGAAATCCCGCCCAGGTGCATGAAGCGCCGGTCTTGCAGCACCCGCAGAATTTTAGCCTGCGTCTCCAGGCCCATCGTGGCAATCTCGTCGAGGAACAACGTGCCCTTGTCCGCCACCTCAAACAAACCTTTTTTCGAAGCGATGGCGCTGGTGAACGCTCCCTTGAGATGACCAAAGAGCGTGGATTCCAACAGGTCGTTCGGCATCGAGCCGGTGTTGACCGGCACAAATGGCTTGTCCCGCCGGGGAGAATTCAAGTGGATCGCTTTCGCGATAACTTCTTTACCGGTTCCGCTTTCGCCCTGTAACAGCACGGTAGACCTGCTGTTCGCCACCTGCGCAACCAGGTCGAATATCTTCAGCATGGGCTCGCTTTTGCCCACGATGTTTTCGAAGTTGTAGCGCTGCTTAAGCGCGCGCTTGAGCTGAACGTTCTCTTCTTCGGCGCGGCGCCAGCCGACGGCTGCACGCACATCCGCAAGAAGTTTTTCGTTGTCCCACGGCTTCTGCACGAAATTGGCTGCGCCCGACTGCATGGCGCGCACGGCATTTTCCACCGTGCCGTATGCCGTGATCATGATGACCGGCAGCCGCGAGTCGTGAGACCGAATCTCGGAGAGAATTTCCATCCCGTCGCGGCCGGGTAACGTCAGGTCGAGCAGCACCAGGTCGAAGGGATGGTCCGCCATTTGGGCCAGGCCATCTTCACCGCTCACCGCGGTCTCCACCGCGAACCCTTCCATCTCCAGAAGCGTTTGCAAAGATTCGCGAATTTCCGCCTCGTCGTCCACAATGAGCACCGAACCGGTGGACGACGGATTCCCATTTAGCGTACCGCTGCTGATCACTGCTGCTTCAGACATGTACTCCCTTTCTGCTTAGGGGAAAGTCGAGAGCAAATGTCGTCCCGGATCCCGGATTGCTTTCTACGCGAATCTTCCCCGCATGCTCCTGGATGATTCCGTAGGTGACGGAAAGCCCCAGCCCAGTGCCGCGCTTCTGGCCTTCTTTAGGCGCGGTCTTCGTTGTAAAAAATGGATCGTAAATGCGCTGAATATGCTCCGGCGCGATTCCTGAACCGGTGTCGCTTACGCGCACGCTGACCGTATCTCCGTTGGAGGTGGCCACGTTGAGTTTGCCGCCGCCCGGCATGGCGTCTTTCGCGTTGAGGAACAAGTTCAGGAAGACCTGCTGCAAGCGGCCGGGATTGCCCTGAATCGGAGAAATTCCCGCGCCTAAGTCGGGCTGCACCTGGATTTTCGCGATCTTGAACTGGTGCTCCAGCAAGGCCAGCGTGTCAGTGATGACCTTGTTGATATCAACCTCGTTGAACTCGGTGCCGCTGGTGCGGGAGAAATTCAGCAGGTTGTTGACGATCTCCGAGGCCCGGAAAGTTTGCCGCGTGATCTTCTCAAGTAACCCCGATTTTTGCGGATCGCCCTGCAATTGCTTGGCGAGCATCTGCGTATACGACGAAATCACCGCCAGCGGCGTATTCACTTCGTGTGCCACCCCGGCCGCCAGCAGCCCGATGGACGACAATTTGTCCGCCTGCGAAAGCTGGCCCTCGAGTTCAATGCGTTCGGTAATGTCGTCCATGATCACGAGGCGGCCAATCACCTGGAACGTGCGCGTGACCAGCGGCGCTATCGCTACATTCACCGTGCGAGTTTCCCCGGCCGGCGTCTGCAGCCGGAACTTGTAGAGATTATTAATCCCCGCGTTTTGCCGTACCCGGTAGAACTCCTCCACAAACTCCGCAGGAAAAATCGCCCGCACCGGCTGCGTGAGCGTCTGCCAGCGGGGAAGCGCATACATCACTTCCATCTGCGCGTTCCAGCTTTCGATGCGGTCTTCCATGTCGAGCGCCATTACGCCGACGTTGATCGACTCGACAATGTTTTCGTTGAAATCCTTCAGGCGCTCGTACTCCGCAACTTTCTGTTGCAGCGACGCATACAGCCGCCCATTCTGAATGGCAATTCCGAGATATCCGCCAAGCGTCTCCAGCAACTCCATATCTTCGCTGGAAAGATAATCGCCCTTGGTAGTCTTTCCCAGGCCCAGCACGGCAACCGTTTTCTGCTGCGCCCGGCACGGAATGTAGTAGTTGAGATCCAGCCGGGCGATGGCGTCTTGCGATCCTGCCGTCTCCCGCGGCACCTGGTGCGTGTTCTCGAAAAACATGTGGCCCGCGGGTTCGGGACGCGGCGTGCTCAGGAAAGTGAGATCGAGCATCCCGATGGGATTCATCCCAATCGATTTCGAAATCACGAACTGCTCGGCTTCTTCATCTGCTCGCAGGAAAATCGCAATCCGGTCCACTGCCAGCGTGCGCGACAGCCGATCCAGAACCGAAGACAACAGCGCGTTTAAATCCGTTTCTGACCCGAGTTCTCGGCCGAACTCGATCAACGTCCGGCGGTAATCGTAGACCGTACGATAAAACGTCTGGTCGACCCGGTCCTGAATCCACTTCCGCACCGGGTCAAACAGCAGCGCGGTTACCACGATCGCGAGAATGTATCCCACTGGCCCGGTGCCGGGCTGCCGCATGTGGACCAGCGTCGCCACTCCGGCAACCAACGCGAAATACATTCCCACCACGGCCGCCGCAGCCAGCGTATAAACCACTCCGCGCTTGAAGATCAGGTCCACATCCATCAGGCGGTAGCGGAAGATGGCGTACCCGAACGTGAGCGGCAGCAATCCCAGCAGCAGCACCGACAGCTTCATCCACGTGCCGGGCAGCGACCCCATCAGGTAGGGCACAACATAGAACAACGTGTAAGGAACAATCGCCAGAATCGTTCCGCGTGTCACCCACTTCAACTGCTGCCGCAGGATCGTAGTGCTGGCGAGTCGGTAGCTGTACCAAAGAACTGCCGCCGCGCACACAAACAGGACCGCCCCGTACGCCATTTCCTGGCGATCCATATCCCAGCGCAGGTAGCCGCTGGCCTGCGCCATCCGCAGGGCCAAAATGTGACGCCCCAGAAGCGCGGCCGCCGGAACGTAGGCCAGCGCCAGCACCCACGGCCGCTGCCGGACAAATTGCCGCTTTTCCGGAAAGGTCAGCACGAAGTGCAAAAACAGCGCAGGCTGTAAAACCCACGCAACTATGTTGCTCCAGTAAATGACCCAATCGAAATCGTTCAGTTTCCCGGTGTATTTGAACGAGTAGGCGATGAACGAGACCAGGCAAAAGACATAAAAGTGCGTGGAGCCCGGCGCCGTCCACCGGCGCAGCAAAACGTAAATGCCGATCCCCAGATAAATCAGCGCGATCAGCCGCAACGAAATATTCAGCGAGCGGTCGACCGGAGCCAGAATCACATTCGAATCGAGAGGCACCGACTGGCGAACCAGCGAATACGTTGCCTTCGACCACACTCCTGTGTTGTAAAGCTGGCGCACCAGCCCCGGAGTGCTTTTAATTTCCTGGCCGTTGACGGAGATGAGTTGGTCGTCGCGCTTGATTCCCGCTTTTGCGCCAGGCCCGTTGGGGTCAACGCGGTCCGCGACCAGCCGTCCGTTATGTTCGACCCACCACACCCCGTCGTCCGGAACGGCTGACTCGCGCTCTTTTTGGAAGTTAAATCCGGCAAAAACGACCGCAGCCACGGTCAGCAGAAACAGTAGGATGGCGACAAATCGAGCTTGGCTTTCCCGATTCATGGGTTTCGGTTCAGGCCCCGGACCCTTAGGACGCGGCAGAGGCGTGGGAGAGACATCCCATTGATTCGGAGTTAGCAACTTCGCTGCCACGGTAATCCCCATCCTGGGAAGGCTAAGTCCCGTAATTCAAGCCAGTTCCAGAATTATAGAGGGATTTTCGAACAGCGACTATGTATTTGTGGATGTTTCTGTGGGATTCCGTATCTGCCGTTCGCAAGCACGTCCGTTCAATTCACCCCGCCTTCGCGCTGTTTTTTTCCGCTTCCGGAGGTTCTTCATCCCACTCGAACGACAATGCACGCGAGGTGGTTTCAATCGGCTCAAGTTCCGGAATATCTTCCGCTACCGCTGCTCCCAATTCCGCGAACTTACGAGCGGAAACCAGAACCCGATTTTCCAGCGAGCCAACGGCCTGATTGTAGGCTTCGACGGCGCGGTCCAAATTGGCGCCGACTGCAGTGATGTGTCCCGCCAACCTGCGCAGCCGGTCGTGAAGTTCCTTGCCGAGCGCGCTAATCTGTTGCGCGTTGCGCGCCAATTTTTCCTGATTCCATCCATAGGCAACGGCCTTCAACAACGCAATTAGCGTGGTTGGAGACGCTGGAATCACGCGCTGCAAAACGCCTTGCTCGATGAGCCCGGGATCCTGTTCGAGCGCAGCGCTGAAAAACGTCTCGCCGGGCAGAAACATCACCACAAACTCCGGTGTGGCTTCGAATTGCTCCCAATAATTTTTCCCGCTCAAAGTCTTCATGTGGTCCCGGACCTGGCGTGCATGATTGGCCAGGCAGGCGCGGCGGGCCTCCTCGTCGCTGGTCTCGAATGCGTCGAGAAAAGCTTGCAGCGGCGTCTTGGCATCGACCACAACGTTCTTCCCTCCGGGCAATTTCACCACCAGATCGGGCCGCAGCCGCCCGCTCTCTCCCGTCACAGTTTCCTGCTCCGCGAAATCGCAGTAGGAGAGCATCCCCGCAATTTCAACCACCCGCCGCAACTGAATTTCTCCCCAACGTCCGCGCACATTCGGAGTGCGCAAAGCCCGCACCAGGTTCCCGGTCTCTGATTGCAGCTCTTTCTGCGTAACCATCAGAGACTGCACCTGCGCCCTCAGGTCGCCGTAAGCCTCGCCCCGCGCGATTTCCATCTGCTGGATCTGCGCGTCCACTTTGCTCAGCGATTCGCGCACCGGCGTGACCAGATCGGCCACTGCCTTCTGGCGCGCGTCCAGATCGCCCTTGGCCTCGCTTTGAAAGCGCTTCAAAGTCTCCTGCGCAATCTGCAGAAACGAGGAATTGTTGCTCTTGAGCGCGTCGGCGGCCAGCGCCTTGAACGAATTTTGCAGGTCCGCTGCGGCTCGGTCGCCCGCCCTCGTCAACAATTCGATCTTCTCGTTGCTGGTCTTTCGTTCCGATTCCAGTGCCGATTCCAGCCGCGCCCGGCTCTCCAGCAGGCCTCGCTGTTCCTGCAAAAGCCGCGCCAGATCGGCCTTCGCAGACGCTAATTCCTTGTCCGTCAATGACAAACGTGCGTGTATCCCCGCTGCGCGCGAATGCATTGCCAGCCACGCCAGCACAACCCCAAACAACAGGCCAATGCCCCCACTGATCCCTAGTTCCATAGACCCCTGTAACTTCTCGACCTCAAGACCAACCCCTAGCCTAGCACCAGCAACAAAGTTTGCGCCTGCTTGGAACACGTAACCCCGGACGCATTCGTCCGGGGGCCGCGGCAAGTGATTCGCCGGCGGACAAACGCGTTCATGATTTCTCCCAGGGTCCGGCGGATAGGCCAGAACGATGGCAAGAACATCCAGATTGTTGTTGGCGTTCCTGATCGGCGTGGGCGCTGCGACTCTACCGCCACCGACTCGGCTGATCGCCTCCCCCGCGGAAAAACCGGCGGGTGAGTCCGCGATTCTAAAAGCCGCCGCTAATACCGCCGACATTCCTTTCGAACCTTACGACTTTCAGGTTGAAGAGCAGTTGCTCGCGTTGGCGAACCAGTCACGCCGCCAGGCCGGCGCGCCTCCCCTCATGATCGATGCAGGCCTCTCGCGAGCCGCCCGGATTCACGCTCAAGCGATGCTCGAAGCGCGGCGCCTCTCGCACCAGTTTGATGGTGAGCCCCCGCTGCCCCAGCGCCTCGCCGCGACAACCAATCTCCAACTCGAGCAAGAAGGCGAGAACCTTGCTCTCGATTACGACGCTCAGCATGGCCACGAACATCTCATGCTTTCCCCGCCGCATCGCGCGAACTTGCTCAACCCGGCATACAACGTCGTCGGGCTCGGCGTTGTCCGCAACGGCGACCGCCTCTACATTGTGCAGGACTTCGGTTCCGCCCTCCCCAAATATTCCTCCGCCGAAGTGAAAGATCGTGTCGCCGCCGCCGTTAATCAAATGCGTCGCACCGCGGGCCGCGCCGGATTACAGCGCCGTGACTGGCTCGGCGCTGACAATGCCGCATGTTCCATGGCCCAGGCCGACAAGTTAGGAACTTCCCCGGTCCGTCGCCTCGCCGAAAGCTACAACGTTCTCACCTTCACCAGCCTCCGTCCGGAATCTTTACCGGCAGAGGCGCGGCGCGTCGTTGCCGGGCGCAATCTGCGCAATTATTCCGTTGGCGCCTGCTACGGGCGCTCCCATACCTATCCCACCGGCACCTACTGGATCGTTCTATCTTTGGAGTAACCAGGCCACAAATATTTTCGGCCGCCGATTTCCCCCTTCGCAAAGATCTGTAAATTGTCTGGCTTTTTTCCTGGGGATACGCCAAGCTAAAAGCGGCGTCGTCGGTTCGGTCAGTTGCCTTTCTGGCCCGATGGATGCGCGATCCCGAAGTTTCGTGCCTCACTGTTTTCCAACAGCCGGCGGCGCAGCAAGTCACATGAAGGGTCCCAAATGTTTGTCATGAAGCGAAGTAGTGTCTCCAATTCAACCGTTCTGGCTCTGGCCCTGCTGGTTTGCCCGCTGGCGGCCAGCGCGCAGCGCCACGGCGCTGCGGGCGCGGGAGGCGGCGGCATCTCCGCAATCACCCGTCCCAGCGGTGTTAAAGAGGAGGACACCCTCAAAGACTTTCATCAGGCCATGGCGGTTCAGGCCACCAGCCAGCAAACCGCCGAGTTCCAGGCCCTCATCACAATCACCCAGGCTGCACAGGCGGAACTGCAAAAGTTTCAGCAGCAGTTGCAGGAGGGAAACGCGAATCAGGCTCCCCGCGAGACCATCGACAAATCGCTCGAAGATGCGAGGAGCGAGACCAGGAAATTTCAGCAAGGATTTTCGCCGGCACAAAAGTCCGGGCTGAAAGAGATTGCCAGGCGGCTGGCAAAAGCCGACTCCGACCTCGAGCAAGAACAAAAAAAGCTGGACGACGGCTGGCAAGCGAAAGCGCCCGCCGCAGAACTTTCCGCGCGCTTCGAGAATCTCAGCAAAGCCTTAACCGATTTTTCCAGCCAGCAACTTGCCCTGGGACGCGAAATGAGCATCACGCTCGCCAACGGCCAGGATCTGGCATTCGCTCTTCCACGGGTGAACCATCCGGTTAATATCGCCGACCGCACCATCGAGGTTGGAGTTTCCGGAGCATTGCAGCAGGCCGCAGCCCAAGCGGGCCAGCGCACATTCACACTCGAACTCACCGCCGATCTCGCCGACCTGCAGCAGGATATTACCGACTTGCTCCGGGCTCAGCTCAACACTCTCGAGGGGTGCGGTCAACGCGTCGCCATTC
This sequence comes from Candidatus Sulfotelmatobacter sp., assembly GCA_035701745.1. GTDB lineage: Bacteria > Acidobacteriota > Terriglobia > Terriglobales > Acidobacteriaceae > Sulfotelmatobacter. The sequence goes on along the minus strand of DASSRO010000114.1, from coordinate 19,781 downwards.
AGCGCGCCATGCTCACCCCTTCCTCTCCCGCCGGTCTGCTCGTGGTGCAATTACACTTCGAGCGCTGGACTTGCTCCGGCACTGCTCCTCGCCAGACGGCCACCGAACTTGCCGAAGGCGATGGCAGTGTCGAGGTCAAGCTGACCGCGTCGATCGACAAGCCGAACACCTTAAAGATCGTCGCCACCTTCGGCCGCATCGAGGCGGGCGGCATGATGGCTGAAGCCCTGCGCTCCGGTTCTCTGGGCGACGACATGCGCGCGGCCATCGCCCAGTCTGTTCTTTCCGCGGCCCAATCCGCTTCCGATTTCAATGTCGCTCTTCCGCCTGCGGTGCGCAGTTCGGCCGTTATCCAGAGCGCTCACTTCCAGGACTCCGGCGCCGGCAATCTGATCCTGCTGCTCAACGGCGAGGTCGGCATTTCCAACGAGCAGGCAAATCAGCTCGCCACTCAACTGAATCAGGCCCTCTCCGCCCAGCAAACGACGCCGCGCTAGCCTATCCATACTCATTACCGCGCATCCCTCTGTGCTACTCTGGGGCAGCCCTCGTCCAGCGGTTCCACTCATGGGATCTACTGCTCAAGTTCGCCTGCCTCAGACTCAGCCGAACCGCGTCCGCTTCGGCACTGCGGGCTGGTCTTACAAGGATTGGGAAGGCGTTTTTTATCCTTCCGGCATGCAGCAGCGCAAGGTGCATCCCCTCGAATACCTCGCGCGTTTCTTCGATACCACCGAAATCAACACTTCTTTCTACGGACCCATCAAAGCCCAACTCGCCAAAGTGTGGTGCCGCAAGGTCGCCGCCGTGAATCCGGACTTTCTTTTCACCGCCAAGCTTTACCGCGCCTTCACGCACTCTCCCAATGCCATGATGGAGCCCACCTCCGCCGCCAGCATTCGCCCCACCGACGAAGACGAAGCCCGCACCCGCGAAGGTCTCGACGTCCTCGCCGCTGAAGGCCGTCTCGGCGCGCTGCTCATTCAGTTCCCGGTCTCGTTCAAAAACACTTCGCTCAATCGCGAATATCTCGACCGCCTCCTCCGCCAGTTCATCGAATATCCGCGCGTCGTCGAAGTGCGCGACTCCAGCTGGAACAATGACGAAACCCTGGCCGCATTCACCCACAAGAGCGTAGGCTTCTGCAACATCGACCAGCCCGTGCTCGGAAAATCGCTCGCTCCAACCGAGCACGTCACCGCTCCCATCGGCTACGTGCGCCTGCACGGACGCAACTACGATCAATGGTTCGACTCCGACAATCGCAACGACCGTTACAACTATCTCTACAACGAAAGGGAACTGGCGGGCTGGAAAGACCGCATCGAAAACGTCGCCCAGAAGGCGCAGACCACCTATGTCATCACCAACAACCATTTCGAAAGCAAGGCCGGCGTCAATGCTCTGGAGCTCAAGGCCATGGTGACGCGCAAGCGAGTACCAGCCCCGCCCACGCTCCTGCAGAAATATCCTGAGCTGAGAAGGTTCGCCGACCCCGCCGACGACTCCGACACCGCGCCCCCCGCCACTCAACTACCCTTGCTTGCCTGAGCAATCGAAGCATGGGAGCCAGCATCCACACGCGCTAGGATCCATAGTGGCTAGCGCCTGTTTAAAACGTTTCCCGGTCGGCGCATAATTCTGTCGGGCTAACTGCAGGCTGCTGGCGCTCAAGATTAGGAGACGAGTGACGAAGATTTGGGAACGCATCTATCTCGGCTGCCTCAAAGATGCCGAGCAACTGGCCCGTTCCAATCCGCAGCGCATCTCCACCGTCGTTTCCCTCTGCCGCGAACAGGCCGTCCACCGGGCCTCGAAAATCACCTACATTCACATCCCAATCCCGGATTCCCGCCCCCTCTCTGCGCAAAAATTCGAGGACATCATGTTCGCGATCGCCATCGGCGTCCGGCGAGGGAACCTCCTGGTGCACTGCCTTGCGGGAATGAGCCGCTCGCCAATCCTGATTGCCGCATGGCTGCATCGTTGCGGCTATGCCGGAATCGACAAAGCATTATCCGAAATTGCGGAGCTAAGGGATCTCGCTCCCTCGCAAACATTGCTGCGAAGCGTAACCGACCTGCTGAACAAATGATTGAAGCCCCCGGCGAAACCGCATGAGGATTTCGCCCCGTCACCTCAAGCTCAATCAAACATCCATCGCGTAGCAGTTTTCGGAAAAGTCTTTTCGATGAGGCCAAACACTCGGCTCGGGCGCACGCGGTAGAAGGGCTCCGCTCCATCGCCGCCGCTCATTCCATACTTGCTCATCGACGCTGGCTCCAACTTCTTCCGCATCGCTGCGTCTGTCACCAGTTCAGCGACGCCTTCCAGAATGACGGCCTCCGCCGCGTTCTGCGTTCCCACCACGCAGTTTGGATTTTTTGCCAGGTTGCGCGCCTTCTGAGTCTTGCTCCCGGTGCCAAACCAAAACGCCTCCTCGAACCACACGCCCCAAATGATCATGGCATGGGGCCGGCCATCCGGACGCACCGTAATTATCCAGTACTCGCGCGACTCCGTCAGCGTCTTCACCGCCCATTCCCAGGGCAGCATCCCGGTCTTGCTCTTGCTGATGCCGTAGCCGGGTATTTGCGGCCGTTCCGTCCGCGGCTCTACTTCGTTTTTTTTCACGCTTGGCATGAGGACCTCCCATATCGCTATCCCTGGGCCTCAATTACGGAATTCTCCCTGATGGCAATTGCTCCCGACCCCGCCATGGAACCGAGCGGCTGTCAGCCATGATCGTCCCTGCCGCGATCTCGTCGTTCATTGCGATTTGCGTTCGGCCCAACTCCAACTCGCAAAGCACCCGATTTTAGAAATGGGCACTCACGCTGTCGAATTCGTCCGACGCCACAGCCGCTCTCGGTGTCCCTTAATCTCTATTTAATCTACTTGGCCGGGATCAGATCGAACTTGCCAGAGGCTTCTGTATAGAACAGCGCGCCTTCTTTCTTGTCCCCGCCGCTCCAGTGTTTATGCCCGCCGGGGACACGCAGGAAGTCGCCCGGGCCTACGCGCTTCTCGCCGGCCTCGTCCTTGTAGAGATACGCACCCTTGATGCCTATGATCCACACATCGGCGGTGTGGGTATGCCAGCCAGCATCCCATCCGGGGACGAATTTCGTGTACGTCCCAGCCGCGCCGTTATTTGGGTCTCCCCAAAGCGTCGCGGAAGAAACTCCTGCTCTGCCCGAACTTGGCATTTCAGTGAAGGTCGCGTGATTCGGATCAGCGAAGGTGACCTTCTCCCCTTGCGCCTGAAGCCGTCCGATGGACCATGCCGCGATGAGCCCCAAAGTGATTCCCAGCATCCACAGTGATCGACGCATACGTCCTCCTTTAGTTTTGGTTCCTGTTAGTGAAGCGGACGCATTCTACACCTCGGCGGGACCGATAGAGGAACTCCCCACCTTTTCGCCTACCAGGCGAACAGAAACCGCAAACTTGTGATAACGCCTGTTTACAGCAGGCGAGGTTTGGCTGACAATCGGGTTGTGCCGAGCCTCAGGTCTGGCCAAATGAGCGATGGAGAACAGGAGCGTATCTCAATGCGCCAATATGGAAGGGAGTCTTTTATTTGCTTAGTGATGTTTTGCCTGGGGTACTTAGCCGCTTGTCAGAGTGGAAGTACTGTCACAAAAGGTTCTCCCGGAGGGAATAACTCAAACGGGACAATCACGCAGATGATAATGGGCCGTGGTTTTCGTCCCGTTGCACTCACGCAGGGCGGCAACAATGGGCACCCGGCATTCGCCGCAGCCTTATGGGGTGCAAATTCGGTACATCCAAACGCAACGATTGCCAATCCCTCCGCGGTGGCCCAAAGCTATGAATCTGATTGCGGGAATACAGGTGGAACAAGTCCGGGTATTCACTCCACATTTGGTAATTCAGGGTTGCTTTCAGTGACCTACGCTTACGCCTTTTGGGGGCCTTGCTCTGTTCTTAAGCAGCTTACCGCTGTCGGTGGCGACGAAAACGGTAATCCGCAAGGCTATCCAGTAGTTCTTGATGGGACGATCAATACCCTCGTGATGTACGGCACCTTTGTTAGTGGCAAGAGATTCGAGTGTGTGGATACTACGAACACAACCGCTCTTTCCGATGGCTCGTTTGTGCGTGCCTATTACGATTTGGCGCACGACGCGGTCATTCTGGGTAGTGGGACAACACAACTTTCCCCGACTTGTAATATCTCCATTCCTTCGGGCGATGACGTGATTGAAATACACGTGCAGTGGCTCAAGAGCTGAATTGTGGTGTGCAGCGGAAGCGTGAGTGCTTGTTTTCTGGGCTGTCAACGAGTGTAACATCGCGATTACGCTCAAAATCCACTTTGCGGCGCAAAGCGTGAAATGGCCTGATTACGACAATCAGTGTTGTCTGGGGTGGGATGAAAATGAGCGAGTGTGCCAGTGGCCCGTTCGCACGCGGATTCTAGGGCAACCGCTCCTTGGAAGTTAGTGCGGCAAAATCATCTTGGAGGACACACGATACTGTCGATAATTAGCATATTGATGCTCGTTCCTAAATTCTAACCCGTAAAATCGGATGTCGACCATCACTACCTTAGGTAGCCACAACGGTGATGCAATGCCGCGAAGGCGAACTTCGCTCAGAGTCACCTCTGTCATTTGCCGATCAAGCCCAACTTCGGGGCGGGGAGCGAGAAGATCAGTCTGCATTTTAATGATTTGGAAATTGCTTTGGTCCACCCATGCGATTCCCTGCACGAGCATCTGCACGACGGCATGTCCCGGTCCTCTCACCGTCTCAGTCATGGTGGCCTGCCCTGGCCGCTGGGCGAACGCCACGACATAAGTGTTTTGGCCGCCAATCCGCTGTTCGCCAAGGTAGCGGAAAGTCGACTCCGATTGGAACGCCGTCGAAAAATAAACGCAGCTCAAGGCAAAGCCGTGAGTAACAAAAAATCGTGAACTGAAGGGGCTGTCTTCTTCGTCACCCGTTGCATACTCGCGCCGGCTGCACCTTTGAACCCACTCGTCGAGGGAACCGACGTGCTCATTGTTGGCGTGAATAATGGCGAACTCGTGAACGAGAAGAAATCACCACAGAGCCACGTCAATGTTTCAAATGGCTTAGTGATGTTGATGCCGAAAGAAGAGCCTTATCTACTGCGGAATATTGCAAAAGAGAATCTTGAATTGCTAGTGATTGAAATCAGGAACTGAGCATCCTCGAATGGCAAGCCACGAGGATTGTATGCCCCAGAGGCAGACTTGGGGAACAACTTATTATGCTTCATTCGAAACGAAGGCCTGACGTTCCTTGCCGTTAAGGATGAAAAGCAGTTCTGGTGACAGCACCGCTGCCATGAGCAGATAAGTTTTTCCACAGCCCTCCACGAAAATAAATCCCGGTTTTGTGACGCACAACCTTGACCGTGTCGACAGATAGTCCACAATCGACATGGCGGCACAGTCATCAACAGCGATCAGTCGGCGACGCTCAAAGCTTTGAATGCACTCATGAGGAAAAATCGGGGAAGACATGCAGAGAAGGAAAACGGAAAGGGAGAGAAAAGAGGGAGGTGCGAAAGAGCGAAAGAGGCCTAACCCTTTATTCTGCAAGATTTTGCGTGTAAGTCATTTGGCTGCAATATTTTGCCCGGATACCTCGAGATCGTGAACAGATAACTGGCGCAGAATCAAGATTTTGGGGAGTGAGCCAAAAAAAACTTTAGAGGGGTCATCGGCCTTGTTCATGTAGCTTGGACGGTTGGACTGTCGCACCGAGCCGGGCTTAAGTGAGGTTTTCGCTGTTCCTCCCAATGCAGGGATTCTGTGACGCGATAAGGACTCTTGCCACTATCCACTGACCACTTTTTCTAAGCACCGACTGCCGTATGATCGGCCATTCGCTTCTTGTTGTAGCGCAGCGCAACATTCATGAAGACATCGCCGAGGGAGGTCTCGAAGCAGATCATCAGCGCTTCGGTGTCTTCGCTGGTCTTATCGCCCTCCTGAGCAGTTAGGAGAAGCGGGGGATGCACCCGGAAATGGAAGCCCTGATCGTTAAGCGCAGAGATGGCATTGCCCACAACCTGGTTCGCCAACTCGAAGATGGTTTCCTTGATCAGCGCGTCCGACTCAGGCAGTTCGGCGCCCGCGTAATGGCTGGCGACTTTGACCGCCGTCTGGGGCTCGAGATCGAGGATGATTCGTCCCTCAATGTCCCCGGTCAGCGCGATCATTCCGGCCACGCCCTTGCGGCGGTAGGCGTCTTCTTCCATGGTGAGATTGCCCACCTTGGTTTTGCCCTGCAACCCTTGCGACAACACGGCGTCCGCCGCATTGATGAAAGGCTGGATCAGTTCCATCTTCATGTGGTTAGGCTCCCGCTCCGGCGGCGGCCGCTACCGCCCCGTCTTCACCCAGGACGTACTTGATGACCTCGTACAGCACTTCCGGCTTCACCGGCTTCTGCACGAAATGACGCGCACCCCGCTGCAGCGCCGCGACAATGTTCTCCTGGTAGCCCACCGAGGAAACCATAACGATGCGCGCCTCCGGATGCTGTTGAACAATCCGTTCGGCCGCTTCAATCCCTTCCATCTGCGGCATGGTGATGTCCATGAGCACAATGTCAGGATGCGTGCGGTCGAACTCGCTGATAGCGGTCAAGCCGTCCCCGGCTTCGGCCGCCACCTGCCCGCCGAAAGTCTCGATCATGCGGGCCAGATTCTTGCGGGCAAACACGGAGTCGTCCACCACCAGGTAGCGGACCGGCTGGCCGTCTTTGCTGCGTTTTACAGGTGCAAACTGCTCCATACAGACCTCCTCTTTCTACAGCTATCATGCCCGGCTCTCCCGCACCAGATCACGCTGGTCACGGGTACCGCCAGGCCAAATCAGTTTCCGGCGCGCATCGCCCGCCCGGTCGATCCCATCGATCCCCCCTGCCGTCCCACCAAGGACTGCAGCGTCGCCCCCAGCACATCCAAGCCGACCACGCGAACGGCGTATCCTCGCTCGATTGCCGCCTTGGGCATGCCGAACACGACGCAGGATTCTTCGCTTTGCGCCAGCGTCATGCCGCCCAGCTTCTTGATCGCTCCCAAGCCCTCCGCGCCATCGTCGCCCATGCCCGTCATCAGCACACCGATTGCCTGCGCCCGGAATTCTTCGGCCACGCTGCGTAACAACACGTCCGCACTGGGACGGTGCCCGTTGACCCGCGGATCCTCCGAGAGCACGACCACATCTCCCAGCGGCAGCCGTTTCACTTTCATGTGCCGGCTTCCGGGACAGATCAGCACCCGTCCTGCCTGCAACATATCGCCCGACTGCGCCTCTTTCACCCGCAGCGGACAAACTTCATCCAGCCGCCGCGCGAACATGTCGGTAAATCCTTCCGGCATGTGCTGGACTACGGTGATGGCCCCGGGAAAGTCCGCGGGCAGTTGCGACAGAACGTATTCCAGCGCCTGCGGCCCCCCGGTCGAGACCCCGATCGCGACCACTTTGCTCGGAGCCCCGGCGGACGCAGGAAGTTTCTCCGGCCTCGGAGGCACAGCCGACAGCATGCGCGGCTTCAGTTTGCACTCCGCCGCCGCCTTGATCTTGGCTATCAATTCGCGGGCGGTCTCCGCCATATGCGCCGTCGCATCTTTCGGCTTGGGGACGAAATCGAACGCTCCCAGCCCCAGAGCTTTCATGGTGATGGTTGCGCCTTCGGTGCTATGGGAGCTGAACACGATCACTGGAACCGGATGGCGCCGCATGATTTCCTTCAGCGCGTCGATCCCGTTCATGCCCGGCATTTCCAGATCCAGCGTGACCACACCCGGTTTCAGCTCCTCGATTTTCTTCAGGCAGAACGTGCCGTCCATGGCCGTTCCCACCACTTCAATGGAATCGTCCCCGGCCAGCATCTGCGGAATCAGCTTGCGCATGAGCGCCGAATCGTCGACCACCAGCACGCGTATGGGATTGTTCATCCTCATGCCTGGCCTCCAACCGCGGGAGTCATTGCCAGCCGCATCCGGTCGGTTGCGGTCAGCAGCAGGCCCGAACTGGACTGTCCACTGGCTTGCGGCCTGCGGTTCGCCACATGTTCGACCACCGCGGGCAGGTTGAGAATCAGCACCACGCGTCCATCGCCCAGAATGGAGGCGCCCGAGACCAGATCGGTGGAGAATGTCTGGTCGTCTAATGCCTTGATTACCAATTCTTCTTCCCCTTCGAGTGCATCCACAATCAAGCCGTACTTCCTCTCTCCTGCGGTAATGACCAGCACGAAAAGCTTGGACTTCCGGTCTCCCTCAGCCACCGGGCGGCCCAGCCGCAGCAGCGGCAGTACCTGGTTGCGCAGCTGCAGCACTTCGTAGTTGTCGACCTGGTGAACTTCGGTTTCAAAGGTGCGCGAAATCTCCACCACCGCGTTCAACGGGATCGCATACAAGCGCTGCTCCACCCAGAACAGCAGCGCCTTGATGATGGCCAGCGTCAAGGGCAGCTTCATGCGGAACGTGGTGCCCTTTCCGGGGCGCGTCTCCACGCTGATCGAAGCCTTCAGCCGGTGCAACACGCTTTGCACAACATCCATGCCAACGCCGCGGCCGGAGACTTCCGTGACTTCATCGGCGGTGCTGAAGCCCGGACGGAATATGAAGTCGAAGATTTCGCCGTCCGTCATCCGCGCGGTTTCTTCCGGAGTCGCCATGCCGAGTTCAATCGCCTTGCCGCGAATCTTCTGCGCGTCGATGCCGCGCCCATCGTCTGAGACTTCCACCACAACCTGGTTCCCCTGGTGGTAGGCATTCAGGCGGACAACGCCCTGCGGCGCCTTGCCCAGCTTGCGGCGTTCCTCGGCGGGCTCAATGCCGTGGCTGACCGCGTTGCGCACCAGGTGCGTAAGCGGCTCGGCAATGGCGTCGAGAATCCCTTTGTCGAGATCGGTGTCTTGCCCGCTGATGTCGAGTTCGACCTCGCGCCCGCACTGCCGCGACACGTCCCGAACCATGCGGGGGAAGCGGCGGAACAGCTGGTCGACCGGGACCATGCGAATCTTCATGACGGAGCGCTGCAGGTCGTTGAGCACGCGCGCCTGAAATCCCATGGCGTCGGCGAACTTGCCGCGCAGAGCCTCTTTCGGAAAGCGCTGCGAGAATTCGTTCAGGGCCTGCTGCAACATCGACTTGCCGATAATCAGCTCGCCCACCAGGTTGAGCACGTTGTCGATGCGCCCGGCGTCCACCCGGAGAATGTTTTCGAGCATCGTGGGCGCCGCCACCGGTTCGGGTGCCGCCGGAGCGGCAACTTCTGGAACAAGGGCCTGCGGCGCCTCGGCCGTTGCCGAAGCTGTTGGTGCGATCGCCTCGAGCGCTGCATTTGTGGCGGCCGGGGCTTCAGATTTATTCGCCGAGGCGGCATCGAGCATCATGTCGACTACGACTTCCGCGGTGATGGTCGGAATCCGGCACTTGGCGGCAATCTGCTCCGCAGTCTGCACGCTGGCCATCACGAACTCCACCTGCTTGGCGGCGGCGGGCGATTTCGCGTCGGGCCGCACCGCCAGGACCGGACCCATCACGCCGATGGCGTTGTGCACCAGTTGCCGTCCCGCGATCGGCATAGCGCAGTGCGGATCGATCTTCACCACCACGTGATACACGTCCTGCCCGCTGGCCTGCGCCCGGATCATGGCCAGGTTTTCGTATTCAGTCCACTGAGAGGCCGCTTTATGGGAGGTCCGGGCAGCCGAAGTTTTGTCGGCTGATTTCCGCGTGCGCCTGGCCTTTCCCGGCGCGGGGGCAGCTGTCAGGTCGGCAATCCGCTTGCTCAAGGTTTTGGTGGAGGGCAGCTTCTTGCCGCGGTGGTAGGCCGCGATCATCTCGGCAAACACGTCGGCGGCGGCAAAGGCGATCTCCGCCACGGCTGCCTGGGTCGCGGTGCCTTCCAGCGACAGCGCATCCTCGAACTGGTGCGCCAGTTCGCTCAACTCGCGCAGGCCGCAGGCCGCCGAATCGCCTTTCAAGGTATGCACCGTGCGCCGGATTACGCGCACGATTTCCTCGTCGCCGGGCTTCTTCTCCAGCTTCAGCGCTTCGTCGTTCAGCGCCTGCAGCAGTTCCTGCGAGGTCTCAAAGAAGAGCTCCCGCAGTTCCGCGCCGCGCTCGTCGGTGGAATCCGTCATGCTTACTCCCGCACCTCAAGCCGCTGGTATGCCGTGCCGCTGTCCTTATGGACCATCTGAAACTTGTTGGTCAAACCGAGCAGGCTCTCGGCGTGGCCCACGAACAGATATCCTCCGGCATTCAGGCAGCGGTAAAACTTCTCGATCAGCCGCTTCTGCTCGGCTTCATCGAAGTACATCATCACGTTGCGGCAGAAGATCACGTCATTGCGCTGCGGCAGGTATTCGGTCTTCAGATTGTGAAAGTCGAAGTGCACCATCTCCTTCAGCGGTTTCTTGATGGCATAGCGCTCCCCGACTTTGTCGAAGTAGCGCAGGCGATAGCCGTAATCCACGGTTGCCATCTGGTTGTCGTTATAGGTGCCGTCCTGCCCGGCGCGCAGAACCGAATAGCTGATGTCGCTGGCCAGCACCTCCACCCGCCATGGAGGCGGGATCAGGGGCTTGGGCAGCGGGAGTTCCACGGGCAGGGGATTGCGCAGGTAGTAGTAGGCCAGCGCGTCGGTGACCAGCATGGCCAGGGTATACGCTTCCTGGCCCGTCGAGCAGCCGGCGCTCCAGATGCGGATGGAGTATTCGCGCCGCGAGCTCTTGTGCTTGAATAACTCCTCCAGCACCGTCTTCTGAAACAGATCGAGCTGCGCCTTGTGGCGGAAAAAGCTGGTCTCGTTGACCGTGAGATTCTCCAGCAGCTTGGCCAGTTCGTCTTTGCCCTGATGGCTGATCAAGAGCCGGTAGTAGGCATAGAACGAGTCGAGCCGGCATTCTTTCAGGCGGCGCAGCAGGCGGTCCTGCAGAAAATGGGTGCGGCGTTCATCGAAGTGCATGCCGCACTCCTGGTAGACGAGCGCCTGCAACAGCTTCAGTTCCGCTTCCGTCAGTATGGGAGCTGGTGCGGCTCCAGTTGTGCTCATGCGTGTTCCCGTGTTGTGGTCAGTAATCTTATGTCTGAGGGTTTCAAAGGTCTCGACGTCTCAAAGTTCCAAAGCCAGAAAGTTGAAACGTTTTCGAGCCTGGAGTCTTTGCAACCTTGAAACTTTGCAACCCTGCAACCTTGCAACTCTGCAACTTTGCCGCTCGTTCACTTGGCCGCTGCGCCTCGCGCCTCGGTTTTCTTTTTCTCAGTGGTCTCAGTCTTAATCTGCAGGCTCTCCGGCGCCAGCAGCTTGCTCATATCGAGCAGCACCACTAAGCGGCCGCCGATCTTGCCCAGTCCGGTCACACAGTTCAAGCCGCCATCCTGAAAAGCGGCGGGCGGAGGCTCGACCGCTTCCGAAGGAATTTTCAATACCTCCGAGGCCGAATCGACAATCAAACCGGCCAGACGGCCCGCATGCTCGACGACCAGGATGCGATTCTGTTTGCGAATCACCGCCTGCATGTCTCCGAAGCGCTTGCGCAGGTCCATCACCGAAACGATCTTGCCGCGCAGGTTGATCACTCCCTCGAGATAATCGGGCGCGTCGGGCACGGCCGTAATTTCCGGCACGCGCACAATCTCGTGCAGGGAAGTGATGGGGACGCCGTAGGTTTCCCGCCCCACCTTGAAGCCGACGATATGAAGTTCGCGCTGCATAGTTTCAAGTTCCGCTTTCAGTTCAATTCACCAGCCTGGCTTCAGGACTGCGTTCCCGCCGCCGCCCGCCGTGCATTACGGCCCGAAGGCTCTTGACTGGCCTGGGCCCGCGAAGCTTCCGCCAGGGCAAAGCGGTCGATGAACTCCAGCAGCCCGCGCGACATCTTCGACATCTGCTCCGACGAGGCCGCCAGCTCCGTCGATCCGGAGGTGGATTGCTGCACCAGCTCGCGCATCCGCTCCATGGCCTTGACCACGGCCTGCGCGCCCGAAGCTTGCTCCTCGACCGCCGAGTTGATTTCGTGGGTGATTTCGTTGAGCCGCGTGGTGGCGCGCGCGATTTGCGACGAGCCGTGCGACTGCTCGTTGGTGGCGGCGCCGATTTCCTGCGCGAACTTGTAGACTTCGGTGACCACGTTCGAAATCTTGCGCAGTGCCGCGTTCAGCTCTCCGCCCAGTTCCAGCCCTTCGTTCACGATGCTGGTGGAGCGGTCCATGTTCTCGACCGCCTTGCGGGCTTCTTTCTGAATGCTCTGGATGAGTTCGGAGATTTCCTTGGTGGACTGCGCCGATTTTTCGGCCAGCTTGCGCACTTCGTCGGCGACCACGGCAAATCCCAGGCCGTGTTCCCCGGCGCGCGCGGCTTCAATGGCGGCGTTCAGGGCCAGCAGGTTGGTTTGCTCGGCGAGATCGTCGATCACTTCGATGATCTTGCCAATGTCGTCGGCGCGTTGTCCGAGCGCGCCAATGATTTGGCCGGAAGAGGTGATGGTGGTGTTGATGCGGTTCAGACCGTCAGTGGCTTTCTCCATGGTGCCGATGCCGCTGTGGACTTCCTCGCGCGAGCGGTTGGAGATGTCGAGCAGAACCTTGGCTGTATCGGCCACGCGCTGGATCGAAGCCACCATCTGGTCGATGGAGGCCGAAGTTTCGCTCACGCTGGAGGCCTGCACCTGCGTGCTCTTCACCATGTTCTGCACGTTGACGCTCATCTCGTGCATGGTGCTGGTGACCTCATCGATCGCCGAGGAGGCTTGCAGCCCGACCTTGGCCGCGTCATCGGAAGCTCCCGCCACTTGATTGGAAGCGCTGGCGACCTGAGACGAAGCGTCGCGAACGCTGCGCACCAGCCCGGCCAGGCCCTCGACCATGCGGGCAAAGGCATTGCCCAGCGTGTCGTGCGAAGACCGGGGTTTCACCTCCAGGGTCAGGTCGCCTCCAGCAATGGATTCGGAAACGCCCGCCATCTCCTTGAGGTAGATGACCATCTTGTGGAAGGTGCGGGACAGTTCGCCAATCTCGTCGTTGCGGCTCATGTCAATGTTGTGCTCGAGATCGCCGGTATTGCCGATGCCCCGCGCCACATTCATCAGGTCGTTGAGCGGCTGCGTAATTGACTTGGCGGTGCGGTAGGCGATCAGAATGCCCACCGACAGCGCGATGATAGTGCTGAGGAACGACACGATGATGGTTGCCTTGGCGGCGGTTTCGTCGGACTTGCGGCTCTCGCCGTCAGCCACGTCCAGCGAGTCGGTGGAATTCTTCACCCACGAAGAAGCGTCCTTCTGGAGGTAATAGATCTGCAGCTCGGCGACGGTCGCATTGCCGGAGTCGACATCTTTGCGCTTGTCGATCAGCGGTTGCGCGAACTCTTTGCCCCAGGCCTGTTCCAGCTGCTGCACTTTCGCCAGCGCGTTCTTTACCTGTTCGGAGTTGGCCAGGCTCTTGCCTTGTTCCAGCTTGTCGTTCAGGGTGCGCAGCCCATCGTTCATCCGGTCGACTTCGCGCGTATCGCCGCTCAGCAGGTAATTGCTCAGGTAGAGGCGGTTTTGCATCATCTGGAAGCGCACGGCGTTGGTGCTATCCGCCAGCTCTTTGGCTGCGTGCTCGCGCTGCACGGCGGACCAGTTCACCAGGAACAGCACGACCACCATGGTGAGGACGATGCCGAAATTCGTATATAGCTTCTTGCCGATAGTCATCCCTGTCTCCCCCGCTGCCAGGCCACTAGCGCGGCTCAAACTTAAAGTCGATCACTCCCGAGCTCTCGGACGATGCCGGTTCGAAGCGCCATTTCCTGGCGGCATCGAGCGCAGCGGTCGCCAGCACCGGGTGTCCGCCAACAATGTGGGCATCTTTTACGGCGCCATTGGGCGCGACAACCACCTGAATCTTGACCGTGCCGGCAATGTTCATCTTCCGCGCCAGATCCGGATACTGCGGCTGCACCTTGCTTTTCGCGCGGCGCAGGATCTCGTCGTTTTGCGCTTGTTGCGCACCCACCCGCACCGAACCAACAAGGACTGCCAGGGTCAGAACGGCCAGCAACGCTGCTATCACTCTTCGAGACACAAATCCTCCTCGCCTTCGAGAAGCTCGTGAACAGAAGCGTGCAACGCCCGGGCCACCCGGACCTTCTTGAAGAAACGAAAGTAATGAGCGCTATCCTACGGGGAATAAATAAGTTAGGTTTGCGATGGGGGATGGCAAGCGGGCGCTCTCTAGTTAAAACCGTCTCATTCCCACGTATTCGGGGTATGCTTCTCAGTGTGAGACGAAATCTCAAGCCAATCTCGGGATTTCACACCAAGGCACCCCATCACCCATTTTTCTTGACTCAAATTGAGATGACAGATAGTTTCCCAAATAGATTCAAGCACTTGTGAATCGCGAATCCTACTCTCCAAGTTTCGGCGCCGCATACAGCCTTCCTGAGGGCAGTCCGGTCATTCCGCCGGAACGAAGTTTCGCCGCCGGTTCGGACGAAAGCTTTCAAAAACTGTTGCTGCGAATCGCAGCCAAGGCGGGGCAGCGCTGCACGCAGCACGAATTAATCCAATTCTTTTGCCAGGCAACGCGTGAGTTCTTCCAGGTCTCTGGAGTTTATTTCTGGCGCTCACACTTTGCCGACGAGCTGGTCGGAGAACAGGCCGCCGGAAAGCTGACGGAGCGTTTTGCCGGCCTTCGGCTGCGCCCGGACCAGAGTGCGGTCAGCGCCGAGGCTGTACGGCAACGGCGGACAATCGTTGCCAATCACGTAAAGTCGGAGGCTTTTTCGGCGGCCACGGAATTTGAGGCACGCTCGTTAATGGCCGTGCCGCTCATGGTATTGGACGAGGTGATCGGCGCGCTCACTTTCCTGCACGATTCGAACGAGGCGTTCTTTAGTGACGATCTTGCGGCGCAGGCAACGATTGTTGCCGGGCAGTTGGGACGCCTGCTGGAGGCCGCGCGACTGAACGAAACCTCCCGCGAGGAATATCGCCGCGCCGAAATCCTGGCCGATGTGGCCCACGTTCTTCACGGAGCGCCCGACGTCT
Source organism: Candidatus Sulfotelmatobacter sp. (assembly GCA_035701745.1). Lineage (GTDB taxonomy): Bacteria > Acidobacteriota > Terriglobia > Terriglobales > Acidobacteriaceae > Sulfotelmatobacter. The sequence continues at coordinate 4,721 of DASSRO010000114.1, read as the reverse complement.
CGGCGGTGATAGAAGCGCTGGCGGACCGCCTGCGCTTGCTGCTCCGGACCAAGTTGGTTTGCGTACTATTACGGCGCGAAGGACCTTTCGAATTAAAGGCGGTTTCCGCGGAAACTCCGCAGCTGGCGACTTCGGCGCGGGCGCGGCACGACCGGCAAACCCTGCGCTTCGCCGCCGATCTGGCGCAGCGAGCCGTCACGGCCGCGGAACCAGTCACACTCTCCATCGGTGCCGACGTGCATTCGCTGGGAAATCTCGTTTCCCCCGGAATGCTGATCGCCGCGCCTTTCCGCACCTCGCGTACCCAGGGCGCAATTCTGATTTACCCGCGGGCAGAGGGAGTATTCAGCGCGGAGGAGAAGTCCCTCGTGGCGGCGATCGCAGGTTTCGGCGCCGTCGCGGTGGCCCATGCCGAACTACATGCCACGGCGCATGCGCAGGCCCATGAACTTCACCAATTGCTGGAAATTTCTTCCGAGCTCAGTTCCAGCGGCGATCTCGATCATTTTCTGCAAGCGTTCGTGATCCGCGCCTCCGATTTTCTGGGCTTCGGGCGCTGCGTGATCGCGTTGCTCGAGGATGGGCTGTTCCGAGTTCGTTACGGCGTCGAAAAGGGCGAGCCCCGCCGCATGGAGACGGCGATTCCGGAAGGCGTAGCCACCCGCGCTCTGCGCGCCAAAGAGGTCTTTTGGACGGACGAGGCCAGCCGGATTCCCGGAATCAATCTGGACGCGGTAACCAAATACAAAATTCACCAATTCCTTGCCGTTCCGCTGCTCTCGACCAGCGGACGCGTGCTGGGAATGTTCGGCGTGCTCGACCGTCTCGACGGCACCGGCATTTCCCAGGAAGACATTCGCCGGGCGCGCGCGCTTTCCAATCAAGCGGCGGTAATGCTCGAGGTCGCCAGCAATCTTCATCTTTCCGAGCAACACCGGCGCCGCGCCGAGGCGTTGATCGAGCTGGCCTGCGAAATTGACGGGAGCCTGCACCTGCCCGAGTTTGCCCGGCGTTTCGTGGCGCGGACCGCGGAACTCACAGGATCGCGCGCCGGGCTTCTGGCCGTCTGGCAAGAGGGGCGTTGGCAGGTCGCCGCGTTGCAGAACCTGGAAAAAGCTCCGTTAAAAATTTCCGGCTTGCTTGCGGTTTCGGCCGCGCCGCCTATGGCTGGGCAGACGCCAGCGAATCTGGGGCTGTCAGGTCCGCTGCAGGCGCTTCGATTCTCCCCTTTGGAGGACAGCTCTTACCACGAAAGTCCGCCGCCGAGGCCTTCGTCGGCTCCGGTACTGGAGCCGGGGGTGGAACGCCACCTGGGAGCCGCGCTCAGCCGTTTTGTGTCAGTGCGGCCGGAGGCAGTCGCATGCGGCGCTGCCGAGGAGATGCTGGGATCGGAGGCCGCGTTTAGCCTGCAGTGGGACGACTGTACCCTGGTGCGCCTGGCGGGCACTAAAGGGGACCTGGTTGGACTACTTTGTCTTTCCGGAAGGTCCACGCCTCTGGATGAGGAAGACCATAAATTTCTGGGAACTATGGCGAGCCATGCCGCGATGGCTCTGGCCAACGCTCGCCAATTCACCCGAGTCGAGCAGGCGAACCGACATTGGATGGAGATCTTCGACGCCATCACGGACTTTATCGTGGTGCACGATCACACCGATAAAGTTCTGCGCGTGAACCGGTCGCTGGCCGAAATGATCGGTGTTCCCGCAAAGGAATTGATTGGCGTGAACATGCGGGCGCTGATGGCGCTGACCAGCGAGGCTACTTCCTACTCTTGCCCGTTCTGCCGTGCCATGGCCGAGGCTTCGGATGAGTTCGCGCATCCGGTCTTTGACCGCACCTACCTGGTCTCGACTTCGCGGGTGCATTCCGCGTCGGACGAGGGCCTGCAAACCATCCATGTCTTGAAAGATATTTCCGACCGGCGCGAGGCGGAGCGGCGTTACCGCGAACTCTTCGACAACATCCAGGAAGGACTGTTCTTCAGCACGCCCGGCGGGCGCTTTATCGAAGTCAATGACGCCATGGTGCGGATGCTGGGATATGCGAGCCGCGAAGAATTGCTCCAGATCGACATTCCAACCCAACTGTATTTGACGCCGGAGCAGCGCGAGCAGCATGCCGAAGCGATGAAAGAGACCGGCCACTTGCGGAACTTCGAGGCGACACTGCGGCGCAAGGACGGCTCCTCCATTCATGTGCTGATCAATGCCTTTGGCCTCTATGACAACTTGGGCCGCCTGCTGCAGATTCGCGGATTGATGCTTGACGTGACCGGCTTGCGCACTTACCAGTCGGAGCTCCACCGGGAGCGGGATTTTTCCAGCAAGATTCTGAACAACACGCAGAGCTTGATTTTGGTGGCGGACACGGCGGGGTTGATCAGCTATGCCAACCGCCGCTGGTATGACGCGGGCTTCGAGCAGCGCGACTTGCTGGGGCGTCCCTTGCTCGAACTGGCGGCGCCCGGGTATGTCCGCCCGTTTTCGGAGGCGTTGCATAGTACCTTGCACGGCCAGCAGGTCGACAATCTTGAATTGCAAATCATTCGCGGCCAGGGCGCGACCGGGAAATTTTCGGCCAATCTCAGCCCCATGCGCGACGAGCAGGGAACCGTCACCAGCATGGTGGTGGTGCTTACCGATATTACGGACTCCGCCGTGCTGCGCGACAAGTTAGTTCACACCGAGAAGATGGCAGCCGTGGGGCAGCTGGTTTCCGGCGTTGCCCATGAGGTTAATAATCCGCTGACTGCGATTCTCGGATTCGCCGACCTGCTGATGGAGAACCCCGAGCTGCCGGAAACCGCGCGCAAAGACATGCGGGTAATTCTGCAGGAGGCGCAACGTACCAAGCAGATCGTGCAGAACCTGCTTAGTTTTGCGCGCCAAATGCCGCCGCAGCGCAATCCCGTGCAGCTGAATTCCATCCTGCGCCGCACCATCCAGCTGCGTTCCTACGATTTCACCAACCACGGCATCGATATTGTCGAGCATCTCGACGAAGGGCTGCCCGAAGTCATGGGTGACGCGCACCAGTTGCAGCAGGTTTTTCTAAACATTCTCAACAATGCTTACGACGCGGTGCATGATGTTGGGCGCCCGGCACGCATCGAGATCATGTCGACTAAAGCGGGAGAGGTGGTCGAAGTTTCGTTCCGCGATAACGGGAACGGAATCTCCGACCCGGATAAGATTTTCGATCCATTTTTCACTACCAAGGAAATCGGGAAGGGAACGGGCCTGGGGCTGAGCATCTGCTACGGGATTTTGAAAGAACACGGCGGCGAGATTCTTTGTCACAACAACGCGGGCGGCCATGGCGCCACATTTATTGTCCGCCTGCCCGCAAGCCCCCACACAGCGTCTTTCGGTGTGGCGGCGGGAGTAAAACAACCATGAGTCTACCAGCGTTAAAACCTCAATCAGTGCCCGTGCTGCTCATTGAAGACGAGCCGGCTGTGATGGCATATGTGCAAGCCGCTTTGGAGCGCAGCGGATATCCGGTGGTCTGCTGCGAGTCGGGGGTGGACGCTCTGCGCCTGCTGGAGAATGGCGAATTTCTCGGCGTGGTGTCAGACATGCGCACGCCCGGCGGCGTGGACGGAGGGCAGGTGCATGCCTGGGTCGCGCGCCACCGCCCCGACCTGGCTTCGCGAATTGTCTTCATCACCGGCGATATTGCCAACGAAGAGACAGTCGCCACCCTGCATCAAACCGGCGCGCCCTGCGTGGAAAAGCCCTTTCGGGTTCAGCAATTCATCGATGTGATTTCGAAAACTTTCGGGAAATCGGAATGAACAGCGCCACCAACAAGGAAGATCTTCGCATTCGCCTGCTGATCGTCGATGACGAGCAGAGTATCCGTAAACTCTGTGCCACAGTGGGCGAGGCCCTGGGTTTTGTCTGCCTCGAGGCGGAGAGTGGAGACTCCGCGCTGGCCCTGCTTGAAGAGCAGTCTGTACACATGGTGCTCAGCGACATGGTAATGCCCCACATGTCGGGCCTGGAGTTTCTGGAGAAGGTGAAGAAGCAGTTGCCGCGCACCGAGGTCGCGCTCATGACCGGTCACGGATCGATCGAAACCGCCGTGCAGGCCATGAAGCTAGGCGCTTACGACTACATCACGAAGCCGTTCTCGCCTTTGGAAGAATTGCGATTGTTCTTGCGCCGTATGGCGGACAAAGTTCGCCTGGTGGAGGAAAACGAATTTCTTCGCCAGCGCACGGATTCGGAAACCGCGGTACACGGCATCGTCGGCTCGTCGGCGCGCATTCAGGAAGTTTTGCGCATGGTGGCGCGACTGAAAGATACGCGGACACCGGTGCTGATCTACGGGGAAAGCGGAACCGGCAAGGAGTTGGTGGCCCGCGCCATGCATTTTCGCGGTGCGTTTTCCGGCAGGCCCTTTGTGGCGGTCGATTGCGGGTCGCTGGTGCCTACCCTGATCGAGAGCGAGCTCTTCGGGTATGAAAAGGGAGCTTTCACGGGAGCGCTGAAATCGAAACAGGGACTGTTTCAATCCGCCGATGGAGGCACGATCTTCCTGGACGAAGTGGGCGAGTTGCCACTGGAATTGCAGGCAAAACTGCTGCGGGTATTGCAGGAGAAGGAAGTCCGTCCGGTGGGCAGCAACCAGAGAATCAAAGTGGATGTGCGAGTGATCGCGGCCACCAACCGCGATCTGGAAGCGGCCTACAAGAACGGAACCTTCCGCAAGGA
>DASSRO010000113.1:0-2191 GCA_035701745.1 Candidatus Sulfotelmatobacter sp. | reverse complement strand
TCAAGAACACACAGGCCGCCCTTGAACTCTATCAGGAAGCCTTAACCATCTATCATGCGCAGAGTGACATGCTGAGACAGGCGCATACCGTTCGCCATGTGGGTGACATATATTCTGAGGATGGTCAGTTTGCGCCCGCGGAACTTTGCTATCAGGATGCGCTAAAGATATATCGAACGAATCCGGATACTGCGCCGCTGGATCTGGCCAATACCATTCGAGGCTATGCGATTCTCAAACAGAAACTAAATCAAAGCCAGGAAGCCAGGCAGCTTTGGATCGAGGCCAAGGGCCTTTATGAATCCGTGAATGTTGAAGCCGGAGTCGCCGAGAGCAAGCGCAGGCTCGCGCGGCTCGCGTAAAAGCCCCTCGCGGCCGGAACGCTACACACGCCACGCGCGGACGTTAAGCAAAAAAAGAAAGCCCTCCCGTCTGGAAGGACCTTCTGTTGTGCCTAATAGCTTCCAATTACTCGGCCGGGGCCGCGGCCGGCGGTGGTACAGCCACGCGATTGCCGGGGACAATCTGCGGCTGGTAGTTAAATACTTCGCGGCTGTTAGCGTCCACAGTTACTTTCAACCAGTTCACGTCATTAGTTCCGTTTTGCTGATTGTCGCCGAATGTTTCCACACGCGTGAAGTTTTCCAGGCGCTGGCCTTTGGCATTGAGGAATGGTTTGTCGATACGGAGGTAGTGCGAGTCGCCATGCACATACGCTACCGGCTTTTGAAATGCGACCACCTGATCACGCAGAGCGACCAGGAAATCGTGGAAGCCGTCCGGCAGACCGTCGGTTTCAACCAGCGTTTTGGGATCACGCAACGGAGCCCCAACCCCCGTGGACAGGTCGAAGCCGGGATCGGCTTGCGAGATCAACATGATGGCCGCTGAGTTACGAGCGATAGCCGCAGCAAAGCTGTCTTTCATCCACGCGATGGTAGCGGCGTTGCGGGCGGCAAACTCCGCCGGATCAGGATTGGTGTCGCACAGGTTATTGCAGGATCCCTGGATGTTCATGGTCACAAAGGTCACGCCGCCGATTGTCCAGCGTCGATTCTCTACGCATGGCGCCGGGCCGCTTATGCTGAGGCACAGAGGCGTTGACTGGACCTCTTGCCGCATCTTTTGCTGGCCCAGAGAGAACGGCGTGCTGAAGAAGAGAGCGCGCTCGTGGTCCAGGCGCTCCAGAGAATTGAACCCGCCATTGGAAGCGCGATCGCAGTCCGTCCAGTCATTATCACCGGTGGTGAACATGGCGGGGGCGCGCAGCGAATTGAAGAAGCCCAGAGCCTGCGTGTACAGCGCATCAACGCAGGTGGTTGGCGTAACCGAGCCCGGAGTACCGTTGCCGGCTTTCAGGTCGCCATCGTGTACGGTGAATGCAAGCTCCTGCTTGTTCATGTCCGCAATCAGGTTCGGAATTCCAACCTGCGCTTGAACATCGGAGTAAGGAAGGTCGCCCCACAGTCCGATCGCGAATTTTTCCCGCTCATTGTCGTTGCGGCCATCATTGCGGGACTGTGCTGTTGAAGTTGCTACGAGCGCGAGCAGGGCGAAGGCCAACAAGGCCATCTTTTGTGCAGAGACTTTTCTGATCATTTCGAGTCTTTCTCTCCTTAGTTGAGCATTGAAGGCAAGTGAGTCTGGCAGCCAAATCTATTTACGGCGATTTAAAGGAAGATGAATGGTTCGTTAACGTTTCATTGATTGGTGGAGAGCCGACTCGCGCGCTGAGCCCGCAGCGTCAGGAGCCGCCTCGATCTCACGCATCTCTTACATGTTTCAGCGGTTTGCAAATGAACGTCAGGCCGGCTTGCATTTCGAGTCCGCTTCGGCAGGAGCCCGCCTCAATTTCGCGTACCGTTAAACTGTTCGGCGGTTTTGCAAATGAACGGCGGGCTGGCTTTCGCGACGAGCCCGCGGCAACAAGAGCCTCGAGCCCCAGCGCTGATAGACGATCGCGAGCGGTTTGCACGCAGCGCAAGAATTAAAAGTCCGCCGACTCCGCTGCGGCAAGAGCCCGCCAAACCGTGGTGCGGAAAATGGTGTTGAGCGGTTTGCGCGCAGGGCATTAAGGACGAGGCCGACTTGCGTGCCGAGTCCGCTGCCGCATGAGCCCGCGAAAGTGTGGTGCGGAAAATGGTGTTGAGCGGTTTGCGCGAAGCGCCAGAATTAAAAGACAGGTTTGGAA
>DASSRO010000112.1:0-15089 GCA_035701745.1 Candidatus Sulfotelmatobacter sp. | reverse complement strand
GGCGTGGCCGTCACCCTGCACAACGGATCGAAGCAGGCGTTGCTGATCGATCACATCAAGCTGGAAGTGCCTGAGGGCTGGACGACCGTGGAAGGGAAAACCAAGGCCGAGACCGTTAAGGCCGGCGGCGACCTGCACGCTAATTTCCGGCTGCACGTGCCGAAGAATGCGGCTTATACGCGGCCGTACTGGCATCGCGACGACCCCGATCGCGAGGCGGTCAACCATATCGACAACGAGAAATATGCGACGCTTCCCTTCCCGCCCCCGGCGCTGCGGGCGCGGGTGGAATACTCGGTCGGCGGAACGGGCAGCGAGAAAACGCGCAATGGGATCACCTCGGTGGTGGTCGCGCCATTTGTCGACGACGCGGACAAACCCGCCGCGCGTCCCCTGGCAGTGGTGCCTGCTTTTTCGGTAATGCTCGAGCCGGGAACGCAGGTGATCTCCACGCATAATGGATCAACTTCCACGGTCGCGGTCGGCGTGACCAGTAATCTCACGCGCGATATCAGCGGCGTATTGAGACTGGAACTGCCGTCTGGATGGCGTTCCGAGCCGGCGCAGTTTGACGTTCGCTGCAAACAGCGCGGCGAGAAGCACGATTTTCAATTCAAGATTTTCACCACCGGGCTGCAGGAGGGCCGCGCCACCATCCGCGCCGTGCTCGAATCCGAAGGCCAGAAATATAACGAGGGATACTCGCTGGTCACGCGCGAAGACCTCGGCAGTTTTTATTACTACCAGCCGGCACGGCAGCGCGTGAGCATCGTCGATGTGCAAGTGCCGCACGACCTCAAGGTAGGCTACATCATGGGTGCCGGAGATGACATTCCCACGGTGCTGAAGCAGGTAGGAATGGACGTCACGCTCATTCCTGCCGAGCAGGTCGCCGCTGAAGACCTGAGCAAGTTCGGAACGATCGTTCTGGGAATCCGCGCTTACGACACGCAGAAAGATGTGGCTGCGAACAACAAGAAACTGCTCGATTTCGTCTCCGCGGGCGGCACGCTGGTCGTGCAATACAACGCGGCAACGGCCGACTTTAACGCCGGCAAATTCACTCCTTATTCGGCCCAACTAAGCCGGGCGCGGGTTTCGGTAGAAGAAGCGCCGGTCGAGATTCTGGCGCCCGACGATTCCGTTTTCCACTATCCCAATACGATCACCGCGCGCGATTTCGACGGCTGGGTGCAGGAGCGCGGCCTCTACTTCATGGACAAGTGGGATGACCACTTCAAGCCGCTGCTGTCGTGCCACGACCCGGGAGAAGATGCGCAAAAGGGCGGACTGCTGCGGGCGCAGCACGGAAAAGGCACATACATCTACACGGGCTACGCGTTCTTCCGCCAGTTGCCGGCTGGCGTTCCGGGCGCGGTGCGGCTCTACGTGAATCTGTTAAGCGCGGGACGCGAGAAGCGGTAGGCAGTTCTCAGTTCTCAGTTCTCAGTACTCAGTTCTCGGTTCTCAGTTCTCAGTTCTCGGTATCAAAAAGATAGATGCAGACCACAGACGCGCAGCGTGCCGGCCACGGAATGCAAGCAAAGACAATGCGGGCTATTCGCATTCACGCTTACGGTGGGCCGGAAGTCATGCGCGTGGAAGAGGTTCCCATGCCGATCCCGCAGGCCGGACAGGTGGTGGTTCGCGTCCATGCCGCGAGCGTGAATTTTCTGGATGTGCAGAAGCGGCGCGGCGAACTGGTGGGGCAGGCTTTTTATGCTCGAACAAGCGAACCTGATCTTCCCACAACTCTCGGCAGTCAAGGTGTGGGAGTCGTCGAGACCCTTGGGCCGGAAGTCGGCAACGTCGCGGCGGGAGACCGCGTCAGTTTTGTAGGACAGTCTTACGCGACCCATGCGGTCGTGCCAGCGGTGCGGCTGATTCGGATTCCGGAAGGAATCACTTTCGAGCAGGCGGCGGCCGGAATGAACCAAGGCTTCCTCGCCTATGCCTTCACTCATTTTGCCTACCCGGTCAAAGCCGGCGACTGGTGTCTGATTCAGGCGGCGGCCGGAGGCATTGGACTATTGCTATGCCAGATGGCGAAGATTCGCGGCGGCCGCGTTATTGGCGTTACTTCCACCGAGGAGAAAGCCGGCTTTGTGAAGGCGGCGGGCGGGGACGCGGTGATCGTTTCGACGAAGTCCGACATCGCAGTGGAAGCCAGAAGAATCACGGAAGGCCGAGGTGTGAGCGTCGTCTACGACGGCGTGGGTAAAGATACATTTGCCGCCAGCCTCGATAGTCTTGCCCCAGCCGGATTCCTCGTGATTTACGGACAATCCAGCGGATACGTTCCGCCCTTTGACCTGATGACCCTGCAGGAAAAAGGATCGCTGTTTCTGACCCGCACCAACGGACTGCCTTACCTCAAGGAATATCCCCAGTACCTTGAACGATTCGTGGATTGGGTAAAGCAAGGAAAGCTCTCCATCAAGATTGCTCGCACCTATCCTCTCGCTGAGGCCGGCCGGGCTCATGATGCCTTTGAAAAGCGCCAGGTCAGCGGGAGGCTCCTGCTTCTTCCCTAGCTTTATACTCCTCGCCAATGTCATCTACCCCTCAAAGCAGCTCTCCGGGCCTGATCCGCGGCATGGGCTGGGGAGGCGCCACCGCGCTCAACATGATCGACATGATCGGCGTGGGGCCCTTCATTACCATGCCGTTGGTTTTGAGCGCGATGGGCGGCCCGCAAGCCCTGCTGGGATGGGTTTTGGGGGCGCTGCTCGCCGTGTGCGATGGGCTGGTGTCGGCCGAACTGGGTGCGGCGCTGCCGGCCTCGGGCGGATCCTATCGCTACCTGCGCGAGACCTATGGGCCACAGACCTGGGGGCGGCTGATCTCGTTCCTGTTTATTTGGCAAGTATCGTTCAGCGCGCCGCTGTCCATTGCGACCGGATGCATCGGCCTAGCAGGTTATGCGGCTTATTACTGGCCCGAACTGGAGACGGTGTATGCGCATCATGATGCGGCAATGCACCTTCCCTGGGTGGGAACGCTGCAGGCCAGTTGGGTGGTCACGCCGGGCACAGCCGTCGCAGTCGTCATTTGTTTCTTCACAGTGCTTTTGCTGTATCGGAATATCACGGCGATCGGACGGCTGACTAAGGTGCTCTGGTTCGGTGTGATGGGAACCATCGGTTGGATCATTTTCGCCGGGCTCACTCACTTCAATTCCGCCCGGGCGTTCGACTTTCCGCCAGGCGCGTTCACCTTGTCCCATCAATTTTTTACCGGCTTGGGCGGAGCCATGCTGGTCGCCACTTATGACTACTGGGGCTACTACAATGTGGCGTTCCTCGGCGACGAAATTAAAGACCCGGGAAAGAACATTCCGCGCGCGCTTCTGCTTTCCATTCTGCTGGTAGCCTGTCTATATCTAATGATGAACGTGTGCATTATGGCGGTAGTGCCGTGGCGGGAACTGCTGCAGGCGGGTCAGAACAACAGCGGCCTGTATGTCGTGTCACTGTTCATGCAGCGGGTGTATGGCGCCTGGGCGGCGCGGCTGGTAACGGCTTTGGTCATCGTTACCGCTTTTGCCTCGGTCTTTTCTTTGATGCTCGGGTATTCGCGGGTTCCTTATGCCGCGGCGAGAGATGGCAACTACTTCCGCGCCTTCGCGCGGGTACATCCCGTGCACCGCTTTCCTTATATTTCGCTGTTGGCGCTTGGCGTTGCCGCTGCGGCCTTTTGCTTCCTGCGACTGAAAGACGCGATTGCGGCGCTGGTGGTAATTCGGCTTGTTCTGCAATTCCTGGTGCAAGCTGTCGGGTCCATCGTTTTGCGAATTCGGCAACCGGAACTGCCGCGACCGTTTCGCATGTGGCTCTATCCGCTTCCCGCTTTGCTGGCCAGCGCCGGATTTCTGTTCATTCTGTTTAATCGCGTGAACTGGCAAAAGGAAGTCCGTTACGCTGCGCTCATCCTGTTGACGGGTGTCGTCATTTATATGACTCGCGCGTGGAAAGACAGGCAGTGGCCTTTTGTTGGGAGAGCGAGAGAGTAACCCACATCGGCCACGGATGGCACATTAGTAATGCGAAGAATGGCGAATCTGGTTGCAGTTCCAACGTATTATAAGTTCGGATTGATCCATGAGCAGTTTGAAAACTCGAGCGGTCATAGGAGTTTTAACGTAAGAGGGGAAATCATGAAAACGAAATCTATACTTCTTGGTGGACTGCTGCTGCTCACGATTGCGGCTGCAGCGCAGGCGGCCAAGCCGAAAGAGCAACATCGTTCGGTCACCGATGTTTTAGACCACACAGTTCTCAATCTTGAGCACGAGTTTGTGCCGGCCGCGGAAGCCATGCCCGAAGACAAGTTTAGCTTCGCTCCCAGCAACGGCGAGTTTAAGGGCGTGCGCACTTTCGCTGAGCAGATCAAGCATGTGGCCGCCGTGAACTATGAACTTGGTGCTGCTCTTCTGGAGCAGAAGCCGCCAGTTGATATCGGTGAGGAATCGGGCCCGGCGTCGGTCACCAAGAAGGCAGATGTTATGAAGTTTTTGAAGGAGTCGTTTGCCTATGTCCACAAGGCGATTGCGACCATCAACGAGCAGAATTTGACCGGAACGGTGCGAAGCCCCTTCGGCGAAGGAATGGTTTCACGCCTTGGCCTTGCCTCCGCCGTGGCTTCCCACGGATACGACCACTACGGACAGATGGTGGAATACCTGCGGATGAACGGCATCGTGCCCCCGGCGAGTCGTTACGGAATGTGATTAGACGCGGCGGCGTGAGACTTCGCTGGCGGCGCGCGCTAATCCGCCGTGATGCTGTTCAAAAGTAATGTGGGGTTCCTTGGCGAAACGGTCGGGATAGGACTTCAGGGCGTGCAGAAAACTCTGAATTTCCCTGCGGACCTGCTCATTTCCCGAAATTCGCCGGTCTGCCGTGCTGACTTGGCTTTCTTGTCTTGCTCGAGACTTCATCTTCACAACACTCCGCCTTGCGTGCCTGCAGGTCCGGGCACCTTCCAGTTTATGGCTACCGGAGATCGTCGCGGACCCTGGTAATCGTAAAAACATGGTTTTCACCAATTAGTTTCGCAAAGGGGAAGTTAGAATCTAGCGAAGGAAAACTAACGGGTAAATACTGTCTTTTCTGTAGGTGGTCACCTTTTTGCGAACGAGGAACGTCCCCCTCGGGAACTGATCGAAGTCGAGATCAATTCTGCCGCCAAGCCGACTTTCACGAGATAAGAGGCAACTCGTTCCCGCTCCTTCCGCAGCGAAGCCCGAGGATCTAGAAAGATTAATACCGAAGGCCCGGCTCCGCTCAGGGCAGCGTTCAGGACGCCGTCTTTCCCTTTTAATTTCTGCAGCGCGGGCAGGAGCGGGCAGAGCGCCGCCCGGTAAGGTTGGTGAATGCGATCTTCCAGCGCTGCGGAGAGCAATTCGGGGCGCCCTTGGGTAAAGGCTGCCAACAGGAGCATGGAATTCTGCACGTTGGTGACAGCATCAGCGCGCGAATACTGCTCGGGTAATACGCGACGCGCCTTCTCGGTCGAGAGGCTTTGCTGGGGAACTGCCAGCAACAACGGCCAGATCCCTTTCGGCCGGATACGAACTACCTGGGCTTTGACGGCATCTTGAGTTCCGCCGCACATGCGGGCGACCGTAAGCCCGCCCATCCAGCAAGCCGAGGCATTGTCGGCGTGCTGCTCGCGGCGGGAGGCTTCGCCGACGATTTGTTCGTCCGTCCAATTCAAGCGGCCAAAATGCACCGCCAGCGCAATTCCCGCCAGCCGGGCCGCAGCCGAGGACCCGCAGCCTTTGCCGATAGGAATGTCGTTGGCGATTTTCAGCGCCAGAGACATCGGCTCCCGGCCCTGGGATTCGAGCACCTCGCGATAGGTGTTCAGGATAAGATGCTCTTCGACCTTCCCGCAGATTTCGTGATCGCGACCGCTGGCCTCGATGGCGAATTCTGCGGCCGGCCGGGCGTCGATCTTGATATAAAAATCCATCGCGAGCGCGGCCGCATCGAAAGCCGGTCCCAGATTGGCGGAGGTGGCGGGCAACGCCAGTCGAAGGCGGGACGGTCTCGAGTTGAAGGTTCTGCCACCCATATCTAATTAGTTAGCGCCCGGCACGCCGCCAGTTAAAGCCGAGTTGTCCTGCCTTGGGGACGGCGGCGCTACGAACTCTTCTCCGCTTCCTCCAGCGTCCGGATCACCGCATCCAGCGTCGCATCCAGAACGATCGGTGGACGGCGCAATGAGTTGAGCTCCGTGCTCGCCGCCTCATCCGCACTTCCCTGGAACAAATCCCCGCGATGAAATTGCATGGTGAAATCAGGGTCCTTCAACAGGTTTCCAGTCAGCACCAGGACGACGCTTTCTCCGGATTTCACAAAGCTTTGCTTCACCAGCTTCTTTAAACCCGCCAGGGTGACTGCCGATGCCGGTTCGCATCCGATGCCTTCAGCGCCGATCTCCGCTTTGGCCTGCGCGATCTCAATCTCCGAGACCTGTTCGCAAGCTCCGGCCGTGGCCTCGATTACATGAACCGCCTTTTTCCAGGAGGCTGGATTGCCGATGCGAACCGCAGTGGCGCGTGTTTCCGCCTGCACGCTGACCAGGCGTTTACCCGCCGCTTCCCGCAGCGTTCGTACCAGGGCATTGGCGCCTTCGGCCTGAATCACGGACAACTTGGGCAGGCGCGATATCAGCCCCAGGTCGCGCATCTCCAGCAGCGCTTTTCCAATCGCCGAACTGTTCCCCAGGTTGCCGCCGGGAACAATAATGTGGTCCGGCGGCTGCCAGTCGAGTTGCTCGAGCAGTTCGAAGGCGAGTGTCTTCTGCCCTTCCAGCCGGAAGGGATTGATGGAGTTCAACTGGTAGACGGGCGCCCGCAGAACGAGTTCCTGCAGGAGCCGCAGGCAGCCGTCGAAGTCGGTGCGCAACTGGCAAGTCACGGCGCCATAGTCGAGCGCCTGGGAAAGTTTGCTCCAGGAGATTTTCCCCTCGGGAACCAGCACCAGGCTGCGCAGGCCTCCGCGAGCGGCGTAGGCGGCCATGGACGCCGACGTATTGCCAGTGGAAGCGCAGGCCACCCAGCGAAATCCGGCGAGGCGCGCGAAGGTCGCGGCGACGGTCATGCCGGCATCTTTGAAGGAGCCGGTTGGATTCATTCCCTGATGCTTGGCGAACAGCCGGGGCACCCCGGCGCTGCGTGCGCAGCGCGGAAGTTCGTACAAAGGCGTGTTGCCCTCGCGCAGGGTAATAGCATGGTCGTCGCTCGCCAGAGCGGGAAGCAACTCGCGGAATCGCCACACGCCGCTTTGATCGATTAACGCTCCGGAAAGGCGGCGCTCGCGCCAGGTGGATTTCAGGTTTTGGGCGCTGGCCGCGCTCCATTGCGGATAGATAATTTCCAGCAGGTCTCCGCATTGCGGGCAGCGGAAATTCTGGCCGGCACTCTCGCTCACGTCGCCGCAAGCGATGCAGCGGAAGCGGAATGCCGCCGGTCGCACCCCCGGCGCAGGACTGGAAGGAGGAGACATGTTCGGGACTTACTTGGTTTCCCGCAAGTACTGGTCGGTTTTGTTGATCCAGTCGGCGCGCGGCGGATTGAAAATATCGAGGTCAACCGTATCTTCCATCGCCTCAGCCTTGTGGGGCATGTTTGACGGGATGCACAGGACTTCGCCGGCATGCACCACGATTTCCTTGCCGTCGATCCAGAATTTGAGCGCGCCGTCGAGGATGTACGTGAGTTGCTCGTTGTGATGGCTATGCTCGGGAACAATGCACCCCTTTTTTAACAGCACACGCGCAACCATGATGTCTTGACCGACCACGAACTGCCGCTGCAAGAGCGGGTTCAGTTCTTCGAGCGGAATCGCGTGCCAGGGAATGTATTGCAGTTCCGCTTTGCTCGCCGCGTGCTTGGTTACGGCGCGTTTGGCGCGCGCATGAGATTTCGCGGCTGCTTTTACCTTGGAGCGAGTTTTTACTTTTGATTTCGTTTTCGCCATGTGAATCGCCTGCAGCCGAGTCGTACCCGGGCCGCCGGCATCCTTTCCTGGAAGCTATGTTCTGACCACTGGTTCACTGGCCGCCGTCCACGGGGCTCACTGCACTCGTCCGCCGTACAACTTAACAGCGGTGTCGTGCAGATAAGCGTGCGCCAATTCCAGCGCCCGGGCCTCGGTGATTTCATTTTCCGAAACCATTTCTGCCAGGGCGGCCGCGAGCGCGGTTCGCGTCGATTGCACGCCCAGCCAGTAGCTCTCTTCCGCCCCTAGCACTTGATTGTAAGGGAAACAGTCGGTACCGAAAGTGATCTTGTCGGGAAAAGTTTCCAACCACATTTTCAATGTTTCTTTAAATGCGGATGGATACTGCGCCAACTCGCCAAAGGAAGAATCGAGATAGACGTTCTTCATGGCCGCCAGCCAGATCGCCTCGCGTTCCAGCGGATACCCGCCGTGAATCATCACAAACGTTGTCGAGGCGTAGCGTGGATCGCGCAACACGCTTTCCAGATTCATGATGTTGCTCTGCGACAAGTTGAAATAATCGCCGATGCCGACCGCGGTGTGAATGTGCACCGGCAGCTTCAGTCGCCCGCCCTCCTGCACGAGATAGCGGAAAATGAAATCCTGGAAGGTGCGGTATTCCCTTTCAGTCGGAATTCCGCCGTTCACATAGCGCTGGTACAGGTCTTCGGCCTGGGCGCGCGAGGGGTCGCCAAACGTCGTCGGACGAAAGTAGGCGACTTCAAATTTCATGGCTATGCCGCCACGCTTGGAGTTGTCCTCCAGCACCTGGCTGATGAATTTCAGGTAATCGGCAAAACTGGCGGGAAGCTTGGCGACGTTTTCCTGCTGCATCCAGCGGTGCAGCATTTTTTCCTGCAGCGGAATGTAGACGCCCTCGTCGGGATTGCGTGCGGTCTCGCGCTCGTTGTTGAACGGCCACAGAAACGAATCGGCAAAGAAAACCCACGGAAACCGCTTGGGATCGAGATAGTCAGGCATCATCGCTCGGTTGGCCACCGAGCTCTCGGTATTGAGTTTGTCGAGAATCGAGTTGAAATAGGCGGTTCCGGCAAGCTGCTTCCGGAGTTGCGTCTTTTTGTCGACCAGCCACTTGGCATGCTCGGGAGAAAAGTCGGCGTAAGGATAGCCAAACAGCGCCTTTGCCGCAGCCACGAGTTCAGGATTGTCGTCGCGCGTGCGAAGGGCTTCGCTGAGATTGGGAGGCGCCGCCATGGCGTCGACATCGGCATCGTCGGCGTAGCCGGGATGGGCGTGATGGTCGAAGGCTGCAATCTTTTCAATTTGCGGCAGCAGGCGCTGGTAGACCTGCTGGACGTCGCTGCCGGGAAAGGGCCGCGCTTGCGCATACGCGCAAACGCATCCGCTCATCACCACGGAGAAAATGATTCCTCGTATCGCAAATCGCATGCAATCCCTCAGCGTCAACAATTTGTACGGAAGATTTAACTTTTCGAAGACGTCGCCCACTGGATCTATGAATCTAGAGTCGCCGACAACCGCGCAGCCTGCTCACCGCGTCACAGCGGTTCGCTGCCAGGCACTCGACACCTTCACGATACGCTCTACCGCCTCCTGCAACGTCGCCATGGAGGAAGCGAATGAAAAGCGCACAAACTCCTTGCCGGACGGGCCAAACGCCGCGCCAGGAATGGCGGCCACGCCGGCCTCTTCCAGCAGAATGCGGCACACTTCTTCCGCGGACATCCCTGTGCCCGTGATTTCGACCCATGCATAGAACGCGCCCTCCGGCGGCTGGCAACGAAAGCCGGGCACTCGATTCAACTCGCGCGCAAACTGTTCCCGGCGCCGCGCAAACTCACCAACCATGTGAGCGGTATTGCCCTCGCGGTCGCGCAATGCATCGATGGCCGCATACTGCGTGAATTCCGCCACGCAGGTGTAGGTATTCACCGCCAACATCACCAGCGCAGGAACTACTTCGGGCGGAGCAACGGTATATCCGAGCCGCCATCCTGTCATGGCGAAACTCTTGGAGAAGCCGTCGATGATCAGCGTGCGCTCGGCCATGCCGGGATAGCGGAGCATGGAAAAAAATTCGCCGCCATAAATAATGCGCGCATAGATTTCGTCGGAGAGCACCCAAAGGTCGTGCTGGACGGCCAGTTCCGCCAACCGGCGCTGCACCGCGTCGAGATAGACCGTGCCGGTGGGATTGCCGGGAGAATTCGTGATCAGCATGCGGGTGCGTGGAGTGATTTTGGCCGCGACTTCCGCCGGATCGGGCTGAAACTGATTGCGCGCCGAAAGCGTGAACGGAACTGGAACGGCTCCCAGTCCAAGCGTGATCGATGGATAACCGGGAAATCCGGGGTCGGGAAAGAGAACTTCGTCGCCGGGTTCGAGCAACGCCATCATCGCCAGGAATAACGCGATCTTGCATCCCGGCGCGAGCACGATGTTAGCGGCAGATACCTCGATGTTGCGCGTGCGCGCCAAATATGCGGCAATCTCTTCACGCAATGCGGGCACACCGGCCACAGCGCAGTAGCGGTCTTTCCCGTCGGCCAGGGCCTGGGCGGCCGATTCGATCACCGACTTGCCGGGATGAAAATCAGGCTCGCCGAGTTCCAAATGAATAATGGATCGGCCCTGCGATTCCAGTTCCTTGGCACGCGCGAAAACTGAAAGCGCGCCCTCCCCGCTCATAACCGACATTCTGGAAGCAATTGATCGCATGGATCTCCGAGAAACCAGGATTACGTTTTAGCCGCGCCACCCAAAAACTCGAATTACCTATGTGCCTGCCACAAATTCCTTGCGAACTCCGCAGTAAAGCTTTTGACCGTTGAGAACGCGGAGAAAACCTCAGAGACACCTCATAACCCTTTATACATGCCGCCATCGACCAACACAGTTTGACCTGTAACGTACGAGGCGCGCTCTGACGCCAGCCAGACCACCGTCTCGGCGAGTTCGCGAGGTTCGCCTAAGCGCTTAAGCGGAGCGTCAGCCGCCCAGGCATCGAAAATTTCCTGTTCATTCTTACCCGAAGCCGCCGAACGGGCTTTGGCCAGTTCTTTCAAACGGTCGGTCGCGGTGAAGCCGGGGCCGACGTTGTTGACCAGAATTCCGTCCTTGCCGAATTCATTGGCCAGGCTCTTCACCAAGCCCACCACCGCCGCCCGCACCGCATTCGAAAGCACCAGATCGGCGACCGGTTGCTTGGTCGTGATTGAAGTGATGGTGATGATTCGTCCCCAGCGCTTGCGCTGCATGTGCGGGATCACTTCGCGAGCGAAGTAAACCGTGCTCAGGAAATTCAATTCGACGGCGCGCTGCCAGTCGTCCAGCGTGACCGCTAAAAATCCCTTGGCAGGAGGCCCTCCAGCGTTCGTGACGCAAATATCTACGGCGCCGAATTTCTTGGCCACCGCGGACACAAAGCGGCTGACCGCGGACGGATCGCCCACATCAATTGCTTCCGCGAACACCTCCGCGTTGTGCTGTTTCCTGATTTTGTCCGCTGCGGCCTGCAAGGTCTTGTCGTTGCGCGCGCACATCGCGACACGGCAATTCTCGGCGGCGAATGCCTCCGCCGTCGCCAGCCCCAATCCCTGACTGGACGCGGCAACCAGCGCTACGCGATCTTTCAATCCCAGGTCCATAGAAAGCGAATGGGCATTATAAATGGAATCGCCGCGCTTTCTCTTGCCCGGGGTGATTGCGGCAATTACTCTGTTCAAAGTGAGGCATTCATGAAACGTCAAACGCGTCGCGCTGAAACCGCCGCGGTCCACGGTGCTGCGGGGCTGGAAAAGAAAAATGCTCCGGTCGCCACTCCCATCTACCAAACTTCCACCTTCCAGGTCACCGACAACGAGGAGCAGCAGCGCGTCACCGCCACCGACCGCTATTACACGCGCTGGGGAAATCCGACCAATACGGTTGCCGAACAAGCCGTGGCTGCCATCGAAGGCGTCGAGGCGGCGCGGACGTTCGCCTCTGGTATGGGCGCGATCACCACTACGGTCCTGGCTCTGCTCAAGGCGGGAGATCACGTGGTGGCGCAGCGCGACGTTTACGGCGGCGTGAGCAAATTCTTCTCGCAATGGCTGCCCCGCGTCGGCATCGAGACCACATTTGTCGATACTAACGATTACGATCAGCACGCCCGGGCGATCCGTCCCAATACAAGGCTTCTCTACCTCGAATCGCCGACCAACCCGGCACTGCGCATCGTCGACCTGAAAAAGACGGCAGCACTGGCCAGGCAGCACCGGCTAATCAGCATGATCGACAGCACGTTTGGCACGCCCATCAACCAGCATCCCGCCGAATATGGCATTGACCTGGTCATGCACTCGGGCACGAAATATTTGAGCGGACACGCCGATCTGACTTGCGGCGTGGTGGCCGGCCCGCGCGAATTGATGGATCAGATCAATGAAACGCGCACGACTCTGGGAAATTGCATGGACCCGCACGCCGCGTGGCTGCTGATTCGCGGGTTGAAGACGCTGGCGGTTCGAGTCGCCCGCCAGAATGAGAACGCGCTGCGCGTGGCTGAATTCCTGGAGCGGCACGCAAAAGTGCGGCGGGTGCATTATCCCTTTTTAAAGAGCCATGCGCAGCACGCCATTGCCCGGGAACAAATGAGCGGCGGTGGCGGCATGGTCACCTTTGAGGTTGACGGCACGGGCGAAGACGCCCGCCGGGTGAGTGAGGCCATGAGCCTGTTCACTTTAGCTACCAGCCTGGGTGGGGTGGAATCGCTGGTATCGATTCCGGTGCTGACCTCGCACGCGATGATCTCCGCCGAGCAGCGGGAAAAGATGGGCGTCACCGAACAGATGGTGCGCCTCTCGGTGGGAATCGAGAACGTCGACGACCTGATCGCGGACCTGGAGCATGCGCTGCAGGCTATCGGCGCCACGGAACGGGTTCCCGTTGGCTAATCGGAAACTTGCTCCGTGGTGAAGCCCGCTAGAAAATGAGTTTCGCTCCCAACTGCAGAATGCGCGCACTATGAGCACCGCCGATGTAAAGGAATGGCGGCCCCGATGAGTACGAATTTGTGTTATTAGGCGAGCCCGCTTGGCCGCTGTCGCCTCCAAGGTTGGCGTATTCGGTGTGGTTGAAGACGTTGAAGGCCTCGGCCCGAAATTCAAAAGCCACGCTCTCGTGGATCGGGAAATGTTTAAACAGGGCCATGTCGAAATTGGTGCGCCGAGGATTGCGAAGAACGTTGCGGCCCGCATCTCCAAAGGTCAGTCCACGAGGCACGGCGAAAGCGTTGGGATTGTAGAACAGGGGACCAAAGCCCTCCGCTGGGACTTGGACAATGCCGGCTTTTGGATTTCCAACCAAGTCCGGATATGCCGAGGCCGTAGCAACCCCATTGGACACGCCAGCATTATCCGCTGGATAAGTTACGCTGAAAGGCGTGCCAGTCGAAACCGAAGCGATTCCGGAATACTGCCATCCGCCCAGTAGGGTGTGAGCCAAGCCAGGCCGCTTGAGAAAAGGAATGTCCCAAACATAACCGAGGGTGAAAGCCTGCCGCACGTCAAAGTTAGAGCTCGCCCGAGCCGCGGCAAGGTTAAAGGAATCGACGAAGCTGCCGTCGCTACGGTCCGACGAATCATCGATAGAGTGACTGTAAGTGTAAGACAAGTTCAGTGTGAGGCCTCCCACATTTCGCCTCACCGCCGCCTGTAGTGCGTTATAAGTTGAACTCGCTGCTTCCTGCAGGCTCGTGATCCGAGAGTAACCCGGATACGCCCGGAACGGATCCGCAACAGTTCCGCAGGCCGCCACTCCCAGGTTCACCGCGGGACCGGAGGGCAAGCCCCCTGGCGTCGACGGAGCAACGTAAGTCACCGGCGCTCCGCTTGGAGTTGTTGCGGCGGTCGGAACGTGCCAGGCATCGAATGAAGTGCCGCAGTCATTTGGACCGATGCCCTCGCCCGGCAAATAGGGGTTCTGGCTCAGAGGGACAGCGTGCAACTGATTCAGGTCGCTCTCGCGTGTGAGGTGAGTACCCTTGCTTGCCACGTACGAGACGGTCGCCACGGTGTTCCGGGCAAATTCGTGCTGAACGTCGAGGTGCCATTGCTGCATGTAAGGCCAGACGGCCTTATTGGGAATCGAGAAAACAGAGAGCGGGAAGTTTGATCCGCCTCCGCTGGACTTTCCAATGTTGGTGTAGCCAATGATGTTGGGCTGCGTAGGCACGGTTGCCAGCGGCGGAGATCCCTCCAGCACTTCGGTGTTCGCTTCATTTCCGTTGGTGTGCTCGAAGAAGATTCCGTATCCGCCACGGATCGCCGTCTTCCCATCACCCCGAGGGTCATAGGCAAACCCGATGCGCGGCGCTGGATTGAACAAGTGCCCCGTCATGCATCCGACCGGCACGCCGCCCACGCCGCATTGCACCATCCCGTTGTAAGGATTGCCCACCACCGATCCATCCACACTGTTGATGCTGGTCTGACCCGGTACGTAGGCAGAAGGATTGAAGTTGTAAGCTTGATGTTTAATCTCGCGGTAGGTGCCGAACATGCTGATTCGCAAGCCCAGATTCAGAGTCAGATGGCTGGTGGCGTGGAAGTCATCCTGGAAATACGGCTCCAGGATTTTGTAACGGTTGTAATACTTGGGGTTTGAGCTTTGCTGGCCGAAACTGGAAATATTTCCCAGCAAAAGATCCGCAAAGGCATTGCCGCTGGAAACCGCGCCATTCGAACTGTTGTAGCTCAGGAAACCGGGTACGGCTCCGCCCCCAAGTTCAAACCCGAGTTCGTTTTTTTCTGCGGCAACAAAATACGCTCCTATCGTCAGGTTGTGCTTGCCCACAATTTTGTTGACGTTGTCCCGCAGAGTGTAAGTAGGATTGGAGTTGTAGGGGCCATTCGGGATGTAACCGGCATCCTCAGCAAACCCTCCGCCGTACGCGGTTCCCGCGTCGGTCAGGCTGATCCCAGGCAGCGCACCATTAAAGCCATTCTGGAACAATGCTCCGATCGTGACGTTCGATCCCCGTTTCCAGTTTCCCGTATCGTTGAGGATGATGTGATCGGTGTCGTAGCTGGCGACAAATTCATTCAACAATGT
>DASSRO010000111.1:0-2964 GCA_035701745.1 Candidatus Sulfotelmatobacter sp. | reverse complement strand
CGGAAGGACTCGCCGAGTTCCCGGAAACGCTGGATGTCGATTTGCGGGAGACCATCCTTATTTATCGTCGGACGAGAACGAGCCAAGCTCGGTTATTTCTGGCGCCATGCTTACCGGATACCACACTCTGGCCCGTACGCTGGCTGCGTCGTGAATTCGGACACGGGCAAGCCGGTGATCCTAAATGACGGCCGATTGACGGCGAGCGAGTTCGAGAAGATCAAGATTTCCGAGACCATAGAAACTAGAGGTGAGAAACCCTGTCGTCCATTGCATAGTCCACTCTGGCAGGCGGACTCAGACAAGATCCGCCGCATGGCACCGGTTGAGTTCATCGGGCGCTACATGCCGGAATGGTTTGACTACGCCATCTGCGACGAGATTCACCAACTAGCCGGCGATACCGCGCAAGGAAACGCTCTGGGCACTCTGGCCTCGTGCACCGACCGAATTGTCGGGCTGACCGGGACCCTCCTGGGTGGGTACGCAGACGATCTTTACAACACGCTCTTCCGTCTCGAAGCGCGAAGAATGAAGGAGCATGGCTACGAGTGGGGCACGACGGGTCGGAGCTCCTTCATTCAGGATTACGGCGTCCTCGAGACCATCACTAAGGTCGAACCCGCCAACAATGCCTGCTCCAAGGCCAGGTCAACCAGCACGGTCCGCAGAAAGCCCGGAGCCTCCCCACTACTGTTTGGCGAATTCCTGATGCAGCTGTGCGCCTTTGTGTTTCTGGAAGACATTTCAGGGGAACTTCCGCCCTACGAGGAAACCTATCTGAGCGTGCCCATGGACGAGCCCATGCGGGAGGCGTACCGCGAGCTCGAAGAGGACATGCGGAAGGCGTTGAAAGCCCACAGGGGCAATCGGTCCGTGCTGAGCACGATGCTCAACACTTTGCTGCTGTACCCCGATCACCCGTACGGGATTGGAACGCTGTACGGAACGGAATTCGATCCTGACCTGAAGCGCAGGGTGAGATTCGTCATTGCGGAACCGCGTGACCTTCCCGAGGACCGGATCTATGCGAAAGAACGAAAACTCATTGAGGAGATCAGGAAGGAACTGTTCGAGGGACGGCGGTGCCAGGTCTTTGCCGTGTACACGCAGAAACACGACGTCACTGCCCGGCTGCAACGAATCCTGAGTAACGAAGGGCTGCGCACAGCAGTCTTGCGCGCGAGCGTGGATACTTCCAAGCGCGAAGCCTGGTACGCCAGACAGGTCAAAGACGGAGTCCAGGTCGTGATCTGCCATCCCAAGCTGGTGGAGACCGGCCTCGATCTGCTCGACTTTCCGACCATCATTTTCTACGAGTCCGGCTACTCGCTGCACACGTTGCGGCAAGCCAGCCGCCGGTCCTGGAGGATAGGACAGCGCCGGCCCGTGCGCGTGAAGTTTCTGTGCTCGGAAGGGACCATGCAGACATCGTGTTTGCGCCTCATGGGGAAGAAACTCCTCGTGGCACTCACCATGGAAGGCAAGTTTGCCGGCGAGGGATTGCAGTCGATCGACGAAGACGATGACATGCTGTGGGCCATGGCACGGGAACTGGTCGAACGAAATGGCATTGGCGAGACGGCCGACTCGGTTTGGAGAGCCCTCAGCGCAGAACATCAAAAGCTCTTTCCGACGAATCCTCAGAGCCGCGATGATGCCTCATCCATCGAAATGCCGAGTGTTCTGCTGGCTACACAACCTGACCCGACGGACCTGGTTGAAGGCGCCATGGACGCCGCCTCTATCGTCGTCTTCGGACAGCGACCGCAAGCGTTGTCCGGTAAGAGGCGGCGCGGACGGCCAGCTGTCCCGGAACAGGCGTCATTATTCGGCTTCAGTTGAGCGGAAATCGTCGAGTCTCGCGTGATTCTCGCACTCCCGCTACTCACGGCAAGTCCTCTCTCCCCACATCGCTCAGCCCTCGGCGCAATTTGGCGATCTTCGAGATCGCCCTGTTTTTCTCGCCTTCAAGAATTCTGTTTCCAATCAACGTTTCAAAATCAACCAGGAGGAAAAAAGTATGTCAGAAACAAGTACGCTCATTGGCTACGGCGGGCGAACGATTGGCCGCGAAGAACTAGCGCTGGTGCCGACGCCAGCAGCAACGGAAACGCACCGCCCGGTCCCGCACCACGAAATTGTGCAAGCTCTCATCGAGACCCTTGGGTTTCGCCACATCGGAGTCGTGCACGACGAGTACGCAGTCTCGCCGGACGGCATGAAGGCCTTTGGGGTTCTGGACCTCGCAACCGAGATGGAAGGATGCCGCTTCTCCATCGGACTTCGCAACTCGCACGATAAGAGCATGCGTCTGGCGATGACCTGCGGGTATCGCGTGTTCGTCTGCTCAAACATGGCGTTCGCAGGAGACTTTACGCCGGTATTAGCAAAGCACTCGAAGTCGTTCTCGCTCATCGACTGCATTTCGGTTGGCGTTGACCGAATGCAGCGCAACTTTGAGCCGATGCGAAAGCAGGTAGAGGCCTGGCAGAAGAGCGAATTGACGGACGTGACGGCCAAGGTGGTCATCTACGAAGCGTTCGTCGAGGGCAAACTGGAAGCTCCGAAGCACCTTGCTCGCACTGTGCATGACCTGTACTTCGAACCGAAGTATGAGGAGTTCCGGTCGCGAACCATCTGGAGTCTCTCCAACGCATTCACGTCCGCCTTCAAAGAACTGGACCCGATCCCGCAATTCAGAGCCACCGCGAAGCTGGGCGAATTTCTGGAATCGCGGTTCGCACAATCGTTCTAACCGGCGGGGCGGTAAGGAGCCGGCCGCCCCCCACTTCTTCCCACGTGTGACTCACTTCTCCAGGGTCGGTCGTGAATTCGCGTACTAATTCAAATCCTTCCGGAAGGTCCATCGCCAAATTGCACTCCTTCGCCAGCGCATCGAACACGGGTTCCCATTCTGCTGGCGGTGGATCAAGTTCCTTGGGCACGTCGTGGGTCGCGCGT
>DASSRO010000110.1:0-6296 GCA_035701745.1 Candidatus Sulfotelmatobacter sp. | reverse complement strand
ATTTTGCCATCGCGTCCTGTCGCAGAGCAGGGAAGACGTGGAACGCGCGGTTCGCAGCCGCCTCTGTTCGCGTAGCAAGATTTCCTACATCGGAAATGGAATCGACATCGCGCGATTTGATCCCCAAGTAAATTACGATCGGTCGCAAAAACTGCGGGAAGTGGGCCTGGAGTCCAGCGACTTTGTGGTGGGAAGTGTCGGGCGTTTGGTTGAAGAAAAGGGATTCAGGGAGTTATGCGCTGCGGCGGAAATTTTGTCCTCCCGGCACCAGCAGCTCAAGTTTGTTGTAGTTGGGCCGCGTGAGACGGATCAGAATGACGCTCTCGACAACGACTACATGGATGATTTGCAGAGGCGAGGCGTGGTCCGCTTCGTCAACTGGTGTGACGATATGAGGCCGTGGTACGCCGCGATGGATCTTTTTGTATTGCCTTCATACCGGGAAGGCATTCCACGCGCTTGCATGGAGGCCTCGGCAATGATGCGTCCAGTCGTGGCGAGCGATATTCGAGGATGTCGCGAAGTCGTCGTCGATGGGGAGACCGGGCTTCTCGTCCCGCCGCGGGATGTTTCCCACTTAGTCGACGCGATTGCGCGGTTGTATCAGGATCGTAATCTGGCGGTGCGCATGGGTGAGCGCGGCCGGCAGCATATTGTTGCGAACTTCGATATCAAAGATGTGTGCCGCCGGCTTTGCGACTTCTATGCCGAGTTGAGCCGCGTGGAAAAATTCGCGCCGCCGCGTGAAGAGCCAGTTCATCCTCGGTCCTGAGGGTGAGGGCAAATTCTTGACAGAATCGCGAGAGGAGTTGCGATGGCGCCGCTGTCATCCAGACCAGCGGCGCCTCGGATTGTTCGTTTCGTTACTGCTGAACCGGCGGAGTCGTCGGCTGGCCCGGTTGGGTCAACGATGGAAGGTCCTTGCGGGGGGCAACGTAAGGCACGTTCGGCATGCGCGTCACCTGACCGCGGGCGGCGTCGTCGATGCTAATGCCGTTGTTGTCGAGCAGGGTACCGACCGCGCGCTCAAGTTCGACTCGCGACTTCTCATAGGCCGCCATCGCCGACATCAGCGTAGATTCCGACGTGGCCAACGCGCTTCTAGTTTGCAGAACGGCTGTTGTGGTCGAGGTTCCGAACTGATATTTCTTCTGCTCGGCGTCGAGCGACTGTTGCGCATAATCGACAGCGGCTTTAGCCGCAGCCACGCTGGCTTGATTCTGCTCGACTGCGAACTGAGCTTGCCGGACTTCGATGCTGACTCGATTCTCGGTTTGCTGCAAGGCCATCTGCTCCTGGCGGTACTCAAGCTCACCGCGGATTTGTAACGCTTGAGCCGCGCGGTTTCGCAGGGGAATGTTGAGCTGCAAGCCAACCCCTTTGTCCGGGGCAGCGGAGTTGATGAGTTGGTTCAAAGTTGAGGGATAGCTGACCGAAGGAGTCAAGGGAAACTGGCTGAGGGCTGGATTTGGATTCGCCGTAGCGCAGCCGAACTGTGACGTGGGATCCGCACAAATGCTTGCGGGATTCTGAGAGCCGCCCAAGCCCGAACCGCCGTAGTAGGCAAAGGCGTCAAGAGTCGGCAACAAAGAGCTGCGCAGGGCTGCGTTGCTGGCTTCCTGGCTGTGCAGCGTGATGCGAGATTCAACCAGTTCAGCCCGATGGCGCAACGCTTCGTTGACCAGATCCTCGGTTGGTTGAATCTGTTCGTTCTCTGGAACTTCCATGGTCGAAGTGGGAACTACGTCAGCTCCGGCGAGCACGGGATCGTGCAGAGTTCGGCTGAGCGCGTTCTTCATGACCAGTTGCTGCAACTGAAGGTTGGTCCTGGCAACGGTCAAAGACTGCTGGTCGGCGGCGACCGTGCTTTGGGCGCGTACCGCCTCAATCGGCGCAAGACTGCCGATTTCCACCTGTTTTTTCGTATCCGAAAGAGTTTTCTGGGAGAAGGCAAGCGACTCTTCCTTCACCCGTTGGTTCTCATAAGCGTAGACCAGATCCCAGTACATGTTTTCGATCTGGTCGACGGTTGTGATGATCTGCAACCGGAAGGCAACATCGGATAATTCGCGGTTATTTTTCGCGATTCGGATGAAACGAGTATTGCCGGGGAATCCAAACCCCTGCAGCAGGTGTTGCGTGAGCCTAAATTGAAAACTGGAGTTGAGGGCGGGGCTGACCGACTGAAAAGCGCTGTTGCTTGTAACGCGCGTGTTATTGAAGCCGATCGCCAGATTGGTTCCCCACTGGAAACCCTGGGTATATTGAAAGTTCGCCGTGGTCGTTCCCTGGTAGCTCCCGACAAAGGGACTGGTGGGGATAAAGCCAGCGTGATCGTTCTGAAACGTACCGGTCAGGATCGGGTCAAAACTAGTGATAGGCGGCCCGAACAGGCCACCTGCGGTTGAGCCGACAATGCCTCCCGCGCCTGCACCTGCGCCGCCCGCGCCAAGAGTGGTCCCGCCGGTTCCGGTGCCCACCTGCGCTCCAATGCCGCCGACTCCGCCACCCGGCGTATTCTGCACAATGCCCGTGGCCACACCAAGGAGAGCAGCGCCTGCCTTGGTGCGCAGAACATCCGTATCCGCGATGTTCAGGTTGTAGCGAGCGATCGCAATGTCGAGATTATTCTCAAGGGCTAGAGCGATCGCGTCATCCAGGGAAAGAAAAAGCTTGCCGTCGCGCATCAAAGAGTCGATGCGCGCGGTGTTCGCCAAATTCGGCGCGGCGACATGGCGCGGCATGTAGGGACCGATCGGATTCGGAAAATGGGAGACCGGCTGGACGTAATTCAGCGCCGGCACCGGCCGCGCTTCCGGCGTGTTCTGCGGCGTAGGCGCGGCTGGCGTGACCGGCTCCTGGCCCCAGCAAGTCAGGGTCAGCGTTGCTAAAAGGAGGGCGGCAGCGAGCCGCGGGGTCGAGGCTAAGCGTGCGAATGGCATCTACTCATCTCCGATCGTTTAAGAAGCAACTGATTAAGACCTTGGAACGCAACGTGGCGCGAAAATATTCCGATGTCCGAAAATGCCCAAAGTAAAGCTATGCTCAAGCACTAATACGCAACCCAGCGCCATAAGGTTCCGGAAAGCTGGGAAAAAACCAGCCTGCCGCATTCAACTCGTTTTCAACCTTGGTTTCCTGCTCTCGGTATTTCCGGGAATGCAGCAATGCAGAGAGACCCATTTGAAAACCGGAACCGCGTGGAAACCACTTAGTATATCTGACTGGAATGTGAGTGAAGTTACGCTCCAGCGCCTCTGGAACTGATAAATTGCAGGCGAATCGTGAAATCGGTTGGATGATTCAAGATCGATCCGGGACTCGAAAGATCGCATGCGTAATCTCAAAATGATTCTGTCGTATGACGGATCAGAATTCTCCGGCTGGCAAGTCCAGCCGGACGCGGTCACGGTTCAGGGCACACTTGCCTCTGCCATTGGACGCATCACAGGGGAAAAGGTATCGCCTCAAGGCTCTGGCCGAACGGATGCCGGAGTGCATGCGCTCGCGCAGGTCGTGACATTTGTCACGGAGTCTTCCGTCCCGGCTGGAAATTTCTTGAAGGCGTTGAACGATGTTCTTCCGGCATCGGTGCGGGTGCTGGATGTGACGGAGGTTCCGCACGGATTCCACGCGCGACATTCGGCGAAGGCCAAGACTTATCGCTACCGAATCTATAGGGGCGCCATTTGTCCACCTTTTTTGGCGCGGTACGTATGGCACTATCCCTATCCGCTGGCAGAGGAGGAGATGGGTCGGGCGGCGGCTTTGGTAGTTGGGGAACATGATTTCACGTCATTCGCGGCGGTCGACCCGGAACGCAGGAAGGCGGAAAGCCCTCTGATGAATGTCCGAAAAATATTTTCCTCGTCCTGGGAGCGGCTGGGGGAGGAACTGGTCTACACGGTGCGCGGCTCTGGATTTCTGCACCACATGGTGAGGAATTTATTGGGCACGTACATTCTCGTGGGTAAGGGGACGTTGCAGGCCCAGGATGTCTCTCGCATTCTTCATGCGCGCGACCGTGCTGCGGCGGGCGCGACCGCGCCGGCGAGCGGCTTGTATCTGGTGGACGTAGAGTATTAAGTCGGGGAAGAGAAGTAGCAAGGCGGCTCCCTAGAGACTAAGATTTGTGCATGGCACCTGATCTGCAAATGGCGTCGCTCAAACTTGCGCCGGTGAATCCGGCGACGGGCGAGGTTCTGCGCGAGTTGGAATGCGTGGGGGAAGGCGACGTCGAAGCCGCAGTGGCGCGAGCACGCGGGGCGCAGGCGGCATGGGCGGAACTTGGACTGCGGCGAAGGATCGCGACGCTGCGAGAGTTCCAAGCGAAATTGTACGCTCGGAAATCAGATGTTGCCGCGGCGATTACGCGCGAAGTCGGCAAGCCGTTTGTGGAAGCACTCGTCACCGAAGTGCTGGTGGTGCTGGATGCGGCGCAATTTCTCATCGACAACGCCTGGGGCCTGCTGCGCGACGAACCGGTGCCGCATGCCAACCTCGTCACCAAGCTCAAAAGCGGATCGTTGGTGCGCGACCCGCACGGGGTGATCGGAATCATCTCGCCTTGGAATTATCCATTTTCGATTCCGGCAACCGAGACTCTGGCGGCGCTGGTAGCCGGAAATGCCGTCGTGCTGAAGCCGTCTGAGTTGACGCCTTTGATTGCGTTAGAACTGGCGTCGTTACTGCATGCCGCGGGCGTGCCCGAGGAAGTATTTCAGGTCGTGGTTGGAGCGGGGGCGGCGGGGGCGGCGCTTTTGCGGTCGCCAATAGACAAACTGGTGTTTACAGGAAGCGTTGCGACCGGGAAGAGAATTGCTGCCGCAGCGGCGGAGCGATTACTTCCCGTCGTGCTCGAGTTGGGAGGAAAGGATCCCATGCTCGTGCTCGACGACGCGGATGTGGACGTGGCTTCGAGCGCAGCCGTGTGGGGAGCGTTTGTGAACGCCGGGCAGGCCTGCCTCTCAGTGGAGCGCTGCTACGTGCATCGCAGTTTGTTTGAAGCGTTCGCCAAGGCTTGCGCCGAGAAAACGAAGCAATTGCGCGTGGGCAACGGCATGGATGCACACACCGACGTGGGTCCAATGATCCAGGAGCGGCAGGTGCGGATTGTAGAGTCGCACGTGGAAGACGCAAAGGCGCGCGGGGCACGGGTTCTGGCCGGTGGCAAACGACTGCCGGAGCTCGGGGAAAATTTCTACGCTCCGACCGTACTCGCGGATGTCACCCAGGACATGCGGATCATGCGCGAAGAAACTTTCGGGCCCGTGCTTCCGGTCATGGCGTGTGCAGACGACGACGAAGCCGTGCGCCTGGCGAATGACTCGGAATACGGGCTGGCCGCTAGCGTCTGGACTCGCGATCGCAAGCGCGGCGAACGTGTGGCGCGTCGCATTCACGCGGGAACCGTAATGGTCAACGACGTGATTTCGTGCTTCGGAATCAGCGAAGCTCCTCACGGGGGCGTAAAGGCCAGCGGGGTCGGCCGCACGCACGGGCGTTTTGGTCTGGACGAAATGGTAAGGGTCAAGTACCTCGATATGGACCGCCTTCCCGGCATGAAAAAAGTCTGGTGGCACGGGTACGGAGAAAGTTTTCGGCGGCAGATGGAAGGCTTCCTGGATATGCAGTTCGCGCGCGGGCTGGCGACTCGGATGCGGGGAGCGCTGCGGGCAGCGGGGATCGTAAGACGTAAGCAGTTGTGACGCCAGCTTCAAATCGCGAATCTGGGTGAGAGCGACGATCTCGAGCCCACCTCGTCTAGTCACGCGAACACGTGCGGGTATTCGGGTGGCTTAACAGACGTTTCAATAATGGTCCGGTCGCGCCGGCTCGAAACCCGAATGAGAAGTGTCCATCCGGGCGCATGACGGATCAATTCCTTGCCTTGCGATTCGACCAGGTTCTGCGGCCAATCCGGCAAGTGTTGCCGGTAAAAATCCCAGACCTGTTTCTCGCCGTCGGGGGTCCAGTATGTCGCCGAGATGTCCTGAGCAGTTTTCCACCCGACTTTTAAATCAGTGATCGATTCGACGGCCATCGGATTCTCGGGCATGGCGCCGGGGTAAATTGGAATGGGTGCCAGCCGCGGATCCAGTTTCGCCTCCGGCCTTACATCCAGCGTTCCCACCGGAGTCTCCACGTGAAGCGCTTTGCCGAACTTGGTTTCGGTTTGCGAAATCTTACTTCTCTTGGCAAGAAACCAAAGCCCGACGGCGCCCACAAAAAACGCTCCGGCGAAGGCAGCAAACGGAATGAATGCGAGCCACACGTGAAACTCCTGACGTTTGCGG
>DASSRO010000109.1:0-20006 GCA_035701745.1 Candidatus Sulfotelmatobacter sp. | reverse complement strand
CGAGGGAAGAGGGTTAATGCAACTTTGTGCCGTCGCTGCGGGCTGTTGAATTTATCTTGCTGACTTCCGAGCACTACCGTGCCGTCCGTTGCCGACCCCTTCGGGGCTGACTTGCGCGGGCTCAAGCTACCGGTGTTCAATTCCGACCACCGACTTTCAAATCTGGACAGTTGGAGAACCCGCGATTCGTTTCGAATGCTAAGGCGATAGAGAAACGATTTTTTAGGGTTGCTGATTCGATAGTGCGGGAAGAAAATGCAGAAAATGGCGCGCTGGCGATGCTATGATGGCGCGGTCCAGGTTCGTACCGTCTTTTGGGAAGGTGGATTGAGCACTCATGGCGATCGCGGCCCCTAACACCTCTACAACAACCGCCACGGCGCCCGGTGATGGGCAAAGTTACGGCGCCGCACTGGCTACGGTGACCACCCTTTTCTTCATGTGGGGATTTCTCACCTGCCTGAACGACATTCTGGTGCCGCACCTGAAATCGATTTTTGATTTGAGCTATGCCGGGATCATGTTGATCCAGTTCGCGTTTTTTGGCGCCTATTTTCTTTTCTCAATTCCGTCGGCGAAGCTCATCGATTGGATCGGGTATCAGCGTTCGATGGTAGCGGGTCTGCTCACCATGGGGCTGGGAGCTTTTTTGTTTGTGCCGGCGGCGAGTGTGCCTTCGTATCCGCTGTTTCTGGGAGCGCTGATTGTGCTGGCTGCGGGGATTACCTGCCTGCAGGTGGCGGCGAATCCGTATGTGACGGTGCTGGGGAAGCCGGAGACGGCGTCGAGCCGGCTGAACCTGACGCAGGCGTTTAACTCACTCGGCACATTTCTGGCGCCGTTTTTTGGCGGGCTGCTGATTTTGAGTGCGGCCCCGAAAACGATAACTGAAATACGCGCGATGGCGCCCGATGTCCTGCAGCAGTACCGTCTGCACGAAGCCGCGACCGTCAAGACGCCCTACGTGGGGCTGGGCATTGCGCTGGTGGTTTTGGCGATCGCGATTGGCAGCTTCAAGCTGCCGAAGATCGAGCACGCGCAGCACAAGGTCGGCGAGAAAGTAGACGACTCGATCTGGAGGCATCCAAACCTGATTTTTGGGGCGATTGCCATCTTCGTGTATGTAGGCGGAGAGGTTTCAATCGGAAGCTTTCTCGTGAACTACTTCGGCCAGCCGGAGATTGGCGGCTTGACGGAAAAAGTTGCGGCCAGCCTGGTGGCGTTCTATTGGGGTGGCGCGATGGTCGGCCGTTTTATCGGATCGGCCATTCTGCAAAAGGTAAGCACCCGGGGACTGCTCGGCGTTTGTGCGGTCTGTGCAGCGGCCCTGGTCGGAATCTCGATGCTGTCGACTGGACATGCAGCGATGTACAGCATCATTTTGGTTGGTTTTTTTAACTCGATCATGTTCCCGAGCATCTTCACGCTGGGGGTCGCGGAACTAGGGCCGCTTACGGGAGATGGCTCAGGCATCATGATCATGGCGATTGTTGGCGGAGCGATTATTCCCGTGGCGCAGGGTGCGATAGCCGATCGGATCGGTATCCATCACGCGTTTTTCCTGCCAGTTCTCTGCTACTTGTATATCTTATTTTTTGCGTTGAGCGGGTCGCGGCCGAACAGCCAGCGCTACGCGAAGGTCTAGCGACGCTTCGAAAGTGCGGACCGGCTCGATGCGGAAACGTGCGGAGAATCACTGACGGACGGGAATCTTTGTTCGATACTTTGCGCGAGGGTTTTGCAAGGCGATTTAACCGATCATGGGCCAAATCAAGACACCTGGCCAAAAGCCAGCCGTGGTTACGCTGAAGGCCGTCGCACAACACATTGGACTCACTCCGGGGACGGTATCGGCGGTGCTGAACGACTCGCCGTCGGCGCGATCCATTCCGCAAGAGACCAAGAACCGAATTCATGCGGCGGCAAAGGAACTCAACTACCGGCCGAATTTTTTTGCCCGAACTCTGCGCAACAAACGCACCTACACCATTGGAGTGATCGCGGAAGAGATTGGCGATTCCTATAGTTCGGCGATTATCTCAGGCATTGAACAATACCTGCGGCAGCGCGAATATTTTTTCCTGACCGTGGTTCACCGGCACGATCCGGAGTTGCTGAATAGATATTCGCAGATGCTGTCGGAGCGCGGGGTCGAGGGCATCATCACCGTGGATACGACGGTGCAAGAGACGCCGCTGCTGCCCACCATTGCCATCGCCGGACACAAGAAACTGAAGGGCGTGACCAACATTATTTTGGATCACGAGCGCGCGGCGGTTTTGGCGTTGAGCCACCTGAAGGAGTTGACCCACGAGCGGGTCGCATTCATGAAGGGAAATCCGCTCAGTTCGGACGCGGAGGATCGGTGGAATGCGATCTGCAAGGTGGCCGGCGAAATTGGAATGAAGATCGATCCGGATTTGACGGTGCAGATTGACGCGGACGATCCGACGCCGATGCTGGGCTATCCCTTTGCCAAACAGTTGTTGGCCCGCGGCAAGCCATTTACAGCGCTTTTCGCCTACAACGACATCTCCGCGATCGGAGCGATCCGCGCTCTGCGGGAGCACGGCTTGCGGGTTCCGCAAGACGTTTCGGTGATCGGGTTCGACGATATTCCGGGAGCTGCGTTTTACACGCCGAGTTTGACGACGGTCCGTCAGCCACTGAACCGCATGGGCGAAGTGGCGGCGCAGAGCTTGCTGGAACGGATTGAAGAGCAAAAAGATTATCCGGCGGAAATCGCCATCGAGCCGGAACTGGTAGTGCGGGAATCCACGGCAAAAGCGCCGGCAAAAATCACGTAGAGGCGGACGCATTCGTCCGCCCGGCGAATCTGAGGCAAGCGGCCCCGGACGAATGCGTCAGGAGCTACGCGATTCATCACACCAGGCAATTTCCTTCCGCTATAGTAGCGGCGTAACGTGCCAGCTCATTAATGCTCTCACCTGACTCACCCTCCGCCGCGGTGTCTGCCAAAGCATTGACGTTCGCCGCCTATGCGTCTTTCGTTCCAATCGGAATCGCGACCGTGCTGCTCGGGCCTATGCTGCCGACGCTGTCAGCCCGATGGTCGCTGAACTATTCTCAGGCGGGGGCGCTGTTCACGGCGCAGTATCTGGCGTCGACTGCGGCCGTGGCGCTTTCGGGAGTGCTGGCCGCGCGCTGGGGATTCCGCTTTGCCATGAAGGCAGGGCTTCTGCTCATGGGTGCGAGCGTGGGAATGCTCCTGGCGGGTCCGAAGATGGTGGGAATCATGTGCATCGCTGCTTCGGGATTCGGGATGGGACTGGCGGTTCCAGCGTCGAAT
Source organism: Candidatus Sulfotelmatobacter sp. (assembly GCA_035701745.1). GTDB lineage: Bacteria > Acidobacteriota > Terriglobia > Terriglobales > Acidobacteriaceae > Sulfotelmatobacter. The sequence continues at coordinate 16,696 of DASSRO010000109.1, read as the reverse complement.
CTCCTGGTGGCGGAGGTGAATCCGGGCCGGCGAAGCGCCACGCTGAACCTGCTCAATTTCTGCTGGAGTGTGGGCGCCGTCGCATGTCCGTTTCTGGTGGCCGCGGCCGCGAAGGCCGGAGCGATTTCGTGGTTCCTGGGTGCGGTGGCGGGGTTCGCTCTTCTGGTTGCCTTAGGAATTGCGGCCATGCCCTCATCGATTGTCGAACCACACGCGGCGAAAAGAAGCGTGCCTCCAAGCCAAGTTGCCGGCATTCCATGGAAACATGGCATGATTTTTATTCTCGGCACTTTGTTTTTCCTGTACGTCGGCGTGGAAAATGCCTTCGGAGGATGGATTGCCTCATATGCGAAAAGTCTTGGCAGCCTCACGCCGACAGTGGCGTTTATGAGCCCGTCGTTCTTTTATTCGGCGCTGATGGTGGGGAGATGGCTGGCACCGATGCTGTTGCGAGCGACCGATGAGATTCGGCTGGTGCGAGTGGGGCTGCTTCTGGCGTGCGCGGGAATGGCGGGGCTAGTTTTGTCGCATGGCGTGGGTGGAGTGGCAGCCAGCGCCGCCGTGGCTGGCTTGGGCCTTTCTTGCGTCTATCCCATCACGATTTCTCTCCTGTCGCGCGAATTCGGCCCAGCCTCGACGCGAGTGGGATCTGTAATGTTCACGATGTCGAACCTGGGAGGAGGACTGCTGCCCTGGATCGTGGGAGTTTCGTCGAGTCATTTCGGCACGCTTAACGCGGGACTGGCGGTGCCGCTGATTGGAGCTGCGGCCATGTTTGGATTGTATTTGCGAAAGTGGAGCGTTGTGCCTGTGCAAGTGGCTGCGTGAGGCATCGGAAAACGCGATTTGCGACATCTAAGTTAAAAATTAGAGCTACATTCACGATTTTCTTGATCACACCGTACAATAAGGAAACCTTGCCGCCTGAGTCGCATCGACCAGTGCGGCAGATCGAAGTAGACCCCACGGAGGCTAGCGAAACAGATTGGAAGGATACGGAGAAGTAGCAGAGGAGCAAGATGTGCGTTTGAGCGAAGTCAGAAGTGTTCTGACATTGGAAGAGATTGGGAACCTTGCCGCCGACGGCGGGCAGCCGGCGGAGACGCTGATGAACGTGGTTGCGCTGATCGCCAAAAGGTTTCGGACCGATGTGTGCTCGGCGTACTTGTTGGAACCGGACCGTGCCAATCTGGTGTTGGCCGCCACAGTTGGACTTCGCAGGGAATGTATCGGCAACTTGAGGATGGAAGTGCAAGAAGGTCTGACTGGGCTGGTCGCGGAACTGGTCCGGCCGGTGTCGGTCGAACAGGTGAAGCAGCATCCGCGGTTTAAGTACTTTCCAGCTGCGGGCGAAGATGCCTATCAATCTTTTCTGGGCGTTCCCTTGATCGATCGCGGTGTGCTGCAGGGCGTTCTGGTTGTGCAAACCATTGAAGCCCGCGTTTTTAGCGATCAGGAAATTCAAATGCTGACGGAGGCTGCCACCCAGGTAGCGCCAATAGTCAGCGAGGCGCGGACGCTGGATCGCTTCATCGCCCCGCTGCAGGAGCGGCTATGGGCCCTGGCGCGAAATTTGTGGTGGAGTTGGGACCATAATTCCGCAAGCCTGTTTCTTGATCTCGACCCGGCGCGCTGGAGCGAACTGAATCACAACCCGGTCGCGCTGCTCAACGAAATTCCTCTAGCCAAGCTGGAGAGCCGCGCTGCAGAGCTGATGCTGCATAGCCGCGTGAACTACGCATACCGCCGCATGCTGGAATACCTGGAAGCCGATCGGACCTGGGGGACGCAGCGTGCGGGAGTGTTGCGGCCGCATCCGGTGGCGTATTTCTCGGCGGAGTTTGGATTGCACGAGTCTTTGCCGGTTTATTCCGGCGGCCTGGGAGTGCTTGCGGGAGATCACATCAAGAGCGCGTCGGATCTGGACATTCCTCTGGTGGGGATTGGATTGTTTTATGGCCAGGGATATTTTCGGCAGCGGCTTGATCTTGGAGGATGGCAGCACGAAGAGTATCTCAAGACCGACGTCAATCAAATGCCAATGGAGGTTGCGATTGGCAAGGACGGCCGGCCGGTGGTGGTGGAAATCGAGACGCGCAGCGGGCGGATTCGCGCAAAAGTGTGGCGCGTAAAAGTGGGACGCCGCGATCTTTTGCTGCTGGACTCCGACGTCGAAGGCAACGCTCCCGAAGACCGGCAGCTGACCTCGCGCTTGTACGGCGGAGATTTGCGAATTCGCATCCGTCAGGAATTGTTGCTGGGGGTTGGCGGGCTTCGCGCGTTGAAAGCTCTAGGGATTTCTCCGGGCGTGCTCCACTTGAACGAAGGCCACAGCGCGTTTGCGGTGCTGGAAGCGGTGCGCATGAGGATGGAGGACGAGGGTATCTCGTTTGAGGCGGCGGTGCCGCGAGTCTCGCGCGAGGTGGTTTTCACCACACATACTCCGGTGCCGGCGGGGCACGATCGTTTCGACGCGGGACTGGTGGATGAGCATATAGGACCTCTGCGCGAGGCCTTGGGGCTGTCGCCGGAGAGTTTGCTGGGGCTCGGCCGTGAGAATCCTACCAACGGCGACGAATTATTCTGCATGACCGTGCTGGCACTAAGATTGTCGCGGCGTGCTAATGCCGTTTCCGCTCTGCACGCTGAAGTCTCGCGGGCAATGTGGACTGGGTTATTCCGCAACAAAATGGAAGATGATGTTCCGATCGGGCACATCACCAACGGAGTACACGTTCCTTCGTGGCTGGCGCCACAAATGTTCCGCCTCTACGATCGTCACCTGGGCACAGACTGGCACCAGCGCGGCAGCGAGGCGAAGATCTGGCTGGGCATCGAAGACGTGGACGACGGCGAACTTTGGGAGACTCACCTTAATCTCAAGTCGCAATTGATCGAGTTTGTACGGCGACGGGCAGTCGCGCAGGCGATGCGCCGCGAAGAACCTCGCGAAGTCTTGCAGCGCCTGGAACGCGTTTTGAGCCCGGATGCCCTTACCATCGGATTTGCCCGGCGTTTCGCGACGTACAAGCGGGCCAACCTGATTTTGACCGACATTGAGCGGCTGGCTTCAATGGTGAACGATCCTAACCGCCCGGTGCAATTTGTGTTTGCCGGCAAGGCGCATCCGCTGGATGAGCCCGGAAAGCGAGTGCTGCAGCAGATTGCCGAGTTGATGCGCGATCCGAAATTCAGGGACAAGTTTGTTTTCGTGGAGGATTACGACATCAACGTGGGCCGCCACTTTGTGCAGGGCGTCGACGTGTGGCTGAATAATCCACGTCGTCCACTGGAAGCCTCAGGAACGAGCGGACAAAAAGTTGTGCTGAACGGCGGACTGAATTTGTCCATTCTGGATGGATGGTGGGCCGAGGCATTCGACGGCATGAATGGGTTCGCCATCGGGACGGGCAGAACGCACTCCAATATGAGCGTTCACGACGCTCGCGACGGAGAAGACCTGATGCGAACTTTGCGCGACGAGGTGATCCCGCTGTACTACCAGCGGGATCGCGACGGCCTGCCTCGAGGCTGGATCAAGCGCATGAAGCGGACGATTCGAACGCTGGGTTGGCGTTTCAATGCCGATCGCATGGTGATGGACTACACGTTGAAATGCTACGTACCCGCCGCCGGAGGCACGTCGAGCGACATGCGCGCCGGTTAGCAGCGTTCACGCGCGCTCACGGGGCTCAGGCCGACAACACTCTGAGCCCGCGCGAAAACAGTACACTGTACTTTCGTAATTGGGTATCCACCGTATTGCCGCCACCTCGGTTGTGTTGGAGAATCGAATCATGTGAGGAGAGTCCTCACAAATATGGATTCTCTTTAGGAGTACCGAATGGCATACGAGCCCTCCCTCAAAGTAGTGCAGGCGTTCTTGAACCCCGAAGCGCGTAAGGCTTTGTCGCTTCCGCTGGCAGTGTTGATCACGGGCGCTATATCGCAGGTAGAGACCACAATCGAACTCGCTAACCGAGTGTGTGATTCGGTGTTTCGCCGATCAACAAAAGTAACGGCTGACTCGGGGACCACCTCGTAAACAGTGGGGCCTGAAACCGATCCAGCGATGGGAAGTGCGTTCACGATAATCGCTACGGATTCCGGGCGCGAGAACGCCGTGGGGCGGTGCGTTTCAACCAGCTTCCATTCCAGGCAAGCTGGAGTTTAGGAATACCGGCAGTTGATACAGTCGCAGCTCGAATGCTGCAGGGATTGAATTCCACGATGGGAAGCGCGGGAGCGGACGTATTGACGATCGCGGTAGTGTCCTAATTTACGTTAAGTGCTAATACGTGTCCGGCTCATGTAGTTTTTACACTATTTCAAATTAGGACACTACCACGATCGCTACCTAGTTGACAATGCCGATCCGGCTCAACTTTCGCCTGCGCTGCGTGATCCACGCCGTCAATCCCAGCCCCGCGGCAAACGCAGCAATGGAGATTATCCAGCCAATCCGAACACTCTCCGGTATATATCGGAATATTACCTGGTGTTGGCCGGGCGGTAAGACGACGCCACGTATAGCGTGATTCACGATGAGGATGGGTGTCAGCTGGCCATCCACCTGCGCCTGCCATCCTTTATCCCACAAATCCGCCAGGACAACCATGCCTGCGGTGTCCATGGCAGCATTGACCACCACGCGTTCCGGGAGTTCCTCTACGATCTTTGCGGAACCGCGCGACGCCGCCGGCAAATCCAGACGTTCTGTTACATAGGATATCCGCGCAGGATCGAAGTTCACCGCTCGCAACTGTTCGATTTGCTGCCCGTCATCGATTGTTTGGACGGTCTGAGGCACGAACGCTCGCGCCATTGCGAGTTCATTTTCAACTACCGTAAGACCATTCCCCCGGATGATTGCCTTGACTTGGCTCGATAAGTCCTGGCAGAAAATTAAGTACCGCACACTCAGCATGCTCAGCACTGGCGAGACGCGCAGCGCCCCGTCACTGGTACTCGAAGCCCATGGAATGAAGCTTTGTGTCAGTGCGTAAGGAGGTGATGAGGTTCCAGGCTGGCGCGCGAACTCCAGCACGTCCAGCAATCGCTTGGGGTCGACAGCGTCGTACCCGCGAATATCCGGCAGTCCGGTCATCAGGTTAAGTGCGGGCGGCAGACACGACACCCCCAAGATTCGCCCGGCGGGTCGCTGCTTCAGCTCCTCTAACGCTGGGATCCGGGGGTAGTACAGCGCCGGGTCGCACTGCGGGTTCGCGTGATAGGCATATAGCAACAGCTCCGCCATCATCAGGGTGCCAGCAATTCCCACCGTCCAGACTCGACTTCGAGCACCCGAGTACAGCAAAGCCCAACCCCCGACGGTCAGTGCCGCCAGCGCAGTTCCGATCGCATAGTAGAACGTGAAGTATTCTCGCGCCATGGCGAAAGCCCGACGGACGGGAATTCCCATGAACATCGCGTTCGCAGGCGCATCGACTATATTCAATTCCACCGGTAAGTGGCCCATCCGATAGAGGCACCAGGCAGACAGTCCCGCTGCCAGCAGCGCCGGGACCGCAAACCAGCGCTGCGGCTTAGCCATTCCTTTCATCACTGCGTCGAGGCCCGTGACGGCGAGCGCGGTTAGCGCGAAGCCTGTCAGCATTGTCCAGCGGTTGTAAGAGAGGAAGTTGATCCCTGGCAGGCGCATGATACGAACCAACCCCGGAATGTCGAGCACCCACGCCAATGAAAGGACAAGCAATCCCAACCACAAAAAGCTTCTGCCTTTAAGATCACGATGGCAGAACGCCAGAGGCGCCAGAAGCAAAGTCGCCAACAGCCCTGCATATCCGGCAGCGGAACTCTCCAGTTGATTCCCATCAACAATCCGCATTGAGCCCTTCTGACTCGAACCATATAGGTTGGGCAGCACTATCTGCGGCAATGCTGCAAGCCCGACCGGGGGCCGCTCCTCCTCCCCTGCGGCACGCCTGCTGAAACGCTCGCCACTGTGCGAATACTCGAGAAGCGGCACAATGTAGGGCGCGGCGATGCAAAGACCAATCCCCCACCCGAAGATTAGGGCTGTGACAGCTGCCACTGCGCCTCGTGTGCTGTTTGTCCGTTTGTAGATTTCGATCAGGCGACCGATTGCGTACAGGCCAGAACTCAGCAATACGAGAGCAGCCACGTCAAGTTGTCCGCTGAGCGCCGCTGCCGCCGTAAATATCGCTAACAGGACGGAGCCATACCCTTTTGCCTCTCGTATCGTGTAATCCACTGCCAACAGGACCCAAGGCAGCCAGGCCACGACCCACGTAAGGCCGTATCCTTGCCACAGTATGAAGAAGCCTGTAAGCGGATAGCACCAAGCTCCAATAGCCGCCGCCCAGAACCCGATATCCAGTGCCCGCCTGAAGAACAGGTACGCCCCGACCCCGGTCAGAATCGACTTGATTAGCTGAATGTATGCCAACGTCGTAGGCGAGGGCCAAAAATAAAAGAGCAGGAAAAACGGGGAGTACTTTGGGAAACCGGCGAATGGAACTCCTGCGAAGCTCTGGGGATTCCATAACGGCATTCGCCCGGCTCGCATCTCCTTGGCCGCGTATTCCATGGCCGGTGTTCCGAGCAGGACGAGGTCCGAAAGGACGAAGTTCTGAGGGATTATTCTTGCGCCATTCTCGGGAGGCGGGAGGTAAACGCCTTTCGTGGCCAGAATATCTAGCGGCAATAAAATCTTGCTTCCCGTCAACGAGGGTCCAAAAAGCAGGATCTGCGGCAATACCAGTCCCAGCAACACCAGAGCGGCTCGCCGCCATCGCGCGTTGAAAGCTCCCGTCGTACCACTCTCAACTAGCGGTTGAATTTGCGCTAAGACTGAGTTCGCCATAATTTGAAAAAACTGCAGAGCTGACTATTGGTGCCCGGAGGCCATCTTTGCGGTTGTAGCTGGCACAGCCCGGTTCTCCGACTTTTTCGATCCGAGTGGCAACCTCACTCTTGAAGCAAGTGATCTACCGATTGTTCGGTTGCGTTCCAATCGGGAGAAATCCTTTGAGCGCGATCGTAAAATGCCCGCGCCTCGCGGACTTGTCCAGCTTTTGCGAGCGCCTGTCCGAGCAGAAGGTATTCCGAATCCGACGGATCTGCTTCGACGGCCTTGGAGTAATAGGCAATGGCGCGGGCCATGTCACCGGTCTTTTGCGCTATAAGCCCCAAGCCAATCAGCGCTAGTTTGTTGTCCGGCAGCAGTCGCAAGGCCGCGTCGAAGTTCTCGCGGGCGCGACCGTAATCTCCTGCAGCGCGATATGCGGACCCAAGGTTGGCAAAAGCACTCGACCTTAATGAGGGATCGGCTGACAGGCGCAATACCGTGTCGTAGTGCTCCACCGCCGCTTTGAAGTTGCCTTGCAGCTTCTCGCAGGCACCGAGATTGAGTTGGCTAAATGCGTCGCGCGGATTGATGGCTGCCGCATTCCGGAAGTGCGCCATTGCTGCCTGACATCCCTCCCGCTCCATTAGGTCCCCGCCCATGTTGTTTTCTGCGACGAAATTGTTTTGAGTAACGCTGAGTGCGTGCGACCAGAGCGTGGCACTATTTTTCCAATATCCCACTTGCGCGTAGGCGGCGACGGAAAACCCGGCAATCGCCGCGAAAGCTGTAAGCGCGACATAGATTGCAGGAATCCGACGAGTGCCAGCCCAGTCCGCAATTCCCCAAGTGGCCGCGATAAACAGCCCGAGGAAGGGAAGATAGGCGTACCGATCCGCCATGCCCTGATCACCGACCTGCACCAAGCCAATCATCGGCACCATGGTTCCCAGGTACCAAAACCAGCCGACGGCCAGATATGGTTTCTCGCGCAGCCTGAGGACGGCTGCCGTGGCAGATAAGAGGAGGATCGCCGAAATTGCTACCTGCCACATCGGCAGAGGATCGGGATGAGGATAAAAGGCCGCCAGGCGAGATGGCCAGGCCGCCTTCTCGACGTAACGCCCGTAAGAAAGGATCGCGTTCCCGATGCGGTCCCAGAATGAATATGCATTGTGTATTGCGCCACCCTCGTTCTGCGCCATCATTGTGATCGCGGCACTGGCGGCCGAGAGCGCGAACAGCGGGACCTTTTCCTTCACGAGCCGTGCCAAAGCTCGATCCTGATGCCGTGTTACGGCGGACGAATTTACTCGTCCAAGTGGCCAATAGTCCAGTAGCAGCAACACAAATGGCAGAGTTATAACCATGGGCTTCGACATGAGCCCGAGCCCGAACAGCAGCGCAACCAACCCGTATCGTTTCAGGCTGGGACTCTGCACGTACCAGCGGTAAGCCAGCAAGGTGAGCACAAAAAACAGCATGCACAGAACGTTCTTTCGCTCCGCAACCCAGGCAACGGACTCAACATTGATCGGATGCACCGCGAACAGAGCGCCGACAGCCGCGCTACGCCATGCCAAGTTCGTGGCCGCTTCAAGAAACAGAAATAAGAGGACGGCAACTAGCGCGTGCATCAGCACGCTCACATAGTGATGTCCGGCGGCTCGTAGATGAAAGAGTTGGTAGTCGAGGGCATGCGACAGCCAGGTGAGGGGGTGCCAATTTGCATGCTGCGTGCTGCCAAATGCCCACTTCACTGTGTCCCAGGTCAGGCCCGCACGAACGTGCTGATTCCCGGTCACGTAAGCTGGGTCGTCGAAATTAACAAAATCGTTGCGTGCGGCGGGGTTGTAGGCACCCAGCGTGAGCAGCACTAATGCAAGAGAGAGAACCGCTCTACGATTGCTGGCGGAACTGAACAGGCCTTCCTGGGATCGCGAGCTAATTGCAAGTTGCGTCCTCGGACTGGCCATGCCTCGATTTAAGCATAGCCAAGCGATGCTGCTAAGGGCGGCATTCCGGATTTGTTCACCAAAGTAATGGGTTAGTAGTGGTTGCTTTGCAGGGTGACAAGGGTTGTCCAGTTACAGCAAACGCGCAAGAGAGAGACTGCGACAGGGAACAATCTGGATTGCTTGCGAATAGCCAACCACTCTCTTGTTGCGATTATGGTGGAAAGAATCCGCGAGCCCTTGCCGGTTAAGGCAAAACGGGGAGAACCAGGGCCGAAGGCCGGGATCTGTCGTGGTAGATGACGTTGGTCGCCTTTACCATGTGCGTCCCCCGCGCCTGATCCTCGCCCGTATTCAAGTTTCGATCAAATCGCGGAAAGTTGCTGCTGGAAACCTCCAGGCGCAGTTTGTGTCCGGGAAGGAAGACGTTGCTCGTCGCCCACAGGTCTAGGCTGATGTGATAAATCTCTCCAGGATTTGCGAGTTCCGGCTTCTCCTGGGAATTGCGGTAGCGCAAGCGCAGAATGCCTTCCGTCAAATTCTGGGCAAATCCGTTCGGCCAGACGTCAACCAGTTTCCCGGCAAAGTCTGTATCGACGGCAGAACTGCTGACATAAAGGTCGAGTGAAATTGGACCTGTCACTTCCTTGCTCTGGGTAAATGCTGGCGAGGAGAATACGAGCACGTCGCCGCGCGCTTCCGCCGGCCGCTGGTCCTGGGGGCCGACCCCGGTCGGCAGGGCTGAGCAACAAAGCGGCCCGCCAAGCGTCGGGACCGCGTCGTTGGGATCGTACACATACTGGTCGGGCTTCTCCTCGGCCGGAGCATTCGTAGTAAGCGTGCCGCCTCCTTGCAGGCCGTTTGCCGGCTCGTTTGAGTGAAGGTAATAGCGCGTTGCCTGGGCGCGCTGCAGCGGCCAGTCATCTTCGTCGCGCCATTCGTTCTTGCCCATGACGAAGATTCTTACCGGCTTCTCCTGATCCAGTCCATTCCCAATTCCTTTCAGCAGGCTGTCGTACCAGCGGAGCACGGCTTCATCCAGATCGAACGGCAGCTTGTCCCCAAAATCAACCGCGCCAACCTTTCGAGATTCCGATCCACCCGCGTGTCCTCCCACATAGACCTGCAGGCGCTGGCCGCGACGAGCTGCATCAGTCCCCGCCTCTTTCCTCAGCCCCACATAGTTCTTTAACGTCCCCCCGAGAAAAAGGTCGTACCACGCGCCCAGGCTGAATACGGGAACTTGAATCTGCGCATAGTGATCTTCGATAGACCAGCGCTTCCAAAAGTCGTCATAGTTCGGGTGCGCCAGCCAGTCGGTGAAATAAGGCGCCAATCCTACGGCCGAAGGCGCTTCGCGCACGGGATAAGACGACAACGGCAGCTTTTGGGTCCAGCCGAGCGCGTCGCCGCCCGATTGTGCGCGCCGTTCGATGGTATTTTCCGCGAGTCCTGTCGTCCACGATTCGTCGAACCAATGCTCGAAAGCGCCGCCCTGATAGGTCCAGCCGTCGTGATAATTGGACGCAGTGACGTCGGGGGAAATTCCAGCGAGATGAGGCGGACTGGCAATCGCCGCGAGATACTGCGTAGCGCCGACGTAGGAGCCGCCGAACATCCCGACCTTTCCGTTGGAATACGGAAGCGCCGCCGCCCACTCCACCGTGTCGTAGCCGTCCCGCGATTCGTTTTTGAAGGGATACCATTCGCCTTCCGATGCGTATCTCCCACGAACATCCTGCGCGACTACCACGTACCCATGTGCCGCCCACTTCAAACAAAGGTCAGCGTCCTGCTTCTTGTCGTACGGAGTGCGCGTTAACAACACCGGAAACTTGCCGTCCGTCTTTGGCCGGCAGACATCTGATCGCAGGGTGATGCCATCACGCATCTTCGCCTGTACGTCGCGCTCGATGATCACCTCGTAGCGGTCGACCCCGCGAACGCCGGTCGGCGCCAGGACTGTCAGCGCCAGCACGCAACAGGCGCGCAGAAAACCGGAATGCAGCGCTTCTTGATTTGCTCGCTCGTCCGATACCGCTCTTGGCATTGATCGCACCTGAGTGTGCCGACTGGAACGACTTACCGGTTGGAAAGCCTAGGCCACGGAAACCGCCCCTGTCAAGGCAACTCAGCGCTTGATAGTGGGCTGTTCCCGCAGCATGGCACTCGGTCCATCGTTGATTTTTTCCCCCGCGTCGAAGCACCTTCAGTGCTGACTTTTCTCCAGTCAATCTAATCCCGATCGAATGGAGTAGCCAGGAACGCGTGAACGTTACCATTGATCGTGCCCCAGCCGACGATCTGTCCAGCGGCATTGATCGACGACGCCGTCTGCAAGTACCACGGTGAACCAGACGGGATCAGCGTGTTGAGATCTATCGGTCGGTTGTTTTGCCACAGGACTGCTCGTATGTTCCCTGTCGTCCCATCGATTGAAAAGCCAACCACATCCCCCTTGTTGTTGATGGTGTGACAGCATGGGGGTAAAGTCACGACTGCGCCAGGAAGTATGCCCAGGTCCTGCATCCCCGCCGCTTTCGTCCACAGAAACGGATGAATGGTGCCATCGGTGAATTGCGATGCGCCGACTACTTCTCCAGAGTCATTGATGGCGGTGGCAATGTTCGGCAGGGGGCCTCCGAGACTGCCGAGATTCACCGGCGAACCGTCTGCTTCCCAAAGCACAGCGTGTGGGCCGTAAACGCTATTGTTTGGGGGTGTAGAAGTGTTGGAGCATAAGCCCGAAGTTCCGACTGCCTGGCCCCTGTCGTTGATGGCGAAGGCGAATCCAACTGTGTCACCGCTTAGCGGGTGGAGTTCTCTGATGGTGCCGTTGGGCTCCCACACAACGGCTTCAAAACGCAAAACTTGAAAAGGCACGGAGCAGGTTGAATCAGGTATGCCATTTTCTGCGAATCCGGCTGTCTGACCTTTGTTGTTGGTCCAATATGCCTGGCTGTTGTGTCCACCTTTAAGCGGCCGGAGGGCGGTCATGAACCCATTTTCCCAAATGGCGCCGAGGCATTGACGGTTAGTGCCGAACCCGCAAAAGTCCTCATTCATGTAAGCCGCATGAGAGGTTTCCGAAACGATTGGCGCCACGCCATACGCGTTAGGCCCACCCGCTTCACTGTTACAGGCGGGACAGTCTGGTCCACCTAGTGTTCCGAGGTCGATGATCCCCTGATCCTCATTCCAAAGGAAAGCCGTTTGAGAAATGCCCCCGGTTTGGGTCGGTGTTGCGGCGCCGCCTGCTACCAGGCCAGTGTTGTTTAGTCCAAAGGCTGAGCTATACGTCCCACCCAGCGTGCCGAGATCGGTGATTTTATAACGAGGAGCCTGGGCCTGCGCGGCCAGGGCCAGCATCATCAGAAGCGTCAGCAAACTTAGCCACGTGCGTGTCAACATTAATCCACCTTTCATATCGTCTCCTTCTCTTGTCTAGCCAACCGCTAAATATCGCGGTTAGCCGGCTTTGGTGTTCTGCACGCGGGCAAGCAGTGAATTCAGGCAAATCATCGCCGAGCCATCGGCTGTTTCGACTCGATGCAGTTCCCCCGAGTTGAGCCATTGCTCTAAAGCAGGCCGGTCAAGGTTCGAGATCACCCCTAAGTTTTCGAGGGCGATCATCTCTCGTTCCGTCTGGCACTGCGGACACCAAGTGCGCCGCGAGTTCCGTCCGCGCAGAATGAGGAGCGAATCGTTTTCGATGGTGATTTTGGTCCGTTTCGCCATAAGCCTGCTTTCTGAAGCTGTCCACGTGCTGGAACCAGCGCAGCTTGCCAAAAATGATCTGGAAAGTCCTTCCAAACATTCTTGGAGTTTCTGATAATTTCTTGCAGCCCCGAAACATATAGGAAACACGGGACTTCCAAGGGTCAGGCATGGGGCCGACGAGAGCGGCTTGAACCGCTAACCGTGCTAGAATCCGCTCCGAAACCGTTGTGGGGTGTCCTCTATGTCGTACGCTGAAAGCCCGGGAGTGAAAGAACTGTACGAGTTTGGTCCTTTCCGCGTTGATCCACAGAAAGAGATTCTGCTGCGCGAGGGCGAGCCCGTTCCCCTGACGCCAAAGACATTTCAAATCCTGCTGGTTCTGGTCAGGCACAGCAAAGAGGTGGTCACCAAAGACGATTTAATGAAGACAGTGTGGCCTGACACCTTTGTCGAGGAGACCAACCTCACGCGCAATATCTTTACGCTGCGAAAGGCGCTTGGCGAGAGTCCGCAGGACCATCAGTACATCCTTACAGTGCCGGGGCGCGGTTATCGTCTTGCAGAGAGTGTGCGCTTGGTGCCGGGGCAGGAGGTCGACATAATCGCTGCGCACCACTCGAAGGTTCAGGTCCAGGCGACGGAAACAAGTCTCTGGGGATGGATTGCGGTGGCGGTGGTCGTCTTGCTTGCGGTGGCCGGGGGGGTGTTCCGGTCTGTCTTGACCCGCCGGGTTCTGACTGAAAAAGACACGATCATCCTCGCCGATTTCATCAACTCAACGGGCGATCCCATCTTTAATGGAACCTTGCGAGAGGGCATGAGTGTGCAGCTTGAGCAGTCCCCCTTTCTCAGCCTCATCACCGATCAACGAATCCAGCACACCCTCCGGCTAATGGGCCGGTCGCCCGATTCGCCGCTTAGTCCTGACGTGGCCCGGCAGATTTGCGAACGCACCGGAAGCGCTGTCGTCTTAGAGGGCAACATCGCGAGCCTTGGCAGCCAGTACGTATTGGGACTGCGTGCAAAAAGCTGCCGCAGTGGAGACATCCTCGATGAGGAGCAGGCGCAAGCTGCGAGGAAAGAGGACGTTCTGAATGCGCTCAGTCAGATCGCCACGAAACTAAGAACTCGCGTTGGCGAATCACTGGCGACAATCCAGCAGCACGATACTCCACTCGCCGAGGCCACTACGCCGTCTCTCGAAGCCTTGGAAGCTTACAGCCAAGCCTGGAGGGTTCATTTTTCAAGCGGAGCGTCGGCCTCATTGCCCCTTTTCAAGCGTGCAGTTGAAATCGATCCCAAGTTCGCTATGGCTCATGCGGCTCTGGGTCGCATCTATGCCGATCTGGATGAGTCTGACCTCTCGGCGGAAAGCACCAGCCGAGCATGGCAGTTGCGTTCTGGCACGAGCGATCGGGAGAAGTTCTTCCTCACGGCAGCTTACGAAACATTGGTCACCGGAAACGAAGAACAAGCGGAACAAACTTTTGAAGCGTGGGCGCGAACCTATCCTCGAGAAGCCTTGCCACATGCGTTCTTGACCGGCTACGCCAACAAGGCCAAGGGTCAATACGAAAAGGCTGCCGCCGAAGCCCGCAAAGCCATCGAGCTCGACCCTGACCTCTCGTTTGGGTACTACGGCCTTGCTGTGAACCAAGCTTTTCTCGGTCGCCTGGATGAAGCCGAGAACACGTTGGGGCGCGCCGCCGCACGCGGCCTCGAGATCGACGAGTTCATCATGCTTGATTACGATATAGCCTTCCTCAAGGGCGATCAGGCTGCACTGGAGCGTACAGCCGCTCGGGCTCGCCAAAGGTCCGTGGCCGAAAACTGGATTTCCGCACGCGAGGCGGTCACGCTGGCGTATTCGGGTCACCTGCAGCAGGCAAGGATTGCCTCGCAGCGCGCGGTGGATCATGCGCGCCAGGTGGGGCAGCAGGAGCGGGCGGGACTTTGGGAGGCCGGAGCTGCAATACGCGAAGCAATGTTCGGATATCCTTCGGAAGCAAAGAAGGCGGCGACTTCCGCACTCGCACTTTCCCGGGATCGTGAAACGGAGTACGGTGCAGCTCTCGCCTTGGCACTTTCGGGAGATGTTCCGCGTGCTCAAGCGCTCGCCGACGATCTAGAGAAGCGTTTCCCGGAAGATACCGCAGTCAGGTTCAGCTACCTGCCGGTGCTCCGCGCTCAACTTGCCTTGCAACGTGGGGATTCTGCGAAAGCGGTCGAACTGCTTCAGTCGGCTATTCCTTACGAACTGGGTACGCCGCGCAGCGCCGTCCATGGCTTATATGGGGCGCTTTATCCCACCTATATGCGGGGCAAGGCCTATCTGGCGCAGGGCAGAGGTGGTGAAGCAGGAGCCGAGTTCCAGAAAATTCTTGACCACCGGGGCGTTGTAATTAGCGATCCAATTGGCGCGCTGGCGCACCTGCAGTTGTGCAGAGCCTACGCTCCCTCAGGAGAAGTGACCAAAGCAAAATCCGCGGGTCAGGATTTCCTCACGCTCTGGAAAGATGCAGACCCCGATATTCCCATGCTGAAACAGGCCAAGACAGAGCTCGCAAAACTGCAATAGCGTGAGTCTTCGACAAGGCACCAATTCGTCTTAGGTCGGGTTTGACGGGCAACTCGAAAACCAGCGGGGTCGACTCTTTGCTGTAAGTGGCCCAGGCATTCGGTTGAACACCCGTACCACGCCAGCAGAGTTGGAAGAAGCGCAGGAACATTTCGAACAGCAGCCTCGCATTTTACGCGTGACGGGAATTTGGTAGTCAGTTGGAAGTCACGTACGGTAAGCAGTAGCAATCAACGGACTGGCGGAGAGGGAGGGATTCGAACCCTCGGTACAGGTGTTAGCCCGTACAACGGTTTAGCAAAGCATCGGACCTCTTTTTTGCGACGTGTATTCAAGCACTTGGCACGATCCGAGCTCCTCTGAGTCGTATGGAATGTGTTTCACATTCACCTTAACTGACACCTGATCTGTCACCCGCTGCGATTCACAACTGCTTCAGCTCACTTTCCGTCGGATGCCTTCATCCATGCCGCTCCCGGACGTCTGAAATCGCTCTTAGGTACGCCGATGATAGCCAAATCTTCTTCTGGGTCTTTGAATACCGGAGGCTCCGGATAAACCGGGCCGAGGTAAGAACCCGATAGCTTTCGTGTCGCTGGTTTCTCCTGGTCTAGTTCCATGAGTATCAGTTGGCCAACGAATCTGCCTGGATACAGCAGCAACGGCGTATTCGAGACATTTGCGATTTCAAGCGTCAAACATCCTCGATAGCATGGGTGTATCCACGGCGCAGTCTCGATGACCATGAACGTTCTCGCAATTGAGGATTTTGTGAGGATCTGGCCGGAAAGATCAATCGGAAGCTTGAGAAATTCGAGTGTTGATCCGAGGACGGTCTGGTGTGCGGGGACGACGAGGTAACTCCCCAACGGTACGTGCACTCTGAAGTGCGTAGACTTTGCAAAACTTCGAGACGGAAAAAAGAAAGGCTGTGGAGGAACCTGTGGTAGTAGAAAATAAGTTCCGAGACGCAGATCGACAGCATCCGCGTCAGAATCCTCTCCCAAAACATCGGCTTCTTGTAGAAGCGGTGTGATGACGAGCGATTCGACGTCCTCCAAATCTAAATTTAAGCGTCTCCTGATATCAGACTTGTGAACGACGGCCATATTCTGATTCGCCCTCCAACAATCGACAGTCTTCGATAGCCTTCAGGGCCCAGAGTTCCAGTCTTTCCGCGAATCGACTACGTGCCTCAACGGACGAAGCGTCTTGCTTATCCACGTTCCTAATCAGATCAGGGATACTTTCGAGGTAAAAACGAAACGCGGCGTTGATAAGAATCACAGGGGTTGGATGTTCTCTTTTTCCATCAATGACGATGGAGGACGGAACTATGGCTTCCTGGAGATAGCGGGCGATCACGGCTGATTGTTTACGATAGTCGGCAAGAAGTGTCGAGGAAAGGGGTCTCTCAGTAGTGACGAAATCTATCAACCACGCGCACATTTCCCAAAAACATTTCAGGAATCGCTCATCCCCGACGTCTTCCGGGATCTCAGTTTCGATCCGCAAGTCAGGACTCTTCGCTTCCGAGATTTTCAGAACCTCGACGTAACACGTAGACATCTGTTCGATCTCGCCCCACCAGCCAAGTTTCTTGAGGAGCATCAG
>DASSRO010000108.1:0-2734 GCA_035701745.1 Candidatus Sulfotelmatobacter sp. | reverse complement strand
GGGGGGGGGGGAGGGGATTGCGCTGCGGCATCTGGACCGGCGGAACGATCATGAGGTCGAGCTGGCGATGGTGATCGGGAAGAACGCGAGCCATGTTTCGCGGGCGGAGGCGCTGCGGTGTGTGGCGGGGTATGCGATCGGGCTCGATATTACGATTCGGGGGACGGAGGATCGGAGCTTTCGGAAGTCGCCGGATACGTATACGGTGTTGGGTCCGTGGATGGTGACGGCGGATGAGATTGCGAATCCGGGGGAGTTGGATCTGGAGATTGCGGTGAATGGGGAGCAGCGGCAGAGTTCGAATACGCGGCTGATGATTCTCGATCCGGCGGCGTTGATTGAGCTGGCGTCGTCATTTTATACGTTGTACCCGGGGGATGTGGTGATTACGGGGACGCCGGAGGGGGTGAGTCCGATTGTTCCGGGGGATGAGATTGTGGCTCGGGTGGAGGGGGTCGGGGAGATGAGGGTGGAGGTTCGGGGTTAGGGGTGCGGGCCAAGGATTTTTCGTGAGGCCATCTGAGCGATGCGCCAGACGAGGCGGAGCGGGCGCAGGACATAGCGGAGGGGGGCGAGGGGTTTGGGAAGTTGGAAGCTGCGGTGGTCGGATGCGGTGATGGTGGTGCCAAGGGCGAGGGCGAAGGAAAACTTGTCCCGGATTCTGTCCCTTGATTTGAGCGCATAAAGCGCGACCTCAAGTTCGGAGTCGAGCTGGGTGCTCTTCAGACGGCGCAGTGATTCGTGAACGAGACGCGAAACCGCACGGTCGGAACGCGCCTGCTGGAGCAGGTTGCGAGGGTGTAGAAAAATCTGTGTAACGTTCTCCGCATCAAAATAGGAGAACGAAGTGAAAGCAGCACGAACAGAGAGTAAGAAAGCAGCGGAAAAGCCGAAAGCGTCGCTACGGAAGAACAGAGCGCCATTCAGCGAAGAAGTGATCGATGAATGGCTGAAACAGGACCGGGAGGCGGAAGACGTCCAGGTTCTTCTGAAGCAGATCACGAAAGCGGTACTGGAGCGAGCGATGCAGGCTGAGCTGACCGAGCAACTCGGCTGTGAGAAGCATGATCCAGCCGGTTATAACAGTGGCAACAGCCGCAATGGCCACACGCGCAAGATCCTGAAGGGCGACTTCGGCGAACTCGAACTGGAAACGCCGCGTGATGGCAACGGTGAGTACTCTCCGCAGATCATTCAGAAGAACCAGACACGCTGGACGGGGTTCGACGGCAAGATTCTGTCGATGTACGCGCGCGGTATGACAACGCGCGACATTCAGTCCCATCTCGGGGAGATGTATCAGGTGGAAGTGAGCCCCAGCCTCATCAGCGAGGTGACGGACGGAGTGATCGAGCAGGCGCGGCAATGGCAGAACCGTCCCCTGGAGCCGTTCTACGGAATTGTGTTCCTCGATGCGCTGTACGTGAAAATGCGGCACGAAGGACGGGTGGAGAACCGGGCGGTGTACGTGGCGATCGGCATCAACCTGGAAGGCCGGAAAAGGTTGCTGAGCACTGCAACTTCGGAGAAGAACCGGATTCAGAAAGTATTGGAGGACGGTAACGTAAAGCTGGGCAACGTATTGAGCGATGTATTCGGGGTTTCCGGGCAGCTGATGCTGGATGCGTTGCTGAAAGGCGAAGCGCAGCCGGCCGAAATCGCGCAGCTTGCCAAACACAGCGCAAAGAAGAAGATCCCGCAGATTGCGCAGGCTCTCGAAGGCCATCAGATGAGCGATCACCATCGCAGGTGATCCGCTATAGCCTGAATCATCTGCAGTTTCTGGAAGACCAACTGGCGGAACTGGACCGGGATATAGCGGAGCAGATACGGTCGGCGGGTCTGGAGCAGCAGTGGCAGTTGATTCAGAGCGTCCCGGGACTGCAGGACCGCAGTGCCGCGGCCGTGCTGGCCGAGACGGGCGGAGATATGCGGCAGTTTCCAACGGCGGGCGATCTGAGTTCCTGGGCCGGCGTGTGCCCTGGTAATAACAAATCGGCCGGAAAGAGCAAAAGCAGCCGGACGACAGGAGGCAATCCGTGGCTGCGGGGGGCTTTGACCGAGTGTGCATGGGCAGCGGCGGCGAAGAAGAACTGCTTTTTGCGGGATCGCTTCTGGCGCATCGCCGGAAAGAAAAACCAGCCGGGAGCCAAACCTCGTGCGGTACTAGCGGTGGCGCACACGCTTCTGCTGCTCGTTTACGACGTGCTCCGTACCGGCAGGCCTTATCAGGAGCGGAGCGCTGCTCCTCTCACCGATGTGCAGAAACAACGAATGATCCGCCATCATGTGCGCCGTCTGGGCAAACTCGGCATCTCCATCCCTCGGCTGGTACCTTCTTCCACATCCGACAAGTCTGCCACCAGGAAATGCCGTCCGCGAAAACAGGAATCCAATACCAGCGACGCTCCGGCGTAGCCTGGACGAAAAGATTTTCGGAAGAAACCAACCAATTCGGGAAAAACCGCCGTTCGCCCCGCGCTACCATATCCCAAAATGCACCGCCCTGCCCTCCTCGCCATGCTCGGACTAACGGCCGCGGCCATAACGATCATCGCTGCCGAAACCACGCCCTACAACCCCATCCTCTGGTCCGGCATGCGCTACCGCTTCATCGGTCCCACCCGCGGCGGCCGCGTTACCGCAGTCACCGGCGTCCCAAGCCAGCCTTTCACTTTTTATATGGGCTCCACCGGCGGAGGCGTCTGGAAGACCACCGACGCAGGCCACTCCT
>DASSRO010000107.1:0-2073 GCA_035701745.1 Candidatus Sulfotelmatobacter sp. | reverse complement strand
CTATTCGTTATGGTCGCTTCGCGACAAACCGCCAATCAGCGTTTCTCCCCGCAGCATTTTCAAGCACTCGTGACGGGCGGTTCGCCACGCGAGCCGGGCTCACCGCCTGATTTTTCCAGCAAAAAGCTAAGCCGCTTTGCGACAAACGGCTCACGATTTCCGATCCTCTCAAATCCCCAGGCGCACGTTGTTGCAGCGGGCTCGGTGGGCTTCAATTCTGGTCGCTCCGCTCCAAACTGCTGAAGAACGATTTCTACCCAAGAGCCTAACGAGCGCCGGTAGCAAGCTAGCTCGCGCGTGGTCGGCCTCGCCCTTAAGGCGCCCACTAAATATGCAGATGGTTCTTTCTATCATCGTGCTATCGTAGGGCCCTAATCGCGGAGCCTCATTTGGCCGCTTCAGCAAGCCATTGTGGTAAGAAGATTGGGCGCCGGCGAAAGAATGGAGGACGATGCTTCCGCCCGCCGGGACTCTCTCAAAACTGGACAAAATCCGCGTCGGCGTACTCCGTTTTACACAAGCCGCGCTGCCCGCGACCCCAGGTGAGAAGCACACCTCTGGCGAGCGTAGAAAACCTGCCAACCTGATCTATGACGTCGATGAAGTCCCTCCGCTTTCGCAACGGATCATCCTGGCTCTTCAACATGTCTTCGTGATTTCAGTCGGCTGGATCTTCGTGGTGGTTATGACCAGCGGATTTGGCGGGACGGCGGAACAGGCACAGGCCATCATTCGCGTGTCAATGGTGGTTTCCGGGATTGCCACTATCCTGCAAGCGCGAGCACGCGGCCCAGTCGGCTCGGGGTACTTGTGTCCATTTTCCTGCGGGCCGGCGTATCTGGGTGCGTCCATTCTTGCAGGAAAAACTGGCGGCCTTTCACTGGTTTTCGGTCTCACCACCGTCTCGGGCGTTTTCGAAACTCTAATGTCGCGGATGATGAAGCGCCTGCGTGTCCTCTTTCCGCCTGAGGTCACCGGCCTTGTTGTCGCGATGGTTGGCATTGAGCTCATCGGGTTGGCGTGTCCGCGTTTCGTAGGGAATGACAACCCCAACGGCGCGTGGAGGGGCCCTGTGGTCGCTCTTCTCACATTGATAGCCATGGTGGCGCCCACAGTCTGGAGCAAAGGAAGGCTGCGTCTTTACCCGGTAATTCTTGGACTCACTGTCGGATACGCGGCTTCGCTGGCGCTGGGGCTCCTCGATGTAAACCAGTTTCACGCAGTACGCATGGCTCCGCTGGTCAGCCTGCCCGGGCGAGTCCCGGGTGCAGGATGGTCAGTTCGCTGGAGCCTGGTTTTGCCATTTCTGATAACAAGTGTGAGCTCGATCCTGAAAACGGTCGGCGACCTGACGCTGTGTGAAAAAATCAACGATGCGGACTGGAAACGCACAGACATGAAACCGGTTTCGGGAGGCATTCTCTCCGGAAGCCTGTGCACGATCCTCGCCGGAGTGAGCGGGGGCATGGGGCAATCGACGTTTTCGAGTAACGTGGGACTCTCCATGGCGACTGGAGCGACCAGCCGCAGCATTGCCCTGCCAATTGGATTGATTCTCATACTATTGGCGTTCTTCCCCAAGCTGGCGGCTACCTTCGCCGCCATACCACAGCCTGTGATGGGCGCGGTTCTGGTGTATGTGGCATGCTTCACGATTCTGGGAGGGATGCAGGTGCTGACCTCGCGCATGCTTGACGCGCGCAAGACTTTCGTCATCGGCATTGCGCTGGTTTTCGGCCTCAGCGTGGAAATGGTTCCCGGCCTATACCATGGTGTTCCCACGGCCCTGCAACCGTTGTTTGCCTCGTCGCTTTCCCTAAGCACCGTATTGGTGGTGGCGCTCAATCTGTTGATGCGCATCGGTATCGCCAGCGAACGGCACTTCGAGCTGACAGCCGGTAACGATGGTATGGAGACAATCGTCCGTCTGATGGAACAACATGGCGCGACCTGGGGAATGCGCAAGGAAGTGGCTTCGCGGGCAGCGGAAGCAATCTATGAATGCAATCTCAGCATTAGGGGATTGGGAATAACCAGCCCGGTGTCGGCGACCGTGCGCTTCAATGAACTCGT
>DASSRO010000106.1:0-7417 GCA_035701745.1 Candidatus Sulfotelmatobacter sp. | reverse complement strand
CATATCGCCATTTGTGTCCAAACCGAGAACCTGCCCGTTGCTGGTATCGAGCGCGACGCGGATGGAAGTTCCGTCTCCGAACACCAGCGTGCTGTCGTCGAGAAAACTCATCATGAAGCCGCCGTCCATCGGATAGAGGTCTGAAGTCCCATACTTCTTAGGTACAAACTTCTGCAGCTTCATTTTCTTGAGAATGGTCTTTTTGTCGAATGGACCGGCCGCGACGCCGACTGTCTTCACGCCCTGCTTTCCGGCATGGAACGAAGCGAAGGTGAGGGTATCGACGTCTTTTTCAGGGTCCAGGCCAATCGATTTCAGGGCAGCCTCGAACTGCTTGATGTTCTCGGGCAGCAGTTGCTGTTTCAGGGCCATCGCCGTCGGCGAATCCTTCAGAGCGCGATAGTCCACCGAGATGATTTGCAGCACATCGGCGGGAACGCAGGAGCGGGCCGAAGAATTCAGCGGCATGGCATAGGCCACGCTCGCCAACAGCAGGGAAGCCAGGGAAATCCTAAAAAGTTTCATAACGCCTCGAATCACAGAACAGAAGGGTAATCCACTTAAACTTGGATGCACGATCAGGACTTATCGTTATTAGATCGCTTTATTGTATTTTACTTGCAGCCCGTACCGCAGAACAAAAGTACATGCCCCCGCAGGACATAACTGGTTACGTCATTTCAATGACCGCAAGACGTTGTAAGCAAAGTCTCTACGAGATCGTCGCGGTGCGGCTACGGATTTCGGCCACGAAATCCCGATCCTTCAACGATGCGAGATTGATCTCTACATTGGCCAGGGCGCCGGTGCGGGCAGCTTGGGCCAGAGCGAGGGCCGTGGTCAGATCAGATTTCATGTTGGGATTTGTAATGGGCTCCAGCGACTTCGTGATGGAAGCGACTTCCTGGGCCTTTTCGGCGACACCCAGCGGAACTGCGGTTGCCCCTTTGAGAGCGGCTTCGATTGCGACCTCCGCCGTCTTTTCATCCGATGCCGTTTTCGCTTGCTTGTAAGCCGCCATGACGGAGTTGTAGGACTCGGCGTCGGCGTCGACTGCGGCTTTGAGTTCTTCGCGCAACGGGGCGAGACGAGCGATGGCCGCGCTGAGCTGCGCCTCATATTGCAGATAAGCCTTCTTGCCGCGGGACATGGACGCCACCATGTTGGCGAGGCCTGCGGCCATGGCGGCTGCCGCAGCAGATGCGCTGCCGCCTCCGGGCGTGGCGGTTGGCGCAGCCAGTTGCTCGACGAACGGTTCCACTCCCGCCCGCAGCCCGCCGACCGCCATCTTGCCGCCCATGACCGCCATCAGGCGATTTTCCAAAATCAACGACGAATCAAAATTCTCGACCTGCAGGAACCATTCGGCCGCTTCCTCCAACGCTTTCTTCGGAATCAGGCCGACGATCTCGCTCGACAAGGGCGCTACGCCGTAACGGGCGGCTTCGCGCTTCACCATCTCAAACACGCGATGAATCGGCGTCTGTTCGAAGTCGGTAAGGTTCATCGAAACCTGCGCCAGGCCGCGCACCAGGAAGCCGGCGCCTTTCACGAATCGCATGCCGCCGCTGGAGAAACGCACGGCCTTGGCGATTTTCTTGGCGATATCGACGTTGGGCGTGTTGAGAAAGACGTTGTAGGCAACCAAAAATTTGCGCGCGCCCACAACCGTCGCTCCCGCTGTCGGATGCACGCAGGGCTCGCCTATGTCGGGACAGCGCGCGGGATTGGTGGCAACCTCCGCGCGAATGCCTTCGAACTGCCCGCGGCGAATATTCTCCAGCCCCTGGCGTTCCGGAATGCGGGCAGCGGATTCGTAGAGATAAACCGGAATGCGATACCGCTTCCAGATTTCCTCCCCGACGTGGCAAGCCATCGCGACGCAGTCTTCGATTGTGACGCCATCGATAGGGATGAAGGGAACGACGTCGGTCGCTCCCATGCGGGGATGCGCGCCCGTATGAACATTGAGGTCGATGAGTTCGGCCGCTTTGCCTACGCCTCGGATGGCGGCTTCCTGAATGGCCTCGCGCTCACCGGCCAGGGTAATGACGCAGCGGTTGTGGTCGGAGTCCATCTCACGATCGAGCAGGTAGACGCCTGGCATCTTCATGGCGTCGACAATGGCGTCAACTTTGGATTTATCGCGGCCTTCAGAAAAATTAGGAACACATTCGACGAGCGTGGACATAAGGGAAAAGAATAGCTGGCGAGCGCGGCAGCCGCAACCGGGGTAATACGAATGCAGCTAGTTCCTGCTAAAGAATCTTCCGAACCCCAGCCGCACTTGGACCGTGTTGATGCCCGGATTCGGCGTGGCCAGACCAGCGTTGGAAATATGGAGGTAGCGCAATTCCAGGCTTACATTATTTTTCGCGCCCAGGATGTGCGTGCCGAACGCGGCTTGAGGGGTGAAGTTTACAGTATTTGTGCCGGTGGGAACGTTATGGTTGGTGAAGAGCGCTCCGCCGCAGAGTTCGAGATAAGGGGAAAAGCGGCCGTGGCGCACGAAGTTCCACTTCAAGCCGAGGGGATCGAAACTTACGCCGTAGGCGATGTTGGCAGGTTGGAAGACCAGAAACACGGGAACTCCGTCGACGACATATTCGAAGCGGCCGCGGAAAAGGCCAGACAGATGCGGACCGGTCAGAATCCAGCCATAGCGAAGGCCTGCGTTGAAGACGCCCGTGCTGGCTCGTCCTCCGCTGACCGAGTGGCCGCCTGCGGCCCAAACCTGAAGTTCTTGGCCGCCTTGCTCTGGACCGATCTGGGCGAGGCACAGGCCGGAGGTGAATAGCAGAACCGGGATGACCAACAGGGAAAAGCGCATGTTCGGTTGAGTGCTGATACTGCGTGCCGGAGAATTCACGATACAGGAAGGGAAGAGGGAGCGCCAATTCACGCAGAGTCGTCGATCTCAACCGCGTCGAGCGTCGCTCGACAGACAGCCGAAGGCGGCTGTCCGCGCATATGCCTCACCTCTTATGAACTTCACTCGCTAATCGTGGTCCAGAGTCGGGCGCTGGGCCATGAGTTGCATCAGGTCACGAGCGACGCGCGAGGTATTGTGGCGGGCGACTCCTGCTTCTTCCAGGTAGTCGCCAAGAACGGGGATGACACCGAGGGCCTCAATCGCCTCCAGATCATTTTCAATCTGGCAGGCGCCTTCGCTGGCATACTTGGCCTGCAGTTCCTTGGAAGCGGAGCAGCGGTTGATGAGCGCGAAATCAAAAATCTGTTTCTGGGCATGCTTGTTGAGTGCGCGGATATGGTCGGCGGCAGTCAGTCCCAGGCTCTCGTTAGCCTGCGTCATCAAATTGCAAATGTAGACCTTGGTGGCGGGCGATTGCACGATCGCCTTGGCGATGCCGCGTACCAGCAAATTCGGGATGAGGCTGGTGAACAGCGAGCCAGGGCCGATTGTAATCAGGTCGGCGTTGGCGATTGCCTCTAAGGTCTGCGGCATCGGCCCGACGTCGGGGGGAACCAGAAACAGTTCGCGAATGCGTCCCTTGCTGGCGGTGATTTTGGTTTCGCCGCGAACCCGCGTGCCGTCTTCCATGAGCGCTTCGAGTTCAATGTTTGAAGTGGTGGCGGGATAGATATGGCCGCGAGTCAGAAGAATTTCCGAGGAGAGGCGCACCGCCTCGGAAAAATCGGAGGTCAGCGACGTGAGCGCCGCGAGAAACAGATTGCCGAAGCTGTGCCCCTCGAGTCCCGAGCCCTTGTCGAAACGGTGCCGAAAAAGTTTCGACAACAGCGCCTCATCTTCGCTAAGGGCGACGATGCAGTTGCGAATGTCGCCCGGGGGAAGCATGTTGAGTTCCTTGCGCAGCCGTCCGCTGGAGCCGCCGTCATCGCTGACCGTGACCACCGCGCTCAGATCGCGGATCATGGGCAACTCGGATTGGGTGGGAAACTCCGAAGGCCAGAGCACGAAACGCTTCAGGCCCTTCAACAGCGTGGAAAGTCCGGTCCCGCCGCCGATGGCGACAACGCGCAGACCGGTTTCGCGCACGTTCATCCCGGGTAACTGAACCTCGGCGGCTTTTGTTTCCATTGCGTATTATCCGCCGGCTAAACAGGCTCTTCTTCGCCGAGGCCACCGCCGGGCGAACCCAGTTCGGCACCGGGATCGGGATAGAGCAGTTCCGTGAAGCGCGGATCCTCCGCCAAATTCTGGAAGTCGGAATCGTTGCGCGCCTGGAATCGCAGTTGCGCGTTCAGACGAAGGGCTTCGTGCAAATGTTTCAGGGAATCTTCGACGTGTCCGGTAAGGCAGTCGAGCGCCGCCAGTCCATACACCACAAAGTCAGACTTGGCATTTTGCTTCAGCAGTTTCTCCAGATGCTCGCGGGCGGTCACGTAGTCGCCAATATTCATCAGCGAAACCGCGTAGTCGAAGTGCTCTTCGGGGGTCTTGAACTGCGTAGCCGCGGCGCGCTCCAGGTGCTGATTGCAGATGTTGAGGTGAACATTGGCGCGGTCAGCAAGTTCCTTGCTGGGACCGCTTAGCACCTTCTGAAAATGAGGCTTCGCCTTGTCGAATTTGTGTTCCTGCATGGCGCGCAGTCCGGATTCATAGCTCTGCAGCGCCTGCGTGTAATGCGGATCTTCCGCCACGGTCTTTTTCGCGGTTGGTTTCTGAGCCATGTGCAAAACTCTTCCTGTGCTCTTGGTAATGGGGAACTCCTTGAAATCCTGCGTTCTAGCCGAGCAGTAAAGTATCGCCCAAAGTGTGGGTTGCGGTCCAGTTGGCGGAGAGTGCCGACTACCGAATATCGAGCGAGGCCTCGCTGGTTCGGTTACTCGGTACTAGCAACTCGCTACTGCATATCAGTTCATGGTTGAGGCCTGCAGCAGGTCGATCTGTTTCCATTCTCCTTTAATGATTCCGGCGCGGATCTGGGCAGCTGTCTTGCCTTTCTTGTGCTCCTGGTAAGAATAGTAAAGCTCCTTCAGACAGGTTGCGCACTGCGCGCCGTGCGTATTCTCGAAGCAACTATGCAGGCTGTTGTGGCCCATGCGGTCGCAATAGCAGTAGCAGGGTTGCTGGTGGAGCACGTTGGGGATCTTTGCCGCGAGTTCATAGGCATGCGTCTGATAGACATTTTGCGCATCCGCTCCCCAGAGGTCGGATTTAGTCAGGAATGGAGGCAGCTTTGTTCCTTTGGGCGGCGGTCCTGCGTTGTAAGCGGGGATGCCCCCTTCGTCGGGCAACGCCCCCCATTCCGCCGACATCGTCAGAGTCGTAACCAGAAAGAGAAATGCCACGGTGAGGGTGCGATACACAATCTTGTTCTGGAATCCAAGCCGCATAAAGGTTCCTCGCGTGCAATTATTGTAACCTGCCGCCCTGGAAGACAGGAATCGCGGCGTAATGTTCAATCCGCAAGGAACTTGGATGCAACCCACTGGTATCCGGACGCCTTCTGTATACAATGGAAACACATGCCGGAGACTTCTCCAGAGCCAGATCCAGGCAGCGAAGCAGTCGCGCCCGCACCCTGCGCTGCAACCGCGCCCGTCCCGGAATTGGCTCCGGCGCCTCCGCTTCGCCTGGGTGGCATCGGCATCTGGATGCGCGACCTGATCATCTCCCTCGCCATCTCCGCCTTCATCATCATTTTTCTTTACCAGCCGGTGAAAGTGGAAGGCACCAGCATGATGCCCTCGCTCGAAGACCAGGAGCGCATCTTCGTGAACAAGTTTGTGTATCGGCTGGAACCGATTGAACGTGGCGACGTTGTCGTCTTCCGGTATCCACGCGACCCCTCGAAAAGCTACATTAAGCGCGTGATCGGGATGGCTGGCGACCGCATCCGCATTGACGGCGGCCAAGTCTACGTAAACGATCAGGCGCTCGACGAGGACTATGTTCCACCCGCTTACACCGACTCCCGCTCGTACCCGGAAACGACTGTTCCGCAGGAATGTTTCTTCGTGCTCGGCGATCATCGCTCCATGTCGAACGACAGCCGCGATTTCGGCCCCGTCAACCAGAGCTTCATTTATGGCAAAGCGGTCTTTGGCTATTGGCCGATGGATAAAGTCGGGCGCGTGCGCTGAGAATGTGTGGCGCGGGCGCCTCGCCCGCGGTCCGGCGGCGAAGTTTGAGTGATGGCCGCGTGTAACTGCCTCTACCACGAAGTCATTCGAAGGAAACGCTTGCGATTTAAGTTCCTTCGGGAACCTTCGTGTCCTTGGTGGTGCACGATTTTCTGCGAATCCTGTGCAGCAAAATATTTCGTGCTGGAATCCACGTTCCGTTCTTGGCCGCAGCGCAATTCGTGGTAAGATTCTGAAAATCCACTCCCCGGAGCGAGAATGCAAGCTATCCTTGCGCTGGAAGACGGGCGAGTCTTCCGAGGCAAAGGCTACGGCGCCAAAGGCGAATGCTACGGCGAAGTCGTTTTTAATACTTCCATCACTGGCTACCAGGAAATTTTCACCGATCCTTCCTACTCGGGACAGATCGTTGTCCTGACCAATCCCGAAATCGGCAACTACGGCACCAACCAGGACGACAACGAAGCGACACGTCCGTGGATTGAGGGCCTGATCGTGCGGGAATTCTCGCGCGTCAGTTCGAACTGGCGCTCGTCGCAGGTGGCCGAGGAATATCTGGAGCAGTTCAAGGTGCCGGTGCTTTCCGACATCGACACGCGGGCGCTGGTGCGGCATTTGCGCGACCACGGCGTGATGCGCGGCGTGATCTCGACCCTCGGCAGCGATGCCGACAAACTGATCGCCAAGGCGCGATCCATTCCTAAGATGGACGGGATGGATCTGGCCAAAGAAGTGAGCACGAAGCGGCCGTATGTGTGGGAAGTGGGCGAGCGCTCGCACGAACCCGTCGCCGTGGTGGGAGTGAAAGACGAGCCTCCGCGATTTCACGTAGTCGCCTACGACTTCGGAATCAAGCAGAACATTCTGCGCAAGCTGCGCGGCGAAGGCTGCAAGGTGACCGTGGTCCCAGCGCAGACTCCGGCGGAAGATGTGCTGGCGCTGAAGCCGGACGGCGTGTTCTTGTCGAACGGGCCGGGCGATCCTGAGCCGTGTACCTACGCGGTGGATTCGATTCGCCGGTTGATGGGGCGGCAGCCAATTTTCGGCATCTGCCTAGGGCATCAACTGACTGGGATTGCACTTGGCGGCAAAACATTCAAGCTCAAGTTTGGCCATCACGGCGGGAATCATCCGGTGAAACAGTTGAAAACCGGAAAGATCGAGATCACGGCGCACAACCATAACTTTGCGGTCGATCCGGACTCGCTAGCCGACAGCGAAGTTGAACTGACCCACGTTGATCTGAACGATCAGACGCTCGAAGGCCTGCGGCATCGAAATCTACCGCTGTTCACGGTGCAGTATCATCCGGAAGCCGCGCCAGGGCCGCATGATTCGCATTATCTGT
>DASSRO010000105.1:0-3934 GCA_035701745.1 Candidatus Sulfotelmatobacter sp. | reverse complement strand
AATGCTGATCAACCACGATCTGAACGCGCCCCACTCGGTTCACATCGTCATCGACGATGCCAAGCACGTCAGCCATTCGTTCGTCGGATCTGTGGCTCTCGTGCAGTATTCCAACAACCCCGCTGAGGATAAGAACGTCGCGATTGCCGCCGCTCCCGACAGCATGTACACGCTGCCAGCGGGCTCGATCACCGTTATTCGCGGGAAGCTGCGATAAGTGGCCTGTGAGGTCGTCAAATATACTGCCATGTAATCCTTCCACACAAATGCTCGCCATTCAACAACAGCCGACGCTCGCGCTGGATTCTCCGCGGACGACAATGCCACCGTTGCGGCTTGGCCCGGTGGAATCTGTTCGAGTTACGCATAGGCGAAATTATGTCTTCAACCGCGCAAGAGCAGGCTAACCAGCCTCGCAGCAAGAGAATTCGATATTTTTTCCCAAGCTCCGACTTCCACCTCAACATCCCCGCTGGTTCAACTCAACCCATGCCTCGTCAACAGAACAATGGTCCAGGATGAGTCGAGATGAGGAGAGGATGAGCTGAGTCCCAGCGCGGATGGGGGTGCGTACGTTTCGACATCACATACACAAAAACCCACCGGTTCGTTGACTCCAAGATGGCCCCTCCGTAATATGAAGCGAACCAAAAACTATTCATCTCCAGAATGATAGGCCAGACCATCTCGCACTACCGCATCGTGGAAAAACTCGGCGGCGGTGGCATGGGCGTGGTTTACAAAGGCGAAGACACGCGGCTGCGCCGTTTCGTTGCCCTCAAGTTCCTGCCGGAAGAAGTTGCCCGCGATCCGCAATCGCTTGCGCGTTTTCAGCGCGAAGCCCAGGCGGCGTCTGCCCTGAACCATCCGAACATCTGCACGATTTACGATCTCGGCGAGCACGAAGGCCATGCGTTCATCGCCATGGAGTTTCTGGATGGCCTGACGCTGAAACACCTTATCGCCGGACGGCCGATGGAGACCGAGACCATCCTGTCTCTTGCCATTGAGATTGCCGATGCCCTCGATGCCGCCCACTGCGAAGGCATTATTCATCGCGACATCAAGCCGGCCAACATTTTCGTTACCAGACGTGGACACGCCAAGATTCTAGATTTCGGCCTGGCGAAACTGACACCGGCGATTGGAAAAGCGGCGAATGCAGGGGAAATCGACATTACCGCTGGTGTTAGTTTGGAAAACCTCACCAGTCCCGGCACGGCCATTGGAACCGTAGCGTACATGTCGCCAGAGCAGGCGAAGGGCAAAGAACTCGATTCCCGAACCGACCTCTTCTCTTTCGGCGCGGTGCTGTATGAAATGGTCACGGGCACGGTACCCTTCCGAGGTGATACGTCGGCGGTCATTTTCGACGCAATCCTCAATCGTTCTCCGTTACCGCCGCTGCGTTTCAATCCCGATTTGCCAGCCAAGCTGGAAGAGATTATCAACAAAGCCCTCGAGAAAGACCGAGACCTGCGCTATCAGCACGCTTCGGATATCCGCAGCGACGTAAAGCGTCTACAGCGGGACAGCGGCTCTGGCCACCAGTCCATCGTCCAAACGCAGGAAGTAGAAAGCTCTGCACACAAGGGTGCCACCTCGTGGCAGACACCGGCAGGCGAGACTGTCTCAGCCACAGCCCAGTCTTCAGCGCCTCAGGTCTCATCGTCGCCCGTCACGGCCAGCGGTTCGAGCTTGAGCGCCGTGTTGCAGGAGCACAAATCCAGTCTGCTGGCTATCGTCACGGTGGTTCTGGTTCTGCTTGCCGTCGGCGGCTTCGGCATCTACTCGCTGGTCAGCCGCAGCGGGCCAACCCCATTTCAGAATTTCACCATCACCCAGATCACGAACACAGGCAAGGCACAACAGGCTGCGATCTCGCCTGACGGCAAATACGTCTTGAACGTGCAAGACGATAATGGCCGTCAGAGTCTGTGGCTGCGCAACATTCCGACCGGGAGTGATACTCAGATTCTGCCACCAGCAGCGGCGGTCTACCGATCCCTGATTTTCTCGCCGGACGGAAATTACGTTTACTTTCGCAAAGCCGGCATCAGCACTCAAAGCGAGTGGGATCTTTACCGAATGCCGGTGCTGGGCGGCACACCGCAGCTCATTCTCCGCGACCTCGATACCGGAATTGCATTCTCGCCCGACGCACATCGCCTCGCCTACGCGCGCGCCAATGACCCAGAAGTAGGCAAGTATCGTCTCCTGACCGCCAATTCCGACGGCGGCGACGAAACCATCCTGCAAATCGCCCCCAATGGACCGGGCGCACTCCCTCGCTTTATGACATGGTCGCCGGACGGCAAGCGGCTTACCTACAGCCTCTTCACTCAGGGCGATGTACTTGGCGCCATCAAATCGTTTGATGTTCCAGGGAAACAGGCGGAGCCTTTAGCGACCTTCAAGAATGAACTGGTGTTTGACGTCGCCTGGCTGCCCGGTGGCCAATGGCTTCTTGCCCGGTACGAACAGAAGGGACCGAGTTTCTCGCGTTCGCAAATCGGCCTGGTTCCTCGCGCAGGAGGGCAAATCCAGCCCATCACTCGGGATACGAACAGCTACGACACATTGACCGTGTCTGCCGATGGCAAGACCGCTGCCACTGTACAGGTAAGGACCATGAATGGTCTCAGCCTCCTTCCCGGCACCGGCTCTCAAGAAAACGCCACCGCTCAAACCTTAGTGCAAGCGCAGGATGCGCAGTCCGTCGCCTGGACCGCCGATGGCAAGCTGCTCGTTTCAGACGGGCAGAGCGTGCGGCAAATTAATTCGGATGGCGGGCAGCAATCTACCATCCTCAATGATCCGAACTCTTGGATCCCGGACATGGCGCGCTGTGGGGATCGCTACATTGTTCTCGCTTGGGCGTTCCACGGGAGCACCAACCAGGTTCACATCTGGCGAACCAATGCCGACGGCTCGAATCCGACACAACTCACCAACGGAGGCTTTGAAAATTACCCGGTCTGTTCGCCGGATGGAAAGTGGGTCTATTATTACGCCGCTGACGGCCCATACTATTCCATGAGAGTGCCCCTTGATGGCGGACAAGCAGAGCCCGTACCGGCGAGCGAAGTTCATGGCATGTACGGGATGGGCGGAGGCGAAGCCATTTCTTTGGACGGAAAGCATCTGATTTTCAATGCCGACCTAAACACCGCCGACAATTCACCGGGGGCCGTGAGTAGACTGGCGCTGGTGACCCTGGACTCGAGTTCGCTGTCCTCTCCCGTCTTGCTTCGACCCGATCCACGGATCGCTACAGGAGGCGGAACTGGCTTTACCAATGCTATGGCTTCCACCCCCGATGGAAAATCCGTGGCCTACATCGTTCGTGATCAGGGCGTGGATAACATTTTTCAGCAGCCGCTCGACGGCTCGCCCGGACACCAGATCACCAACTTCACTTCTGAACACATCGCCGAATTTCGATGGTCGCCAGATGGCAAAACTCTCGCCGTTGCTCGTGCCCAGAACACCTCCGACGTCGTCCTGCTCCGCGAAAAATAATTGATAACATTTGCGGCAACCAAGAGACAGGGCCTGCCGCCTCCTTCCCATCTTCACAGCCCCACAGTTCCATGGGACGATTGTCAATGATTCTGGGCGAAAGACTCGCAGTCCAGAAGGTAATCGGAATATGACTTATCGGCCGTCCTATTAAAAGGAATGTCAAGAGAAAATACTCCAGCGTCGGCGAGAGACCGGAACTGTTCTCGGCATTCAGCCCCGACGATCTCGTCCCATGCGGGTTTGACCATCTCGCTGGGCGGCTGAGCGTGGCAGCATTGCGCCATGTGCCTGGGTTTCTCATGCGATCAGCTCGGCTTTTCTGAAACGATGAACAAGCAGACCGGGTTTTAAATGGCAACCATGGTCCTATCGGAGACTCGTGGCCTAGTGCTTTCTTGGGTTATCCGAG
>DASSRO010000104.1:0-7517 GCA_035701745.1 Candidatus Sulfotelmatobacter sp. | reverse complement strand
TTCATGAGCATGCCGTCTTTCCAGACCATTTCCTCGGTGAGCGCTTGTCCCATGCCCATCCAGACCGAACCGATGATCTGGCCTTCAACGGAGACGGGATTCAGGGCGCGTCCGCAGTCGTGAGCTGCCCAGACTTTGTGGACTGTGACTTCCCCAGTGTCCTCGTCGACGCTGACTTCGGCGACCTGCGCGGAGTAAGAATAAGCCGGCGACGGCCCGACGCCTGCGCCTTTGTGCTTGCCGCCGCGAGCATCCGGCGGAGGCGCGTAAGAACCAGTGCCAGTGAGCGCCCCGTGAAAATCGATGGCGGCGACTACGGCCTCTTCGAAGGTCATGGAATCTTTCGGGCCCTCTTCTTTGCGTTTTTGCTGCAAAGAGCCGCGGAGGATTTGGCCTTCAACATGGCCCGAGACAGAAGGCTGGGCGCCAACATCGCTGCCCGGTTTCGGCGCACCGGACGGGCGAATGCGCCCGTCCCTACGTTGCTCGTGGTTGCTCCCTGAACCGCTTTGTCTTGCGACTGTGTCGTCGCTGAAGATCAGGTCTTCTGGTGCGCAATTCATCTTTTTTGCCGCGGCGGCGGCGATCAGCTTCTTTACTTCTGTGGCGGCGCGCAGGGTTGCGTTTCCGGCCATGAAGGTCACGCGGCTGGAGTAAGAGCCTATGTCGATTGGGGTCAGGTCGGTGTCGGCGGCGATCACGCGCACGCGAGGTAGCAAACATCCCAGAACTTCGGCGGCGATCTGCGCGGTCATCGTGTCCGAT
The DNA here is from genome assembly GCA_035701745.1 of Candidatus Sulfotelmatobacter sp. Classification (GTDB taxonomy): domain Bacteria; phylum Acidobacteriota; class Terriglobia; order Terriglobales; family Acidobacteriaceae; genus Sulfotelmatobacter. The sequence continues at coordinate 6,752 of DASSRO010000104.1, read as the reverse complement.
CCTTGGCCAATCTCCGATGCGCCGGTATAAACCACCACGCCGCCGTCACGATCGATCTTGATGTTCACCGTCGAGTGCGGCATGTCGGAGCGAATAATCGAATTGGCCGCGCCGCTCACGTAATGGCTGCAGGCGATGCCCAGCCCACGTCCCTTAAGTAGCTTGCCCTTTCGCTGCCTCCAGCCGGAGCGTTCCACTGTTTTCTCAATGCACTCGGGCAGCCCGTAACTTTGCACGCGTAATCCGTTCACCGTCACGCAAGGGGGTTGCAGGAGATTGCGCTGACGAATCTCGGCGGGGTCCATCGCAATTTTCGCCGCGAGTTCGTCGAGTTGCGACTCAAACGCAAAGCGCACATTCACGGTGCCGTGGCCGCGCATAGCGCCGCAGGCAGGCTTGTTGGTGAGCACGCGGTATCCGTCGTATTGAATATTTGGGATGTCGTAGAGCGCGCCCAGCAACGCGCCAGAGTAAAGAATGGTGACGACGCCGTAGGAACAGTAGGCGCCCCCATCCTGCACGACGCGCGCCTTTACAGCGGTGATGCGGCCATCGCGTTTCACGCCAGTCTTCAGATCGACGATGGTGCGCGGACGCCCGCGATGCGCCCAGAAAACTTCCTCGCGCGTGTAGGTGATCTTGACCGGCGCCTGGGCCTTGCGCGCCGCGATGGCAGCAATGATTTCGAGTGGAATCACTTCGCTCTTGCCGCCGAAGCCGCCGCCCACCAACGGCTTGATCACGCGAATCTGCTGCATCGGCATCTCGAGCACGAGCGACAACTTGTGCTGCAGGTAATAAGGAACCTGAGTCGACGACCACACGGTCAGGCGCCCGGGCTTGCCGGTGTGCGGATCGACTTCGAATGACGCCAGCGTGGAATGCGGCTCCATGGCGGCGTGTGTGACCTCGTTCGCGATGAAGCGCGCCTCGGCGACTTGATCGGCCTCGGCAAATCCTTTGTTGGGATCGCCGAAGACGTGGTGATAATCCTTTTCCACGTTGTGCGGTTTGGAGTCGTGAATGAGATCCGCCTGCGCCTTCATCGATTCTTCGGGATCGAAGTAGGCGGGCAGCACTTCGTATTCGACGTCGATCAACTCGAGCGCCTTCTCGGCAATCGCTTCGGAGACTGCAACCACGCAGGCCACGTTGTCGCCCACGTACCGTACCTTGTCGAGCGCGAGCGGGTATTCGTCATGCCCTACCGGCAGAATGCCGTAAGGATTCGGGGCATCCTTACCAATAGCAACCGCGATGACGCCTTCGCACTTTTCAGCGCGGCGCGTGTCGATGCGCTTAATCCGTGCGTGCGGAAACGGCGAGTGCAGGATCTTGCCGATCAGCATCCCAGGGACGCTGAGGTCGTCGGTGTACTTCCCCGCGCCGGTGGTCTTCTCGGCGGCGTCGATCATCGCCGTGGGCTTGCCGATAATAGAGAAGTCAGTCATTTGCAGAACTCGTGTGGGGACGGGCGCTCTCGCCCGTCCGGTCGAGCGAAGCTCGACAGTTTTCTCCATTCTCGGCTTGAATCGCTGCCCGGATCGCCTCATACATCTGGCTGTATCCGGTACATCGGCACAGATTGCTGCTGAGCGCGTCCCGAACGGCGGCTTCGGAGGGATTCGGATTCTCTGCCAACAACGACTTCACGGTCATCATGAAGCCCGGCGTGCAGTAGCCGCATTGCGCCCCGCCCCAGTCACCGTAAGCCCTCTGTATCGCAGCCAGAGCGCCGTGCTGGCTCACTCCTTCGACCGTTGTGATCTCCTGCCGTTCGCAACTTGCCGCGAGCAGCGTGCACGACATCATGGCAACGCCATCGACCAGCACCGTACAAGCCCCGCAGGAGGAATCGTCGCAGCCGCGCTTGGAGCCGGTGAGTTGCAACTCGTTTCGCAACACGTCAAGTAGAAGCGCGCTGGGCTCGATGGCAAGCTCGCGAGCACGGCCGTTAACGCGGAGTTCGATCAGTTCTTTTTTCATTGCAAAAAAGCTTCTAGCTTCTAGCTGCTAGCTTCTAGTTAAACTAGGCCGCTTTGGCTAGTAGCTAGAAGCTAGGAGCCAGCAGCTTTCGTCAGTACATCGGCACTTTTCCGTCCACGCGGCGCGACCAGGCGTCGATGCCGCCGCGCATGGACTGAACTTTCTCGAAGCCCTGTTGGCGCAACCACACGGTCACGTTCATCGAGCGGACGCCGTGATGGCAGACCACGATGATCTGATCCTCAGGGTCGAGTTCCTGATGCGCGCGCGAAGGAACATCGCCCATGGGCATCAGCTTCGCGCCCTCGATCCGCGCCGTCTCGAACTCCCATGGTTCCCGGACATCGAGCAGCGTGATCGGTTCAGCTGCGTCCAGTTTCGTCTTCACTTCTTCGGGCGTGATTTCGTAATCCATTCGCTACATCGCTCTCGGAAAGACGCTACTTCCCTGTCCAATTGGGCGCGCGCTTCTCCATAAAGGCGCGGACGCCTTCGTGTGCGTCCGACGTTTTCATCAACTCTTCGAAATAAATTCGTTCCGCGCGGGCCAAGCCTTTATCGAAGTGCATGGAATCCCAGGCGTAGGAGGCTTTCTTCGCGATTGCCAACGCTGCCGGGCTGAGTTTACGCAAATGCGCGGTACACTCCTCTGCTGCGTCAGCCAAGCCATTCTCCGGCACAGCGCGGTTGGCCAAGCCGATCTCCGCGGCCTCTTTGCCAGTAATAGTCCGTCCGGTCAGGATCAATTCTGCTGCGCGCTTCTGGCCGACGAGCGCCGCCAGCGCGGTGCACGCGACAGGCGGATAGCATCCCAGCTTGATCTCAGGAAATCCCCACTGGGCCGATTCCGTGGTGTAGACGATGTCGCAGACCATGGCCAACTCCGCGCCGCCGCCCAGGCAGTGCCCGTGCACGGCGGCGATAGTAACTTTCTTCGTCGCGACCAGCGCGCGAATCACCGCGTGGAACTTGGTCAACATTTCATTCACTTTGTCGGGAGTATGAGCGGCGACATCCACACCTGCAGAGAACACCTTGTCGTCTCCAGTCAGAACGATCGCGGAAACATCTTGCCGAGCCTCGATCTCCGTGAGCGCGTGCGCGAGTTCTTCCATCATGGCAACGTCGATCACGTTGAGCGACGGGTGATGCAATATGATGCGCGCAATTGGTGGGGCGAAGTCGAGTATCAGGCGCGCGGCCGTTTCTGCGGTTGGCATATTTCGATTCGTCCTGCGTGACCTCAGCGACTGAAGCCGGTCCTGTATCTCGCCCTCGGCGCGGCTCAAGCCGCGCCCGCCCACGAAACACCCTTACAGATTGATTGCCGATTTGCGAACTTCACCGATGGTCGAGAGCGGATCGCGGGCGCCTGTCTTTTCTGCAATCCATTTCTTTTCCGTACCGATAATGTCCAGCAGAAGCTTTTTATCTGCTGCCGACGGCATGTAGTCTTTCAGATGTTCCTCGTACGCGCGATCGTCGAGCGGTTCGCCGGTCTGCGCGTGGAATTGTTTTCCCGCCCATTTTCCAATCGCACGATTGAACTTGATGTCCGGCGCATACAGCTTCGCCTCGCCCGCCTTGAGCGAATTGTTAAAACGCTCGATCAGGCCGGCAACTTCGTCGCGATACAGGTTGCGGTTGTAGTCGTTCAGGTCGTCGAGGTCGGGTGCCTTGTCGTTTTTGGGTTCGTCGTAACGCCCCTTCACGCCCCACACGTAGGCCCAGTGCGCCGACGACGAATGATCTGTGCCGAAAAGGTCGTACGAACTCGAAATCCATTTGTTGAGATATTTCTGGATCAGCCATCCGGGGATGACGCCCGCCTCCACGATGCGCCGCAGGCCGTCGTTGCCCGTGCCCATGTGGAAGGCTTCTTCGCGCAGCATGTACGACATCGAGCGTCCCAGCGGAGCGAAAGCGGAATACTTGAGCATCTGCAACTGGAATTTGCCGTCGCGGTCGACGAAGTCGGTGTAGGTGAAAAAGTCCATCCAATTGTCGACGTCGACGTTGAAAGCGCCCAGCAGACGCTTGTTCTCAAAGGCTCGCCGCTCCAGCATTTTCTGCGCCTCGACCTTGCCGGAGTAGCCGAAGTGGTCGACCAGCAGGGCGCACATCTGCCAGCCGTGGCGCATCTCCTCGATCATGACCCGCGTGATGGCGCGCCGATCCCACTCGGTGGGCGCGTTCTCCAGCAGGTTGCGCTGCTGTTCCACGCTCGCGAACTCGGTGTCGCCCTGGTAGACGATCATGTTCATCAGTGCGTCGCGCATTTGTTGCGTGGGAATTTGGCGCAGGTTCTCCCACTTGCGTCGACCCTTGTAGGAGCCGAATTCGATCTCTTCCGTGTCGATGGCGCCGTACAAAGTGTCGAAGTGAAATGCGTCGATGTCATCCGTGTTGACGCCAATTTCCTTGCGCCAGTCGTTGAACAGGCCGATCCAGTCACTGAAGGTTCCGATTTTTGCTACTTTTCCAGGCATGTCACAAAACCTTTCTAACCACAGAGGGCACTGAGGACACACAGAACTTCATTTCGCTTTGAAATTTGCCGGACGCTTTTCTACGTAGGCGGCCAGGCCCTCTTTCGCGTCTTCGCTCTGGAATAACAGTTGCTGATTCTCGCGTTCGACGGCCAACGCAGACTCCATGGGAATCTCCCAGCCAGTCTGCACCGCGCGCTTGATGCGGCCGACGGCTTTCGACGCCTTGTTGGGCGGGCAGAATTGCTTGGCGTATTCCATGATGTTTTCCATGAATCCGTCGCGCTCAAAGATGTCGTTAATGATTCCCAGTTCCTGCGCCTCTTCGAACGAGAACGTGTTGCCCGTGACCATCAGCTCGATCGCCTTGCTCTTGCCCACCATGCGCGAAAGGCGCTGCGTTCCGCCCGTGCCCGGCAGGACGCCAAGATTCACTTCGGGCAGGCCAATTTTGCCGGCGTCTTTGCGAGCGATGCGGATGTCGGCAGCCATCGCAATCTCCAGTCCACCGCCCACGCAGTGGCCATTAATGGCGGCAATTACCAGCTTGGGCGTGTGCTCCAGGCGCAACAACATTTCATTCGCGTGCAGGCAGAAGTAATACTTGAATGTCGGGTCGACGGTGGAGAGCATCTTGATGTTCGCTCCGGCGGAGAAAAACTTGTCGCCCGCCCCGGTCATCACGATCACGTAAACATCGTTGTCCATCCGAGCTTTCAGAATCGCTTCGTCGAGCTGGCGGTTCATTTCGTAGGTATAAGTATTTGCGGGCGGGTCACACATTTCGATGACGGCGACGCCGCCCTCGGTCCGATAGTTGACTAGCTGCTTCGTAGATTCGCCGGTTGCCGGCTGCACTGTTGTCGCCATGTTTATGCCTCCTTAACCTAAACTTTGTCATTCCGAGCAACGCGCTGAATCTCGCCGCCGAAAACGACTCAGCGCCCGCGCCGCTTGTTATCCATTACGCCGCGCAGAAAAATGTCGCCCATCTCGCGTGCGATCGACGCGGCCTCAGCGTCTACGCGTGGGTTGTGCCAGGTGTAAATCCAGTTCATCATGCCGAACAGGCTGAGTACCGCAATCCGCGTGGAAAACTGCAGGCCGCGTTCGTTCTTCAAATCGTCAAGCAGGCCAACGCAAATCCGGTAGTACTCGCGTTTGATCGCGGCGACCTCTGAAGCGAAACCATTTTTAAGCGCTTCGGCTTCATGTGAGAGGACCTTCATGGCCGCCTGGTTGGCCAGAAAATATTCCAGGTGATTGAGAATGAAAATGCGCACGCGCTCTTCGGCGTCGCCGACGCCCTCAAGTCTTGTTTTCAGACGCTGCACGATCGTGGAGAACGTGTGTTTCTGGATCAAGTACAGCAGGCGCTCTTTCGACTCGAAGTAGTAATAAAGTCCCGCCAGCGACATGCCGCTCTCGCGCGAGAGATCGCGCATGGAAGCGCCTTCGTATCCTTTTTCGCAGAAGACTTCCGTGGCGTGAGTGAGGATTTCGGCCAGGCGCCGGTCGTAGCGCGTTGCGGGCGTCGGAATTGCGCGACTGCGTCGTGCTGAAACGCGGGTCGTTGTAGTAGCAGTCGCCATGATCGGGGAATTGACTAAATTCGAACGATCGTTCGAACCAAGTATACGCCGGTGTGATTTGGATCACAAGGGGAGGCGAACTAGCGCGATTTCTTCGGCTTCCCGGCCGCCGCATAGGCCCGTCCGAGCCGGTCAAGCGCGTCGTGGAGATCACGCGCGGTCGATATTTCGAAGGTAAACCCGCGCGAGTTGGGCTTCGACTAGACGCGAATGCGGGCGTCCCTCTGCAGGCCGTCGGAAACGGAAAGCATTTTTAATTCCTGATATCAGCCAGGGCCTGCTCGATCTCCGCTTTCAGATCCGCCGTCAGGGGGAGGAATGGCAGGCGCGAGGGGCCGCCGTAATATCCATTGAAGTCCATGGCGTGCTTTATGCCGGGAACTCCGAGATCGCCGCCCACCCGCAGCGCGGCTTTGGCGATTCGTTCCTGCTTCAGGCGCGCCAATTCTGCATCGCCTTCTTTCCATGCGGCGTAAATTTCGTAGCAAGCAGTTGGAGCGGCGCAACCAAAAGCGAGAATTGCTCCGACAGCCCCGGCATCGAGCGACGGCTGTAATTTATGTGCCGCGCCCACCAGCACCTGAAATCCCACTTCTTTCTGCCGCGTCTTCATTTTGCCAACGACGGTGACGGCTGCAGAGGACGGCTTCATTTCCTTGGCGCCCGACAACGCGCCTACCGGCAC
>DASSRO010000103.1:0-10500 GCA_035701745.1 Candidatus Sulfotelmatobacter sp. | reverse complement strand
GAAAACTTCTGCCGCACCCGCTTCCACTCCTCCGTTGAGAACAATCGCGGCCCTACTTCGATCAGCCGTGGCGTCATGTTGAACAACGCTACCCGCGTCCATGGCCGGCCGCTCCGCATCCGAAACCCCTTCTCATTCAAGTCGCTGACAATACTCGAATAAGGAAAATCCTGCACCAGCAACTCCATCATCAGCATGAGCACCCGATTCTCTACCGGATCGATCTCCAGTCGCTGGCAGTCCTCCGAGATGCGAAGCCCGTACGGAATGTCCTCGCTAAACGCGCCCTCCGTGGGTCCCTCCGACTCGGGGAGTTCGCGCCGCCATTCCAGCGAGACCAACTGCCACCCGGCCGCGGTCCTCTGCCGCATGACTTCCGGACTAAACGGCCCCGAAATCACATCCCGAATCCGCTCAAAATGCGCCATGACAGCCTCCGTGAATTGCTCTTCCGAGTCGACCGTTGGCAAATCAAATGCCAAACTCGAGCGGAGCTTGCGTGAAGATAGGTCGATGGAATCCGCCTGGGATACCAAACCGCCGTGAAGAAATCAGATGTGCGCGACCGCTCTCTGTTCCGCCAACTGCTGCGCCAGAAAGTTCAAATACTCTTCCATCCCCTGCCCGGTTTTCGCCGAGAGGCGAAAAATCTGCATTCCTGGACGCACCGACTGGATGCTCGTTCGCGCCGCATTCCAGTCAAACTCCACCGCATCCGCAAGTTCGTTCTTGGTCACGACCGCAACGTCCGCGCTATTAAAAATCGTCGGATACTTGAGAGGCTTGTCTTCTCCCTCGGTCACCGACATCAACACGAGCCGCAAGTTTTCTCCCAAATCATACGACGACGGACAAACCAGGTTCCCCACGTTTTCGATAAACAGAAAATCCATCGTCCGCAGATCCCACTCCAGCAGCGCGTTCTGCACCATCGCCGCTTCCAGATGACAAAGCGTTCCGGTCGTGATTTGTTTCACCGGCGCCTTGCTGCGCGCCAGTCTTACCGCATCGTTTTCGGTGGCCAGATCGCCGACCAGCGCCGCAACTCGATAGCGAGGCTGCAATTGCGTGAGTGTCTTCTCCAGGAATGTGGTTTTTCCCGAGCCCGGGCTAGAAACCAGGCTTACCACGAACACTCCCGCGGCGCGAAACTGTTCCCGCAGTGCGCGGGCGATTACATCGTTCTGCTTCAACACATTCCGGCGCACTTCCACCAGACGCGGCTCGCTCATGGCTGCACCTCTTTTTCCTGCATTTCTTCTTCCTTCACTTCGAGCGCAAACACTTCAAGTTCCTTGCCGCGGCGCACGTCCATTGTCGGCGCTCCGCATTCCGGACAGGCAAACAACTGTACTGACGGCAACTCCCGCTCCGCGCGGCACCGCGCGCAGAACACGATCACCGGAACATCTTCCACAATGAGTTGCGATCCCTCGAGCGGCGTGTCCTGGCAGGCGACTTCGTAGGAGAACAGCAGCGCATCTTTCACCACGCCAGAGAGCGCGCCCAGCCTGAGATGCACGGCGCTCACCTCGACGCCTCGGCGCTTCGACTCGTCCAGCGCCGCGTCCACAATGCCCATCGCAATCGATAATTCATGCATCTCCCGCGTATTCTATACCTGCTCGCGAGAGCCTGCGACGCACCGCGGATGTTGCGACCTACGGCCGAAAGTGGATCACAATCGCCCGCCGCACGTAAGCCTCACTCGCTCCCTGCGGCATCTCAACTTCCAGTTTCCCTACCTTATCTAGCGCAGCGCCTTCCACGGATGAAATTTGGCCAGGATTCCAAACTTCCATCGCGTAGTGCTCTCCCGCCCGTCCCGAGACTTGCAGCGTCAACTCGCTCCTCGAAGCGCTCCACATTTCGGAGAGAACACGCAATCCCCGGCTCGGACTTCCAAGAAGCGGCAGCTCGTTCGCCAAGGCCAGCCCAAAATCCTTCTTCATTCGAATCGTCAAATGATTTGTCCCGCTGCTGGCCGCAAATCGCACCGACAAATGCTGATCATTGGCATTCGGCTGCATCTTGAACGGCATACGCTTTCCATTCATCTGCACGCTGAGTATCTGCGTGCGCAGGCTGAACGCCGGAGAGAACTCGATCCAGCAATCTCCGGTTCCAGTTCGCCTGACCTCGAGCTCCACGCTGTTAACGGTCTTGCGATATTGAAAGTCCGCGCTAGCTTCGCCGATGCGGACGTTGTGAATCCCAAACGACATCCAGTCCGAAGGCACATGCGGAGCCAGCGTGATCTGGTGTGTTTCCGCATTTGTCTCCAGCCCAAACATCCCCCGCAACATCGGACTGATGACCATGGCAGCGGACCATATCTGGTGCGGCGAACTGGTCGCGAAGGATTGGTAGTAATCGCCGGAGAGGACTTCGGTGAAATGTCCCAGCGCACCGTCAACCCCGAGCAGGGCATTGGCTCGCAAGTTCGCATAGGCCGGAAAGGCGCGATGGTAGCGGTATTCAGCCACAGAAGCCCACCCCGTAAAGAGCGGCCACACCGACCCATAGTGATAGCCCGACCCATCGTAAGCCTTCGATTGCTGGGAAATGATCCGCATGCCCCAGTCCGTCTGGTGATCCTCGGCCGCCAGCCGCGTGATGGTCTGGTCTGCGTGATTCGGGTCCGACAAGCCAAACCACATCGGAACTGTCGTCAGCACGCTGGCTTCGTCCCCGCGCTGGCCGTCAGGCTTCACTGCATATGCATAAGCCTTAAGATCAGGCGACCAGAAGGCTTGGTCGAGCGCAGGTTCCCTTTGCGCAAACTCTTCTGCAAGTTGCTTGCTGACGCCCTCCTTGCCAACAAGCCGCGCCAGATTAGAGAGCGCGTGCAGCGCTTCGACCGCGAGCCCTGCTTGGTAATACTCGTTTTTCACCGGAAGCAGCGGGCCGCCTTCAATCCATCCATGACCGACACCAAGATTTTTCGCGAAGCCCTGTTCGTCATATGTCGAATGCATGAACAGGTACGCGCGCCACAGGTGGTCCCATTTCTCGCGAGCAAAAGGCACGTCCCCACTCTGCACCGCATAATCATTCATTGCGATGATGAATAGCGGCGTCGCGTCGGCAGATACATACGCGTACGGATAGTCCTTGAACCAAGGCACCAGGCTCGCACTCTGCGAAATCTCGTGCGGCACCTTGCCATCTTCCCGCTGGTACTTGCTGATGAAATCGAGTGCCGTGCGAGTTGTGGCGTAATCTCCCTCGGCATTGAGCGCGAGCGACGTCCACATCGAATCGCGGCCGAAGAACCACGCGAATCCCGGACGCTGCCCGACCCCCGACGTTCTATAACCTGCTACCAGGCCAGCGCCAAGAAATGGATTGTTCACCAATCCCTGGATAGTGCTGATGCGCGCCCAATCGTAGGCTTGTTGCAGAACTGGATCCGGCAGTTCGAGGCTCACCGTTTTATCGAGATAAGTGCGGTAATAGTCGGACGATTGACGCACCCCGTCCGCGTAGGAAGTCAACAATCGTTCGTAGTTTTTCTCGGCGTCGGCGCGCCCCGTGACTGAAGCCGCGATCACCAGCACCTTGGTTTCTTTTCCTTTTTGCGTTACGCCTAAACGAAGCGTGTTTTCATCCGACGAGGAATAGTTTGTCTGATAGGCAAGATGAGCGTCGGCGGCGGTTGGCGATCCGACCAATGCGGCGTATTTGCGCGCCTCCTCGCCAAAGGCGACTGCATGTTCTTTCTCGTCCCAGTTAACATAGGTTCCACCCAGTGCGGCGGGCCATTCCAGCTGAAAGTCGCCAATGAATCCCGCTTCTACCTCCAGCGGTTGCGCGGTTTCAACCTCGAGCAGAATGACCGCCCCCGCTTCGTTCACCGGCACACACAAGGTTTCACGCACGCGAAAGTTGTCGCCTGCATAAAGAATGGAAGCCGACTCAGGACGAACTGCCAGCGTGCGCGCGAGACTCTCAGCGGGCAAGGCGCGATCGCCGACGTGAAATGTCAGGTGAAACTCGCGGAAGACCTTGAGCGGGTAGACCCAGGCTTCGAATCGTCCCGCTTCGTTGCCGAACAATCCCGCGCGAGCGCCGACGACTGGAAGAAATTCCCAGGTGCGAATCGTTCGGGACAACTCCCGCGACGGCTGCGGAGTTGGGGACGATTGCTGGGCGCCGGAGAATGCGCAGAACAACATCCAGCCACACAGAAACAGGCCGCGAGCAACGCTAGAGGGCGCAACAGAATGGAGAGCACGATCGAGGTAAGAACTCATTCCATCTTCTTTATACAACGGGACTCGGCGCGGGCAGAACTTGCAAAGGCGCGGTACCCTGATATAAGAAGTAGGGGCGAATTCTAACACGAGCCGACTGGGCCAGGTAGCGACCTCTTGTTTTCCTCACGCCGCGTCTTTCTGAAATCTCTCAGCCGTTCGGCGCTCGTGCTCTCGCTGGAAAGCGTGCTGGGCATGGCTCGTCCGCGCTGGCTGCGCGCACAGGCAGGCCAGCAGCCGAAAGCATCTCCGGCAAAAGCCGAGGCAACAGCGCCCAGCACTGATCTTGGACTTCGCTTCGTCAATATCGGCCGCGAGTCTGGGCTCAATGCGAAAACCATCTTCGGCGGCGAGCACAAGAACAAATACTTGCTCGAAACCACCGGCTGCGGTGTTGCCTTTTACGACTACGACAACGATGGATGGCTCGACATTTTTCTAGTCAACGGCACGCGGCTCGAAGGATTTCCCGCAAGCAGCGAGCCAACTTCGCATCTCTTCAAAAATAACCGCGATGGCACGTTCACCGATGTCACCGCGAAAGCCGGAGTCGCCCACTCTGGGTGGGGACAAGGCGTTTGCGTAGGCGACTACGACAACGACGGATGGGAAGACCTGTTCGTCACTTACTTCGGCAAAAATGTTCTCTACCACAACAATGGCGACGGCACGTTTACCGATGTCAGCCAGAAGGCAGGTGTGGCAGGCAAAGGCACGCGTTGGAATACCGGGTGCGCCTTCGTTGACTACGATCGCGATGGACGTCTTGATTTGTTCGTCGCCAACTACATTGATCTCGATCTCGCCACGGCGCCCGTTCCGGAATCCGGACCGTGCCTCTACAAGAGCGTGATGGTCGCCTGCGGACCTCCGGGATTGCAAGGCGGCAAAAACATTCTCTACCACAACAACGGCGATGGGACATTCACCGATGTTTCAGAATCGTCCGGGATTCTGAATGCGAATGGCACTTACGGACTTGGTGTCCTGACCGCAGATTTCGATAACGACGGATGGCCCGACATTTATGTGGCCAACGATTCCACCGCCAGCGCGCTTTACCAGAACAAGAAGAACGGCAAGTTCCAGGACATCGCCATCGAAGCGGGATGCGCGCTCAGCCCAGACGGCAAGCCCCAAGCCGGCATGGGCGTTTCTGCCGCGGACTACGATCTCGACGGCAATCTCGACATCGTCAAAACCAATTTCGCGGGCGACACGCCTTCTCTCTACCACAACCAAGGAGGCGCAAACTTCGAAGATGCGACCTTCACTGCGGGACTGGGTGCGCACACGCAGTATCTAGGCTGGGGCTGCGGCTTTTTCGATATGGACAACGATGGCTGGGCCGACATCCTCATCTGCAACGGTCACGTCTATCCCGAAGTCGAGCAACTCAAAACAGAAGCCGGTTACGCGCAGCGCAAACTGCTTTATCAAAACTTGCACAACGGGCATTTTGCGGATGTTTCGTTTCAGGCGGGGCCGGGCATATCAGAGCCGAGTGCATCGCGGGGCGCGGCCTTTGGCGATTTCGATAATGACGGCGACATCGATGTCGTGGTCAATTGCGTGAACGATTATCCGCAGTTACTGCGCTGCGATTTAAAGCTCGAGCACAACTGGATCAAGGTTCGCACGGTTGGAACGAAATCGAACCGCAGCGGAATTGGCGCACGCCTGACTTGTGTGACGCATTTGCCCGGCGAAACCAAGCCGCACCAGCAGATCGATGAAGTCCGCAGCGGCGGCGGATATTTTTCACAGAACGATCTACGGATTCACTTCGGGTTGGGAAAGGCTGAGAAGGTCGATGCGCTGGAGATCCGCTGGCCCAGCGGGCAGGTCGACACGCTCAAAGACATTAAGGCGAATCAACTAATCTACGTCAAAGAAGGGGAAGGCATCAGCCGGACCGTACAGTTCAGTAGCATTGCGAGAAAGAAATGAACCACAAGGTCACATGGAAACAAGGGCGCCTCTGTGAACTCTGTGTCCTCTGTGGTTCAAGGCTTCTTTGAGTCCGCTTCTACGGCGCGGCCCGTGCCTTCCTTGAGCGTGTGAATCTGATCGACCGGAACATTCGCGAAACGCTCGGTCACGCCACTTGGCCAGCGAATTTCAACCCATTCGATTTTCGTCGCCGAACCTAAGCCAAAGTGCACTCGCATATCGCTGTTCGAGTCGTAACTGGAACCGCTGCGAACCTCATCCACCAGAACGCGTGCAGCCGTCTTAACGCGGATGCGCGCGCCAATGCCGTCACGATTAGATTTCGTGCCCATGGTACGAATGGCGACCCAGTGATTTGCATTGCGAATCTGATTCTTCAGTAGGCTGGGCCGATCGTTCATGTTGCTGATGACGATTGAAATCCCGCCGTCGTTCCACAAGTCGCCAACCGCCAACCCCCGGGACGAAGCCGAAGCCGTGATGCCCGCTCCAGCGGAAGCGGAGATGTCACTGAACGTGCCGTCGCCATTGTTGCGATAAAGGATTCTCGGTTCCTTGTAATTGCTCCCCAGGTGCTGGCTGTCCACTTCGGGATAAACGTGGCCATTCACCAGAATCAAATCAGGCCAGCCATCGTTGTCCATGTCGAAAAACATTGTTCCCCAACCCAGATACTGCGTGTAAAGGCCGAGCCCTGCGGCGGACGTCGCGTCGGTGAAGGTGCCGTCACCATTATTTTTGTAGAGCGTGGAAGTGTCGTCGGAAAAATTCGTTTTAAAAATGTCGAGATGGCCGTCGCCGTTGTAGTCGGCGATGGTCGACCCCATTCCCGCCTGCTCGCGGCCGTCTTCGTTGAAAGCGGCACCGGCAGTGACCGCAACGTCGCTGAAAGTCCCATCGTGATTATTGCGATAGAGAATGCTAGGCGTACTGTCGCACGCGACGAAAATGTCGGGCCATCCGTCTTCATCGAAATCGAGCGTCGACACGCTGAAGGCGTAGTGGCCATCAGTGCGATCGATGTGGGCCTTGGTGGTCACGTCTTCAAAAGTGCCGTCGCCGCGGTTGTGATAAAGAATGTTCTTCGCCCCGGGCAAACCGCGCGGGCCGCACATCACCGGAACACCTTTCCAGATGCAGGTGGGACGCTCGCCGGGTGCGGGCGCGGTCGAGAGATCGAAATCAACATAATTCGCCACCATCAGATCAAGATGGCCGTCGCGGTCGTAGTCGACGAAAGCGCAGCCCGTGCCCCAAGCCTTGCCCGACCCCGCAACGCCGGCTTTCTCGGCAACTTCGGTGAACACGCCGCGCTGGTTGTGATAAAGACGGTTCTTGCCGTAGTAGGTGACGTAGAGATCTTCCCACCCGTCGTTGTCGTAGTCGCCGACGCAAACGCCCTGTCCCCAGCCTGTCGCCGTCAGGCCGGCTTTGGCCGTGACGTCGGTGAACGTGCCGTCATGATTGTTACGGTACAAGCGGTTGCTGGGGCCTTGCCCGGCGGGAAACCCTTCCAGCTTCGTGCCGTTCACTAAGAAGATGTCGGGCCATCCGTCGTTGTCGTAATCGAAGATCGCGACGCCGGTCCCGGTGGTTTCGATGATGTACTTCTTGGTATCGAGGCCGCCGAAAATGTTCTGCGCGGTCAGCCCTGCCTTTTCGGCGATATCGGTAAAAGTCGCGATGGGCGCCACGGGAGCCGCAGGTGATTTGGCTTGCTGTGCGCTCAGCTTGCAAGCGGCAAGCATCAGCCATCCGTAGGAAAGCCCTCGGCAGATGAGAAGGATCGCGCGAAAAGAAGGGAGTCGCATGGCCCACGTCGATGGTAGGGTGCGGCTCGACTGGGGGTCAAGCTGTCCTCTAGCGTGTAACAGACGCTTCGGCAACGCCAACGTACTTGTCGGCGCCGCCGTAGTAGAACAGATACTTATTCCCCTGCTTGACCATTCCTTCCACGAAAATTACGTTAGGGACCTGGCCAACTTTTTCCCAATCTCTCTCGGGAGAAAGTATGGGCTCGTCGCTGCGCCAAAGCAATTTCCCCGGATCGTTGTGATCGAACACGGCAATGCCCGTGCGGTAGACGAGGTTGTCGTCCGCGCCGTTGTAGATGAGCACGATTCCGTTCCGGGTCACAATAGGTGCCGGACCCGGCTCGGCGACTCGCGAATCAAAGCGGCCAGGCCGTACGGGCACTACCGGAATTGGAGTCGCGTCCGTCCAGTGCAGCAGATCGGTAGAAGATGCCAAGCCGCCTTGATCTCGATTGTCTGCGCTCGTGCCCAGGTAATACATCCAATATTTTCCGGCGATCTTTTCAGGCACGATGGCGCCCGACTTCGTCCACTTCACGTTCCAATTGCCTTTGTTGGCGGGCAGTATGACGCCTTTGCGATTCCAGTGAATCAGGTCAGTTGAAGTTGCCAGGCAGAGCTGCGCGTCTTTCTTGTTGTAACCGGTATAAGTCAGATAGTAAGTGTCGCCGAATTGAACGAGCCGCGGGTCTTCGACTCCGCCATCTTTTTCGTAATCTTCTGCGGGGCTTAACACCGGATCGTTGCGGCGCATGAAATGAAGTCCGTCCGCGCTCTCGGCATATCCCAGACGGGAGGTGCCTTGCTTATCCTGCGCTCGGTAGAGCATCACGACCTTGCCGCCACGCACAACCACCGCTGGATTGAAAGTTCCGGCTTGTTCCCAGCCGTCGCCGCGCGGCGCAATTACTGGTGTGTCGGACGCGCGCTGCCAAACGCCAAAGGGCAGCGGTGGCGCTGTCGACGCCGCCAGGAATGCGATCAACCACGCTATTTTTAAGGGAAGAAAACGGATCATGTGCGGCTCCGGCAATGGCGCACGTCAGGACAGCAAAAAACGGCAGGGCCGACCCCCTGCCGCTTCTCTGAACTGTCCTCGATTATTTCTTGTTGACAGCCTTCTTCAACTCGGCCCCGGGACTGAACTTTGCGACTTTGCGGGCTGCAATTTTGATGGTGGCGCCGGTTTGCGGATTGCGCCCGTTGCGTGCTTTCCTCTGCGACACCGAGAAGGTGCCGAAGCCTATCAGAGCTACGCGATCTCCCTTGCGGAGCGCGGAGGTAATGCTGTCCACCGCGGTATCGATGGCGGTCGTGGCCTGCGCTTTGCTGATTTCACATGCGCCCGAGATCTTGTCAACCAGATCGGCCTTATTCATGAGATTCTCCTCGCAGGTCTCATTTCATGCCCAGCCGAAACCGGGAGGTAAAACTGGCTATGGCTGAGTTGGGAAACCTGACGGCTCGTATTCTCCTCCGTCTGCGGAGAAAGTCAACTGTGAAAATCGGCGCGGGAAGCCTGTTTCGCACTCCCATCGCCCGAATTGGGGCTACCCGGGCGGCTTTTGGGGAAGAGCGGGAAGGTTTTCCGGCGTTCTCCACAGGGCATAGCTTTCCTTCACAGGATGTACACAGGCCGGCACGGTTTGCGGCTTGCGCGAAACCCTTCCTCGGGTGCAAAGTCGAAACAGGAGATTTGGTTTGAAGATGATTGGTTCGAAGGTGGAAGACTCGAAAATAGGGGCTCCGGCTGCGAAAGCTCCTGACGTTTGCCCGCTGTGCCAAGGCACAGGATGGAAGTCCGTTGGTACGAGCGGCAGTCCGAACGATCGCCGGGTAACGCGCTGCGACTGCCGGGTGCGGGCGCGCGGACAATCACTGCTGGCCGCGGCGCGCATACCCAAGCGCTATGAGCACTGCGAGCTTTCCAATTACGACACGGATTTTCCCGGGGCACATCCTTCGCTGGAGGAAGCTCACTTCATTGCGTCGGGCTTTGCAAAGAAATGCGACCCGCGGGGCGACAAAGGCCTGCTGATCATTGGCAAGATCGGAACCGGCAAGACTCACCTGGCCGTAGGAATTCTCAAGGAGTTGATTGTCAATCGCGGCATTCCATGCCTGTTTTATGATTATCGCGAACTCTTGAAAGAGATCCAGAACTCCTACAACTCGACCGTACAGACCACGGAACTGGACGTGCTACGCCCCGTGTTTGAGACCGATGTGCTCGTGCTCGACGAACTGGGCGCGGTAAAGCCGACCGAGTGGGTATGGGACACGGTCAGCCTGATTCTGAATACGCGATATAACGACAACCGCACCACGATCATCACTACGAATTTTGACGATCAACCGGCAGCTGCTGCTACGGGCTCCATTTCGCCCGCGCGCGCTGCGAGCCGCGGCGAAACTCTAGGAGACCGCATCGGCGAACGCATGCGTTCCCGGCTGCACGAAATGTGCCGCGTGGTGAC
>DASSRO010000102.1:0-2771 GCA_035701745.1 Candidatus Sulfotelmatobacter sp. | reverse complement strand
AAATTCAGGGGCAGTTGCGGTCCCAGCGCGGGCGCGGGATTCAGCAGCGCGGACTCGAACGGTACCGGGGGATTTAACAGGGCGGTGCCGAGGGCTGGCATCATAGGCTCGTCAAACTTCGCCGCGGGAGGTTCCAAAGAGGAATTCGCCTGCTGAGGAAGTTCTTCAATGCGATTGCCGCAGCGGGAGCGAGCGGTGATTTTTCCGTCGGTGACCACGGTCTCGCCCTTCTTCAGACTGACGCGGTGCCGCGTCCAGTAAACTCGATTTCCGATGCGGTACGAAACGTACGCGGTGCGCGCCAGAACCAGACGCACAACGCGGGCATGATCGTAATCGAATCCCGCGTAGTGCGATGCGACCACGGGATCGTGTTGCGCCACCCACTTCAACTCCTGCGCGTCACGTACGCCTCCGGGGACCACGGAATAGGCGTAGACCGGACGATCCTCAACCTGGCGGGTGGACTCCTGTTGGGTGAGCATCAGGATTTTGTACGCCGAGACAGCCGCGGGATTTTGCTCTGAAGAGCGCGCGGAGCGGAACAATGACGGACTTAAGTAATGCAGCGCAGCTGCGGCGAACGCGAGAGCCAACGGTGCGCCGAGTCCGACCAGCATGATGCGGCGGATGAGGCGATTGCGGCGATGGCGGCGGGTGGGACGACGACGGATGCGGATCTCGACCCTGCCTGCTGAACTCGGCAACTTCTACCTACCTTTGACGAATGCGGTCGGGGGTGACCGAAGACACTTCCATGCACCCTGAGCGCACTTCAAGTGCCGTATCCACTTGCTTTTATTCCTTCAGAAAACGAAGGGGATAAGTGTGTTTTGATGGCCAACATGCTAGCAGACTGCGCAGTGAATTGCACAAAAAATGTTTGCGAGTTCCTGGGACCGCAGCAAAAGTGTAAACAGCGCGATCTGGACTCACGGTGACGGGAGTAACGCCACGTACGGGCCATTCCCCGGGGACTAAAACCGTTGGTAATATGGCTCCAGTTACGGAAGCAATGCGGCATTGAAAAGTTGGCGTCGCGTTCGACGTGAATTGCTATTGGCCGCAGTCGTGACGCAATATCAGGTTTCGGTTTTTGCGCAGCATCACCCTCGGAAAGCATCTCACTCTCGCCGCTCAGCCCCAGGCTGAGCGGTTTTTTTTGCCCGCT
This sequence comes from Candidatus Sulfotelmatobacter sp., assembly GCA_035701745.1. Classification (GTDB taxonomy): domain Bacteria; phylum Acidobacteriota; class Terriglobia; order Terriglobales; family Acidobacteriaceae; genus Sulfotelmatobacter. Next base: position 1,600 of record DASSRO010000102.1, on the reverse strand, counting down.
TTTCTCGCATCATTTCCGCTGCGTTGCTGGGTTGACGCGTCTTTTCCCCCAACCTTCACCATGCCCAGCGCAACTAAGAATGTGCAAGATCGCATGCGGCGTAAAGTTGGCGGCCGCAAGCTTTGAGGAATTTCGTCAGTCCCGGCCCGCGTGCCGGGATTTTGTTCGTATCGGCAGCGTGCGCAATGAGTTGGGGATGGAAAGTTCGGAGGCTTTCATGACTCGCAAAGTGGATCCGCAAGAACCATTGCTGAACGCGGTGGCGCGCAAACTGGGACGAGCCGCAGGAACTCTGGCGAATATGACGCACAAGCTGGGGACGAATTCAGAAACGACCAACTCCCGCATGCCTTCGAAGAAGAAAACTGCGAAGCGCGCGTCCATCCAGAAAAGCCGAACTCGAAGCACGAAGCATCGTAAATCTGCGCCTAAGAAGCGCGGCACGACGCAACGAACCGTTTCCCGCACTAAAGGGAAGGCGAAGCGAGGAGCGGCGAAGTCGCAGTAACCCAACTATTCGTGCCGATGCAATTAAGCTTCCAACATTCCACAGGCATTTCGGACTCCAAGCTTCATGTCTTCTTCCACACTCGCCGGCAAGACGACCCCGTCTCCAAGGCTTGAGAAGACTAAGGTGAATTCTTCACGACAGTTTTCGCCCGGCCGGACGGTTCTTATTCTGGTCGCGGCCATTCTGATAGGCGCGGCCATTTGTCTGGCGGTATTCTGGAACCGGTTTTGGCCCTTCACCGAAAAGGCGATCGTCGACGACCTGGCGGAGGCCAGCGACAGCACGGTTACGGTCCGGAGCGCGCGTCGCACGTATTTTCCGTTTCCGGGATGCGTTGTCGAGGGCATAGAGTTTAAACACGGGCCCGACAAGTGGACTCTGATCACGATCGACAGGCTCACCATTCAGGGCAGTTATTCAGGGATTCTTTCCAAACGGGTTCCGCGAATTCGCGCCGAAGGCGGACATGTCTTCGTCCCTCCGCTCGGCAGCAACGTGACGTTTAAGACGCAACACTCGAACCTCGTCGTTGAGGAGATAGTGGCCGACGGAGCGGTCATTGAGTTTGCTTCGAGAAATCCCCACCAGAAGCCGCTGCGCTTCGAAGTACACCAGGCGGTTCTTCGGGACGTGGAGTGGGGCAGCCCGATCAACTACGACCTGAAATTCCACAATCCCGAGCCGCCGGGGGAAATCGCGACGCGCGGAAAGTTCGGCGTGTGGACCACGGGAAAGCCGGGCGAAACTCCGATTTCGGGTGAATATAGTTTTGAACACGCCGATCTGGGGGTGTATGGCGGCGTTGCTGGATTGCTTTCCTCGAAAGGACAATACGGCGGTGTCTTAAAGCACATCGATATTTCAGGGACGACGGACGTTCCCGATTTCGAAGTATCGACAGGCCAACACAAAGTAAACCTCGCGACGCAATACACAGCGTATGTTGATGCCATTCACGGCGACACGTTTCTAAAGCAGGTGGACTCGCATTTCGGGAGAACCGATTTGGCAGTGGAGGGCAGCATCGCCGGGGTGAAAGGGCGCAAGAGCAAGACTGCGCTGCTCGATTTGACGTCGCGGCGGGGGCGA
>DASSRO010000101.1:0-9721 GCA_035701745.1 Candidatus Sulfotelmatobacter sp. | reverse complement strand
TGGGGGCGGCGGTCACGCAGATGGGGCAGGGACGAGTGCGCTTGTCCGACGGCGTCGAGATCGAGGGCGGAATCCTGGTGAACGCGGCAGGAGCATGGTCGCCGGAATTGATGAGCGGAGTGGAGGTCAAGAAGCGTAAGGGGCATCTGGTGATCACCGATCGTTATCCGGGGTTTTTGCGGCACCAGTTGGTGGAACTCGGATACCTGAAGAGCGCGCATTCGGTGAGCGGGGATTCGGTTGCGTTCAACGCGCAGCCGCGGCGCACCGGGCAGATTCTGATCGGCTCATCGCGCCAATACGGAGCCGAACATAAAGAGGTCGATCATGAGATTCTGCGGCGCATGTTGCAGCGCGCCCAGCAGTACATGCCAGGGCTGGGGCCCATTTCGGCGGTGCGAACCTGGACAGGATTTCGCGCAGCCACGCCTGACAAGCTGCCGCTGATCGGTCCGTGGCCGGGTGATCAGACGGTGTTTCTGGCGACGGGGCATGAGGGGCTGGGAATTACGACCTCGCTGGCCACCGCGAAAATTTTGGCGGATCAGATCACTGGGACGCGGCCGGAAATTGCCATTGAGCCCTACTTGCCCGCGCGGATGGGAAAAGAAAACGTAGGGAAGGAAAGTGTGCATGCCTGATGCTGCCTCGACCTCGCTGACGCTAACCGTGAACGGTTCGCCAGTGACGGTGACTTCCGGCGCGACGGTTGCGGTTGCTGTGGCGATCGCTGGGTGCGCTTGCCGCACGTCGGTGAGCGGGCAACCGCGAGGACCGCTCTGCGGGATGGGAATCTGCTTCGAGTGCCGCGTGGCGATCAACGGCAGGCGGCATTGCCGAAGTTGCCTGATCGTGTGTGAGCCCGGAATGAAAGTGGAAACCGATGGGTAGGACTTCGCGGCGATTCGACGTGCTGGTGGTTGGAGCGGGTCCGGCGGGGATGGCAGCGGCGGCGCGGGCCGCGGAGTGTGGCGCGAATGTGGGGATCGTGGACGACAATGCAGGGTTGGGAGGGCAGGTCTGGCGCGGAGGTGAGAATCACGACGCGGCACCATGGACTCACTTGCTGAGCGATGAGCGCGTCACGAAATTATTTCAGACCAGAGTTTTCGATCAGCCGGAGAATGGAGTGCTGTTGGCGGAGAGTGCTGACGATGTCTGCGAGTTGCGCTACAAAAATCTGATATTGGCTACCGGCGCGCGGGAACGGTTTCTGCCCTTTCCGGGATGGACGTTGCCGAATGTGATGGGAGCCGGCGGCTTGCAGGCGATGGTGAAGGCGGGCCTGCCCATCGGCGGGAAGCGCGTGGTGATTGCGGGGAGTGGTCCGCTGTTGCTGGCGGTGGCGGCATATTTGCGCAAGAGCGGGGCGGAGATTGCGATCATTTGCGAGCAGGCGCCGTGGGGCAGCCTGGCGCGGTTCGGAGCTGGGTTGCTGCGCTATCCCGAAAAGATTTCGCAGGGGCGAGAGTTGAGAAAGGATCTGGCGGGCATTCCTTACGTTGCGAATTGTTGGCCGCTAGCGGCGCAGGGCGCAGAGCGATTGGAGAGCGTCACGATTTCGCGAAGCGGGAAGGCGCAGGTCATCGCGTGCGATTACCTGGCTTGCGGATTTCATCTGGTGCCCAACGTGGAATTGCAATCGCTCCTGGGATGCAGCCTGAGCCACGGCTTTGTGCAGGCCGATGATTTTCAGCGAACGTCCGTGGAGGGTGTGTTCTGCGCCGGCGAACCGACGGGCATTGGAGGCGTAGAGTTGGCGCTGATCGAGGGGCAGATCGCCGGACTGGCCGCGGCCAACGAAATGGGGAGAGCGCGAGAATTATTTGGCGAGCGGAGAAGGGCGCGGCGTTTCGCGCGGGCGCTGGAGCGTGCATTTCGTCTGCGCGCCGAACTGAGAGATTTGCCGGCCGCGGAAACTATTATTTGCCGCTGTGAGGATGTCGCGTATTCTCAGTTGCGCGAACTCAAAACCTGGCGTGCGGCCAAGTTGCAAACGCGCTGCGGAATGGGACCGTGCCAGGGAAGAGTTTGCGGGCCTGCGACGGAGTTTTTGTTTCACTGGACGCCGGACTCGGTGCGGCCGCCGGTATATCCGGTGAGGGTGGAGAGTATGGCGGGAACGAGTGGCCAGTAAAAATCAAATGTGTTCACTGACCACTGACCACTGATAATGATCACTGCGTTGCGGAGGTTCTTGATGAACTGGAAGGGCATGATGCCTGCGATTACGACATGCTTCCATGACGATCTCAGCGTCGACCATGCGTTCATGGGCAAGCATTGCCGGTGGCTGCTGGACAATGGCTGCGCTGGAATTGTTGCGCTGGGGTCGTTGGGAGAAGGCGCGACGTTGGCGTTCGAGGAGAAGCTTGAGATCCTGCGGACCTGCGTAGGTTCGGTGCAAGGACGCGCGCCGGTGGTGGCGGCGATTTCGGCACTCTCGACCGCCGAGGCAGTGGCGCTGGCGAAAGCCGCTGCGGACGCGGGTTGCGACGGACTGATGGTGCTGCCTCCTTATATATACAGAGGAGACTGGCGCGAGATGAAGCATCATGTGGCGGCGGTGTTCCGTGCCACGCCGCTGTCGTGCATGCTCTACAACAATCCTGTGGCGTACGGGACTGATTTTCTGCCGGAACAGATTCAGGAACTCGCACAGGAGCATAAAAACCTTGCGGCCGTAAAAGAGTCGAGTGCGGATGTGCGGCGGGTGGCGGCGATTCGCGCGCTGCTGGACCGGCGGCTCGAAATCTGCGTGGGAGTGGACGATGCGGTGCTGGAAGCGGTCAGCATGGGAGCGAACGGATGGATTGCAGGTTTGGCGAATGCGCTGCCGCGCGAATCGGTCGAACTGTTCAACTGCGGTGTCCGCGGAGAGAACGAACGGGCGTTCGAGTTGTACCGGTGGTTTTTACCTCTACTCCGCATGGATACGGTTCCGAAGTTTGTGCAGTTGATCAAACTGGTTCAGGCGGAAGTGGGAATGGGGAATTCGCGGGTGCGTCCGCCACGGCTCGAATTGGTTGGCGAAGAACTGGAGCGCACGAAAAGAATTATTCATGACGCATTACAGGAGAGAGCGCAGGCGGTGAGCCGGTAGGCGGCGAAATTCATGATGGGCATCACAGGGTTTATGGCAAAACTTTCTGGGAAATCGCTGATTGGATTTCGCGAGGGCGCGGGGGCGGGAGAGGTGTTCTACGCGGCGAATCCCGCCACTGGCGAGCAGTTGCAGCCGGGGTTCGCTTCGGCGACGGCGGAAGAAGTTGAACTGGCAGTGACATTGGCGGCCAAAGCCTTCGAGACTTACCGGCGTGTGCCGGGACGCGAGCGCGGAGCATTCCTACGCAAGATTGCAGAGCAGATTGAATCGGTCGCCGGCGACGTGATTGAACGCGCAGCGCAGGAAACGGCTCTGCCGCAGGCGCGCCTGCAAGGCGAAATCGCGCGCACTTGCGGCCAGTTGCGATTGTTCGCGCAGGTGGTGGAAGAGGGATCGTGGGTGCAGGCTCGCATCGACCGCGCGGCTCCAGAGCGGAAGCCCCTGCCTAAGCCCGATATTCGCTCGATGCTCCGGCCGCTGGGGCCAATTGTCGTGTTTGGGGCCAGCAATTTTCCGCTGGCATTTTCAGTCGCGGGAGGAGATACGGCATCGGCACTGGCGGCGGGCAATCCAGTAATTTTTAAGGCGCACCCAGCGCATCCGGGCACGGGTGAGCTCGTGGGACGCGCAATCCAGCAGAGTGTTCGCGAGTGCGGATTGCCGGAGGGAGTGTTCTCCCTTCTGTTCGATGCGGGCGTGCAAGTGGGGACGGCGCTGGTGAAGCATCCACAAATCAAAGCGGGCGGCTTTACGGGATCCCGCGCTGCTGGCCGGGCGTTGATGGACATTGCGGCGGCGCGCGCGGAGCCGATTCCGTTTTATGCGGAGATGAGCAGCACGAACCCGGTGTTCATACTGCCGGGCGCACTGAGGGAACGGGCTGACGCCATTGCGGCGGGACTGCATGGTTCATTCACGCTGGGCGCGGGGCAGTTCTGCACGAAGCCGGGCGTGGTATTCGTGCCGAAAGTTTCCGAAGCGGATGCGTTCGCGAGAAAGTTGCAGGAGTTGGTGAATGGGGCTGCGCCGTTTCACTTGCTGACGCGGACGATTCACTCGTCGTATGGCTCGGCGATCGCCGCGCGGAAAAAAGATGCGAAGCTGGTGGCGGCGGGGCGGGCAGCGGAGGAGGATGCGAGTTTCGCCGCGTGCTCGGCATTGTTTGAAACCGACGCTGGCTCGTTTCTTGAATCCGATTTGGATGCCGAAATTTTTGGCCCTACAACTTTGCTGGTGCGGCACTCAGGACACGAGCAACTGCTGGCCATTGCTCGCGGCCTGGACGGCCACCTGACGGCAACGATTCACGGGACCGAAGAAGATCTGCGAGAGTTCGCGGACCTGCTCGCGATTCTCGAGAGCAAAGTGGGGCGGCTCGTGTTCAACAGTTTCCCGACGGGAGTGGAAGTCACGCACGCGATGGTGCACGGGGGGCCTTATCCTGCGACTTCGGACGGGCGATCAACGTCGGTGGGGAGCCAGGCAATTGTTCGATTCGCGCGTCCGGTCTGCTATCAGGGGTTTCCCGACAGCGCGTTGCCCGATGCGCTGAAAGATGCGAATCCGCTGGGCATTTGGCGGATGTTTGACGGCGAGATGACGCGTGACCTTGCGAACATACTATCGGCTCCCGCATAGAATGCGACGTCGATAGAGGCGTCAGGGTTCTCTGAGTCCGTCGTCGACACGCTATACTCGATGCCACTTTCGGCTCCGATTTCCCTGGCGAATGATTTCCCGATCATGGTTCTTTGTTGGAGCAACTGCGGCGCTGATATTGCTGCGCGGCTACACCTATGCGGCGAAGCGGCGCGGGCATTCATTTTTTGAAACTGGAATTGGACTTTCGCGGTGGAGTCCATACCAGTTGGTGCTGGCCAGTTTTCTCACCCTTTTTGCGGAACTGGCGTTTATTCGATGGATTGCGGTCGAAATCCGGGTCTTCGCATACTTCAAAAATCTTGCGCTGCTGTTGTGCTTCGTCGGGTTTGGTTTGGGGTGCGCTCTCGCTCGCAAGCCAATTCGCTGGCCGGTTTACCTGAAGAGTTTGATGGGATTGCTGCTGGTCGTTCGCCTGCCCTGGCACAGTGGAAAGGCTCTGGAAAGCCTATCGCAGGGATTGGGTGCTGCCTCTGATCTGGAACTGTGGACGAACGGGGGTGTCTGGAACTGGCTTGATCTTGTCTCAATCGTTCTATTGACCGTGATCTTATTTCTCCTGCTCGTCTGGATCTTCGTGCCCTTGGGACAGATCGTCGGGCGGCAGATGAATCTGGCTCCGAAGACGCTTACGAGCTACTCGTGGAACCTCGCGGGAAGCTTGATGGGGATCCTGGCGTTTTTCGCTGTGAGCCGGATGATGCTGCAGCCCTGGGTTTGGCTAGGTGTCGTTCTCGCCGGATTCGCAATGCTGCAGGAGACCGCGAAGGACCGGGCACTGGTCTTGAGTCTTCTGCTGCCGCTCGCGTTGCTCCTGCACGATCCCTCGAGCCGCGACCATTACACGATCTGGACTCCGTACCAGCAGATCGATTACTCGCGATTCTACTCGCCGAACGGGGATTTCATCATGGGTGGGCTGAAGGTGAATCACACTGGATACCAGGCGATTGTGGATTTGTCGGCGGACTTCCTGGCACGTCATCCCAAGCTGCTGAAGGAGGCACCGAGCGAAAATCCCTACAACATTCCGTTTCGATTTGTGGGTTCTGCGCCAAGTGTTCTGATTGTCGGGTCGGGAACGGGCGATGATGTGGCGGCTGCGATACGGCACAAAAGTGCGTTGATCGACGCGGTGGAGATTGACCCGGCGATCCTGGCCCTAGGCGAGCGCGAGCATCCCGAACATCCTTATGACTCACGGGTGGTTGCGATGCATCAAACGGATGCCCGCGCGTTCCTCAAACGAAGTTCGCAGCGATACGATTTGGTGCTGTTTGGATTACTGGATTCTCACACCCAATTTTCCGACTACTCCAACATGCGGATCGACAACTTCGTGTACACGATGGAGTCGTTCCGCGAGGCCCGCGAACATCTGAATCCTGACGGTGTGCTGTTCTTGAAATTCGCGGTCGACCGGCCGTGGATGGGACGTCGTCTGTCGGAGATGTTGGAGCAGACGTTCGGCAGGCCCCCCATCGTTTTCTATGCGGGCTCAAGCTACACACCGGCGGCGGTTTGTTTTGCGATCTCGGCTGCGGGACGCGTCGAAAGTGCGCTGGCGGGGGACGCGAGCCTGGCCGACTTCGTCTCGCGGAATCGCTTCGCGACTGACTCCAGTGACGTGCCGGTCGCTACCGATGATTGGCCCTACCTGTACCAGCGGGATAGAAGCATACCGCGGACGTACATTTCGCTCAGCGTGCTCGTGATTCTGGTGACCCTGGGACTTTATTGGACAATTCCAGAGGCTCGCCAACAAACCCCGTCGCTGTTCTTCTTCAGCATGGGCGCCGGTTTCATGCTGCTGGAGACACAAGTGATCAGCCGGCTGGCACTTTATTTCGGCACTACCTGGCAGGTAAATGGAATCGTCATTTCTGTGTTGTTGACCGCGCTTTTGATTGCGAATCATATTGCCGATCAGCTTCCGCAGTCGTGGTCGAGAATCTGGATCGTGATGCCGTTGTTGGTTGGATTGATCGCGGCCTATTGGATTCCATACGCGCGAATTCCGGGCCCGCCGGGTGTTGTGGGCGCGGTGGTGGCGGCTATCTTTTCCGTGCCCGTGGTATTTGCCGGACTGCTGTTTTCACTGGAATTCCGGCGGGTAGCGACGCCCGGCGCCGCTCTGGGCGCCAATGTGCTGGGCGCGGCGGTTGGAGGTTTGTTGGAGAATTGCTCGCTTCTTATGGGAATGCGAGCTCTGTTGCCGATCACGGCCGGCATCTATTGCGTGGCGGCCATCGCTGCGGCGCATCGGCAGCACAGAAACGGCGGCTAGATCTGGTAGTCCAGGTCTTCCATGATTCGCTGCATGGATTCGGAGAGCGGTTCGCTTTTCGAGGCGGAGCCTTCGAGTTGCTGGACGCGTTCGCGTAGTTTATTCACTTCGGTCGCGACGGAGGCAAGCGCTTCCGAGAGCGGATCGTTGATCTGCTTGGGATCGGTAATCACAACGCGCCTGCCTTCGCGAAAGATGATGTGCCCGGGCACGCCGACAACGGTGGAATCTTCGGGAACGTTGCGCAGCACGACCGAGCCGGCGCCGATGCGGCAATTTTTTCCGACGGTTATGTTGCCGAGAATTTTTGCGCCGCCGCCGACTACAACGCCGTCTTCGATGGTGGGATGCCGCTTGCCATGCTCTTTGCCGGTGCCCCCCAGGGTGACACCCTGATAAAGAGTGACGTCATCGCCGACGATGGAGGTTTCGCCGATCACCACTCCGAGTCCGTGATCGATGAAGAGGCGGCGTCCGATCTTGGCGCCGGGATGGATTTCAATCCCGGTGAGAAAGCGCGCGGCTTGCGAGAAAAATCGTCCGAGAAGAAAAAAGCGGTGATTCCACAACCAATGATTGATGCGATAGAACCAGACCGCGTGCAGGCCGGAGTAGCACAAGAAAACTTCGAGGCGAGAACGGGCCGCGGGATCGTGCTCGAGCACGTTCGACAAGTCTTCGCGAATTAACGACGCCAAGTGCGGCATGGATAACTGCGCCAAACAATTCACACAAAACAATTCTGGAATAACAAGTTGAAACAATTACCCTGGAAGCTCCGCCGTGGGGATCTGCAAGGCTTTGTCGCGCAATTCGGAAAAAAGAATGCTGCTCAAATAACGTTCGCCGAACGATGGAAGGATAGCGACGATCAGCTTACCTTGATTCTCCGGGCGCTGCGCCACCTTCAAAGCCGCGACCACAGCGGCTCCCGATGAAATGCCTACAAGCAGGCCCTCTTCGAGAGGAAGGCGGCGCGCCATGGCGATGGCATCGTCGTTGGTGACGGTGATGACTTCGTCGATGTAATCGCGCCGCAGGATGCTGGGAATAAATCCGGCCCCAATGCCCTGAATTTTATGCGGCGACGGCTTGCCGCCGGAGAGCACCGCGCTGTCGGCGGGCTCGACAGCGACCGCCTTGAACGACGGCTTTTTCGGCTTGATGTACTGGCAAACGCCGGTGATGGTTCCACCGGTGCCCACGCCGGAGATGAGAATGTCGGCGCGGCCGTCGGTGTCGTTCCAGATTTCCGGGCCGGTGGTTTCGAAATGAATTTTAGGATTGGCGGGATTGTCGAACTGCTGCAGCATGTAGCCGCCGGGTGTGTTGGCGAGAATTTCTTTGGCTTTGAGAATGGCTCCGGTCATTCCGCGCGGGCCGGGGGTGAGAACGATCTCGGCACCAAAAGCGAGCAGCAAGACGCGCCGCTCCAGGCTCATGGTTTCGGGCATGGTGAGAACCAGCTTGTAACCTTTTACTGCGGCGACAAAGGCGAGGCCGATGCCAGTGTTGCCGCTGGTCGGTTCGATGAGCGTGGTTTTGCCGGGATGAATTTTTCCTTCGCGCTCGGCCTCGACGATCATGCTGACGCCGATGCGGTCTTTGACGCTGGCCAGAGGATTCTGACTCTCGAGTTTCGCAACCACTTCGGCGACGCAACCTTTCGTGACATGATTCAGCCGTACCAGGGGAGTGTGCCCGATTAATTCCGTGACATCGTTTGCGATTCTCATGATCGATCCCTGCCTTTTGAGCTTTGCGCGGCCGGATGCGGCACATCAGTTTTAGTCAAGCAATACTATCAATCTACTGGTGGAAGGACGAGGTGGGAAATTCGTGGGACTGCGGCAGCCACATAACAATTCCTTACAATTTCTTGACAATTGGAACTCAGCGGACCTGGTTTCCGAAGATTTGTTGGCGCTATCCCATGTTAAATCAATCACTTAATCGGAACCACAGGGAAAAACTGAATCTCTACAATTAATACTTGTTTTCGTGCATTCAATGGTGTTAGTGTTCCCGACCTATTAGCGGGTTTTGGGGCCACGCTGAACATTCTGACCTGGAATCCGCTGGGTCTCGTAAAGAAAAAATTGAGCTGTGCAAGAACTCACCGCGCCTATCGCGGGATGACTCATTGTTATTGGAGGGCTTTGCAATGCGCGTCCGTCGCCAGATTTTCTCTTCCCTGTTCGCATGCTTCCTTCTTTGTTCGGTCGTTCTCTGGCTGAGCAGTTCGGCGCCGGTTATGGCGCAATCCACCAGCACCGGCACGGTAGTCGGAAATATCACCGACCCGAGCGGCGCGGTGGTAAGCGGCGCCACGGTGACGCTCACCGATACGTCGACGAAAGCCACGCGTTCAGCCACCAGCAACGATGCGGGGCGTTATGTTTTTGTGGACGTCACGCCCGCCGTTTACGACCTGACGGTCTCCAAGCAAGGGTTCTCGACAAGCAAGACGCAAACCGAGGTGAAAATTGGTATCGCGGTGACCGCGAATATGGCCTTGCAGGTCGGCGGCGCCAACGTCGTGGTGGAAGTGACCGCGGTCGGCAATGAAATGCAGACCATGAATTCGACCGTCGGCAACACACTGACCAGCGAAACGCTCGATAACCTGCCGAGCATTGGCCGCGACGTGAATACGTTCATCGAGTTGC
>DASSRO010000100.1:0-4915 GCA_035701745.1 Candidatus Sulfotelmatobacter sp. | reverse complement strand
TCGGCATCTACGATGACCGCTCCCGGCGTCTGCGCTATGCAAACTGCGGCCACCTGTCCGGTCTGCTCCTGCGCGCCAATGGCGCCTGCCACCGCCTCGACTCCACCACCACACTGGTTGGACTGTTCCAGCAATGGGATTGCTCCATCGCCGAGTGCAGCCTCATGCCGGGAGACATCCTCGCCCTTTACACCGACGGCATTACCGAAGCGGTGGACCACAACGGACAGGAATTCGGAGAGGAATCGTTGATCTCACGGCTGCGTCAGAATCGCGATCAACCTTGTCAATCCGCGCTGGTAGCCATCACTGAAGAAGTCCGCGGCTTGAATCCCAGCGACCAGCACGACGACATAACGCTAATCCTGGCCAAATGCAAAGCACAATGACGCCGTTCCCTCTGTGCTCCTCTGTGGTTAAATTCGTTTGCGCTACCCGCAACTCCGGGCCCGCTCCAAAAGCAAATTCCGCTCTCGCGCATTTCGCGTAATCGCCGCTGCCCGCTCGAACTCCGCCCGCGCTTCTTCCCGCCGCCCAAGCTTCTTGAGCAAGTCGCCGCGCACGCTGGGCAGCAGATGATAGCTCCGCATTGCAGGATCATTCTGCAGCGGATTCACCAACTCCAGTCCCGCCTCCGGTCCAAACGCCATGCCCACCGCGACGGCCCGGTTCAACTCCACCACCGGCGACGGCGCGATCTCGCCTAGTTCTCCATACAATGCAGCGATGCGCGCCCAGTCCGTTTCCTCATTTGTCGCGGCTCGCGCGTGGCACGCCGCGATCTCCGCTTGGATCGTGTACGTCCCTTTCTGACCACCGAGCCACAGTGCGCGCTCCAGCGCCGCCAGCCCGCGATGGATCAGCAGCCGATCCCATTGCGCGCGATTCTGCTCCTGCAAAAGAATCGGCTCTCCCGACGGACCTACACGCGCCTTCGCCCGCGATGCCTGAATCTCCATCAGCGCGACCAGTCCATGCACCTCGGCCTCGTTCGGAACCAGTTCTGCGAGAATTCGCCCCAGCCGCAGCGCTTCTTCGCAGAGCGCCGGCCGCAGCCAGTCATCTCCTGCCGTTGCTGAATAACCCTCATTAAAGATGAGATAAATAACCTGCAAAACGGACGACAAGCGCGCCGTGAACTCGGCCCCACGCGGCACTTCAAAGGGAACCTGCGCATCGCTGAGCGTCCGCTTGGCGCGAACAATCCGCTGTGCGATAGTCGGCTCGGCCACAAGATAGGCGCGAGCAATCTCTTCCGTCGTGAGCCCGCCCATCAATCGCAACGTGAGAGCCACGCGCGCTTCGGTCGACAGCACCGGATGGCAGGCGATGAACACGAGCCGCAGCATATCGTCGCCAATGAAGTCATCCATGGCAGCCGCCAGGTCTGGCACCGCCATCTCCCGCTCCGCCATTTCGCGGCCGAGATCCTCGTGCTTGCGGTCGGCGAGCGTGATGCGGCGAAGGGAATCGATGGCTCGATGTTTCGCGGTCGCCATGAGCCAGGCGCCGGGATTCTCCGGAATCCCCGACTCCGGCCACTGCTCCAGTGCCGCTACCAGCGCGTCTTGCGCCAGCTCCTCTGCGCGGCCCACGTCGTGCACGATTCGAGTCAGCCCGGCAATCACACGAGCCGACTCGATCTTCCAGACCGCTTCAATCGCGCGATGTGTCTCGGCAGCACCCACGCTACCGATCACACCATGTTCAGCCCTTCAACGCAACCTCACGATCGCGGCTTTCTGCGTCTTGCCCCGGGCAGGTGCCTTGTTCATAGATCTGCCGCAGTTCGCATTCTCCTTCTCCGACCACTTTGAGGAAGTCTTTCGCCAGCTGGATCGCCTCTTCCTTGGAATTCGCCCTCAGAATCGCGAAGCCGCCAACGAGTTCCTTAGCTTCCGTGAACGGGCCATCCGTCACGCTCACGTTCCCGCCCGATCGCCGCACCCGCGCGCCCAGCGCCGACGGCAGGCAGCCTTCCGTGCTCACCAGCCAGCCCGCCTTAAAACCTTCTTCGATCAGTTTGCCCATCGCCGCCATTTCCTCCGCCGACGGCGGCGTATTGCGCTCAACCGACTTGTATATGCTCAGGAATTTCATCGCACTTCTCCTTATGTTTAGTTTGAGTTTGGGAGCCGGCTCGCGACCTTTCAGGCCCTACAACCCGCGCTCTATGATTACGTCGAACCGGCAACCGCCAGATCGACACCGGAATTCAAAAAACTTTCATTTCCTCTTCGCGATCTCGTCGGCCAGCCGCCGCTCCTGCTCCCTCAACTCCGGAGTGAAGTTTTCTCCGAGATCGTCGGCCTCAAACACGGGGCGAATTTCGACGTTCGTCTCTTCTCGATGCGGATTCGGGCAACGCTTCAGCCACTCCACGGCTTCGTCCATCGACCGCACCTGCCACATCCAGTATCCGGCAATCAGCTCCTTGCTCTCAGTAAACGGCCCGTCGATGACTGTGCGCTTCGCTCCAGAAAACACTACCCGCTTGCCCTTCGACGTGGGCTGCAGCCCTTCGCCCGCCAGCATGATGCCTGCCTTCACCAGTTCCTCGTTATACTTCCCCATCTTCGTAAGGATCTCGGTATCCGGTAGCCCCCCGGCCTCAGATTCCTTGCTCGCTTTTACGATGACCATGACTCGCATTGTGATGTCTCCTGTCTAAGTTTTGAGCGGCCCGACCCGCTCTATTTATACGTCGAACGAGAAACCGAGAAATCGACACACTCACCGCGAACGGCCGAAGCTCGAAGCCGGAAGCCCTAAGCCGGAGTTATAATGTCCGCAGCCTTGCCGTAACCTCATGACAGACGCAATCAAACGAAAACTGCAGGAAGAAATCAACGCGCTCGAACACGAGCTGATCCACGAGCTTCCCAAAGAAATTAAGAAAGCCGCCGCCCTAGGCGACCTCAGCGAGAATGCCGAATATCACATGGCCAAGCAGCGCCAGGAGTTCGTCAAGGCGCGTGTCCGCCAGCTCGGCAAGCGCCTCGCCGACCTCTCCATGGTCAACATGGCCAACATTCCCCACGACAAGGTGGGCCTCGGCTCCACGGTCAAGGTTTTCGACAATACGAAGAACGAAGAGATGCAGTACAAGCTGGTCACCAGCGAAGAATCCGACGTCGCCGCCGGAAAAATTTCCACTACCTCGCCCATCGGCCGCTGCCTGCTTAACAAGAAGGTAGGGGACACCGTCGTCGTCGTCAGTCCAAACGGCAAGCGCGAACTCGAAATCCTGACCCTAAGCACCATCCACGACGAACTGGAAGGCGACGCGCCGAAAGAGGCCGAAGCATAATGACGGCGCATAACCACCGGCGCATGATGATAGCGTCTGCCGTGAGCGCATGATGATGGCGAGTGCCGTGAGCGCATAATGATGGCGTGCGCCGCGGGCGAGCAGCCGCGAAGCGGCGCAAGAATGCAGCCCACGGCGTAAGCCGTGGGGTGGCCACAAAAAATATTCACCAGCCCCGGAGGGGCGAAAGAAACTCGTTACCAAATGCGCATGAAACCCACTCGACTGCCGGAGCCGCACCCATGAGCGCCTCCTGGACCAGCGCCTTCGGCCGCGCATGCGGCGTCCTGCTCGACACCATCGTCCGCTGGCTCGCACTCTCCCGCATCAATCCCAACGTCCTCACCTTCATGGGATTGGTCGTCAACACCTGGGCCGCGATCCTGTTCGGCTCCGCGAACGCCAGCAACCAGAAACGCATGTTCATCTACGCCGGGCTGGTCATCATCTTCTCCGGCTTCTTCGATCTGGTCGACGGCCAGGTCGCCCGCGCCACCAACCGCGTCACCCGCTTCGGAGCCTTCTTCGACTCCGTCGTCGACCGCTACTCCGACGCCAGCCAGTTCCTCGGCCTGCTCGTCTTCTACGCCCGCGGCGGACGCTTCTTCTGGGTCGTGCTCGCCGCCTTCGTCATGGTCAGCGCCATCATGGTCAGCTACACCCGCGCCCGCGCCGAAAGCCTGATCGGCTCCTGCCGCGTAGGATTCATGGAGCGCCCCGAACGCCTCGTCCTGGTAATCCTGGGAGCGTTATTCAACCGTATGGCGCCAGTCCTCTGGGTGATCGCCGTCCTGAGCACCATCACCGTAATCCACCGCATGCGCTACACCTGGACCCGAACCCAAGACCCTCCAGCAGCCGTCACTCCCCACCAAGCCGCGTAAATAATTCTCGTAGTGACGGGCGCATTCAAACTCATGTGGGGACGGACGCATTCGTCCGTCCAGCGAAGCGAAGCGAGCCACACGCCACCTGAAGAAGATCAGCCGAAGATCCATGCTCTCTCCATACAGAATCCCCGACTCATCGGCAACCACGCCTAAACTAGAATTGTCTCCCGACGAAGCCCCATGCTGAAAATCGCAACTTTAGTGCTCTTCCTACTTCTGATCGCAGCCCCTCTATTAGTCCGCTTCCGCCCGCGCTGGGTCGCCGCCTTCAACCTCAAAGTAACCAACCGCCTCACTGCACCCTTCGCCACCTGGCTCCCCGGATTCGGCGTTATCAGCCATGTTGGACGAAAATCGGCACGCCTCTTCCGAACGCCCGTTAACGTCTTCCGCGCTCCCGAAGGATTCTTTATCGCCCTCACCTACGGCCCCAACAGCCAATGGGTTCAGAACGTCCTGGCCGCTGGCGGTGGTGAACTCGAAACCGGCCGCACAAAATATCGCCTGTCCGCTCCCACCCTAGTCCACGACCCCACCCGACGCCGATTCCCGCCGCCGGTCCGGGTCGCTCTCCTAATCATCGGAGCCTCGCACTTTCTCCAGGTCTCCAGTTCCCGAATCGCATAACGTGACCCTCCCGCGCCATAACGATGAGGCACCGCTTTACTCGCGCCGATTAAGGTTCCATACGATTGAAGCGCGCCGGTCCCATCCA
>DASSRO010000099.1:0-33034 GCA_035701745.1 Candidatus Sulfotelmatobacter sp. | reverse complement strand
TGGCCTTCGCAGTAAGAGTTGGGACGAATTCGCGCAACCCGGCGCTCCTCGCCTGGATTTCGTTTTCACAGTTTGTGACAATGCGGCGAATGAAGTCTGTCCGGTGTGGCCGGGCCAACCGATGACGGCGCATTGGGGCATCCCCGATCCGGCCGCGGTGAAAGGAACCAAGGAGCAGGTGGAGAAAGCCTTTCGCGATGCGTTCTTCTTACTGGACCGCAGAATCAGCCTGTTTCTGAGTCTACCGCTCGGCACCTTGGATGGACTCTCGCTCAAGAAGGAAATCGACAATATCGGTCGCCAATCGAAAAGATGAACAGCGCCGGCCGCCGCAAAACAAGCATCGTAGAGGCTCGAAGATAATGAGTACCCGCGTGATGTCCCGTCTCAGTTTTCTGGACCGCTTCCTCACTCTTTGGATCTTTACCGCCATGCTGATTGGCGTGGCGGCCGGGTGGGCCCTGCCCGGAATTGTGCCTTTTTTGAATCGCTTCAGCGTCGGCACAACTTCCATTCCTATCGCGGTGGGACTCATCCTGATGATGTATCCTCCTTTGGCCAAAGTCCGCTACGAGGAACTGGGCGAGGTCTTCCGTAACAGGAAGATACTTGGCCTCTCGCTGCTGCAGAACTGGGTGATTGGCCCGCTCCTCATGTTTGGCCTCGCCATCATCTTCTTGCGCGGCTATCCGGAATACATGGCTGGCCTCATCATGATCGGTTTGGCGCGCTGCATCGCGATGGTGATCGTCTGGAACGAACTGGCCAAAGGAGACACGGAGTATGCCGCGGGCCTCGTCGCCTTCAACTCCGTTTTCCAGGTTCTCTTTTACTCCGTGTACGCGTGGGTATTCATCACCAAGTTGCCGGAGTGGTTTGGATTGCACGGCGCAGTGGTGAATGTGTCGATTCGCGACATAGCCCGCAGCGTCTTCTTCTATTTAGGCATTCCATTTCTTGCAGGCATGCTCACGCGTTTCGTTCTGGTACGCGGGCGGGGACAGGAATGGTATGAGACGAGTTTCATCCCGCGGATCAGCCCAGTTACACTGATCGCACTGCTGTTCACCATTGTCGTGATGTTTTCGCTGAAGGGCGGGTACAT
This sequence comes from Candidatus Sulfotelmatobacter sp., assembly GCA_035701745.1. Taxonomy (GTDB): domain Bacteria; phylum Acidobacteriota; class Terriglobia; order Terriglobales; family Acidobacteriaceae; genus Sulfotelmatobacter. Next base: position 31,929 of record DASSRO010000099.1, on the reverse strand, counting down.
CGTGCGACTTCCGCTGGATGTGGCGCGCGTTGCCATTCCACTGCTGATTTATTTCGTTGTGATGTTCCTGGTGTCCTTCTACCTGGGACGCAAACTGGGGGCCGATTATTCAAAAACGGCGACCCTTTCGTTCACCGCAGCCAGCAACAATTTTGAACTCGCGATCGCGGTCGCAGTCGCAGTTTTCGGCATCAATTCCGGTGCAGCATTTGCGGCAGTAATCGGTCCCCTGGTGGAGGTCCCGGCCCTGATCGGACTGGTAAGCGTTTCACTGTACTTTCAACGCCGTTACTACCGGGCGGACTCAGCGGATGCGCGGTTCGCGCCCATCCTCAAGGCCGCCAGCAAATCATGAATCGGCCTCGCCGGAAATCTCCGCGGATTGAAAAACAAAGGAGGCCCAGGCCGCCGATTACACGTCCTGAGCCTCGCCTTGAAGATCGTCAGACCCTATTGGCAGGTGATGCTGGGATTATCCTTCGCCAAGGCCAGACAGGCCTGGTGTTGCTTTTCTTTCTTAGCCGCATCGGCCACGGATTCGCCGCCTACAATTTTAGCCTGACCCGCGGTAGCTGTGGCCGGGACAACCTGCACCGACGGCGACGACGTCTGAACCGCAGGCTGAACGCCAGGCGGCTCTGGCGCTGGCGCTTCCGCTCCCTGCTGAACATTGATGGGGCCATGAGACGCCCAGTCCGCCACAATTAAGTTGCAGGCATCCTTGGCGGCATTTCCGACGGTATGCGTGGCATTGGTGCCGATAACATCGCCGGCCTTGTTGGCAACTTGAATCTGGCTGTTGCTGCGCAGCAGGCCGCGATTCTGTTTCGACTCGCGATTCATCATGACAATGTAGTCGGCATTCGACTCATTGATGGTAACGACCGCGCCGGAGCAATTCTTCTGCAGGTCTTTGGTGACTTCCATGCTCTCGTCGTGCGCATCGATCGTCGACTTCGAACCCCAGGTTCCCCAGTGGTGTCCGCCTACGCCGCTTCCATTCGAACTGACATTCTCCGAGCCCTTGCCCTGCACAAACACGCGAGGCTTATTTTGAGCGTTCGCAGAGATCGCAATTGCGAGTACACACAACAGTCCCCAAGTCTTCATAGCCAGATAATCCTTTCCGGTTTTTTTCACGAGCGAATTCGTGAATTCGAACTTGATTATCTTTCAGGGGAAAACGATAACAAGGTGACCAACGTCACGATACTTCGGGACGGTCACGTGGTCGGACCACCAGTTTTCGAAGTTCCAAAACTTCCTTGCTTGCCAACCCTGGGTTAGCATTTACAATCCAACTTGCTTTGAGCTGCGCGGAATCCTAAAGCGCCGGCGTGGAATCTAACAGACCAGGACCCAGGAACCGGATGGCGACGACGAAGACCGACCCGAAGCTGGCCCTTACGGCCAATGGTGGCAAGAAGGGCAAGCTCTATGATGGACTTACGCGCGACCAACTCATCCAGACCTACCGGATTATTTACACCTCCCGCCGCATCGATGACCGGGAGATCCTGCTCAAACGGCAGCAAAAAATCTTTTTTCAGATGTCTGGTGCGGGGCACGAGGGTATCGGCACCGCTGCCGGCCTGGCGCTGAAGGCGGGGTACGATTGGTTTTATCCGTATTACCGCGATCGAGCGCTGTGCCTGGCGTTGGGCGTGACGCCCTATGACATGTTTCTGCAGGGAGTGGGCGCGGCCGACGATCCCAGCTCGGGCGGGCGCCAGATGCCTTCGCACTGGAGCCATCCCAGCTTGCACATCGTTACGCAGTCGTCGCCGACCGGGTCGCAGATTTTGCAGGCTGTGGGTTGCGCCGAAGCGGGACGATACTTGGCGCGGCATCCCAAGGCCGCCGAGATTCCATCCTCCGGTTCCCCTGACTATCGCCAGTTCAAGAATGTCAGCTTCCAGGGCGACGAGGTCACTTACGTATCTCTCGGCGACGGCACCTCGAGCGAGGGCGAATTCTGGGAAGCCATGAACGCCGCCGCCCTGGGCAAGCTGCCGGTGATCTTCTGTGTTGAGGATAACGGCTACGCGATCTCGGTTCCGGTCGAAGTTCAAACCGCGGGCGGAAGCATCTCACGCCTGGTCTCGGGATTTCCTAACTTTCATTTCGAAGAGGTTGACGGCACCGATCCGGTGGCCAGCTACGCCGCATTCCAGCGGGCCACGCGCTATTGCCGCGAGGGACACGGCCCGGCTTTTGTCCACGCGCACGTGATTCGCCCGTATTCGCACTCACTTTCTGACGATGAGCGCCTGTATCGACCCGACGCCGAGCGCGAACGCGATGCACAACGCGATCCGGTGACGCGCACGCAAATGTTCCTGTTGCGCGAGGGCATCCTCGACGAGAAGGGCATCAACCAGCTGGAGAAAGAAGTCGAAGCCGAACTGCAGAAAGCTGTGGATGCGGCGCTCGAAGCCCTTCCGCCCGCCCCGGAGAGCGTTACTAAATTTGTATATTCTCCCGACCTCGATCCCGCATCGTCCGCGTTTGACACGCAGGCCGCGGTAGCGGAAGCGCCAGCCGACGGTAAAAAGGCCGCAGGGAAAACGATGGCCGATCTGATTACCATGACGCTCCGCGATGAGATGCAGCGTGATGAGCGCATTGTGATCTTTGGCGAGGATGTCGCCGACTGCAGCCGCGACGAATATCTGAAGCGCAAGCTGGTCAAAGGTAAAGGGGGCGTATTCAAGCTTACCTTCGGCCTGCAGTGCGAGTTTGGCAACGACCGCGTGTTTAATGCTCCGCTGGCCGAAGCGGCCATCGTAGGACGCGCCACCGGGATGGCCACCCGCGGCCTGAAGCCCGTCGTGGAGATTCAGTTCTTCGACTACATCTGGCCGGCGATGATGCAGATTCGCGACGAGCTCAGCGTGATTCGTTGGCGCTCAAACAATGGATTCTCTTGCCCCGTCGTGATTCGCGTGGCCATCGGCGGATACCTGACCGGCGGCGCCATTTATCACTCGCAATGCGGCGAGAGCATCTTTACGCACATTCCCGGCCTGCGCGTGGTCTTTCCGTCGAATTCGCAGGATGCCGCGGGATTACTGCGCACCGCAATCCGCTGCGACGATCCTGTGCTGTTCCTTGAACACAAGCGCTTGTATCGCGAATCGTTCGGCCGCGCCGCCTATCCCGGGCCCGAGTACATGATCCCGTTCGGCAAGGCGAAGGTCGTACATCCCGGCACGGACCTGACTGTAATTACTTACGGCGCTGTCGTTCCTCGCGCGCTGCAGGCGGCGCAAAAGCTGGAGCGGGAGCAGGGCGTGAAAGTCGAGCTGATTGATTTGCGCTGCCTGAACCCGTTTGACTGGGACACCATCGCGGCTTCGGTCGCGAAGACGAATCGCGCGCTGGTAGCCTACGAAGACACACTCAGTTGGGGCTACGGCGCCGAGATCGCAGCCCGCATTGCGGACCAGTTGTTCGACAAGCTTGACGCCCCGGTCCGCCGAGTTGCCGCCAAAGATGTCTTCGTCGCCTATCAGCCAATCCTCGAAGACGCGATTCTTCCCCAGCCCAACGATCTGTTCCTGGCGATGAAGGAATTGTCAGAGTACTGATCGCAGCGCCGTGTGCCGCATCCGTGCAATCCGTGGCTTCTTTTATTTGCGCGCAGCGCTCTCTGCAGCGCCGCCGTGTTCCGCGTTGTAAGCCTTCCAAGCCCCATCGATCACGTATGCGTGGAGGGCATCCGCCTGCTTCGCAGTCATGCGCAAGTGCGGAAATGCAAACTTTGGCGGGTCGGCAAATCCGGGCATGCCCTGATCCCAGTGTGTGCCGGCCAGCACGATCGCATCCCACTGTGAGTGAACTTCCGGCGGAGCATACCGCAGATCGGGAACCGCGCCATTCAGGACCCAGGCGCCACTGCCATCGAGGCCCGGAGAATGACAGCCATCGCAAACGAACTTTCGGTAAAGTGCGGCGCCTTCGCGGACCGTTTCGTCAGACGCCTTCTGTGGTGGGGGCTTGGGGACTGGCGGCACCACATCGGGTGGGGTGGGAAATGGGACGGTCGCACCCAATTTAAACGCCAGCAAACGCGAGGGGCCGCGCTTGGACTGTGGCGTGGCCATGGTCCAGGCTGGAGCAAATAGGCGTGAGCCTGAGCCCCATCCCACCGGCACTAAGACGTACTGCTCGCCGTTTACCGCATAGGTGATGGGAATCGATTCGATTGCAGACCCGGTTTGTACCGACCAGGTTTTGCTTCCGCTGTCTGCCGCGAAGGCTGCGAACTCGCCCGTACCTTGGCCTTGAAAAACAAGATTGCCCGCGGTCGAAAGGACGCCACCGTTGGTCGCGATCTGTTCCTCGACGGACCAGCGCTCCGATTGAGTCACGGGATCCCATGCGATCAGGCGTCCCTCGGTCTGCTGCATCCATTCTCCGGTTTCGACCGCGGCATGCGTATTGGGCTTGCGATCGGTAGCCGGAATATAGACGAGGCCCGTTCCGGGGTTGTAGCTCATGGGCCACCAGTTGTGTACCGTCCATTGCTTGCCGCCTCCGGCGGAGGCGGGCACTTCGACCGCTTTTCCCGTCGACAGGTCGACGCCCGTAGCCCAATTCACCTTGACGATTGGCTTAGCCGAAAGGAGCTTGCCGGTTCGAGCATCCAGCAGGTAGTAGAAGCCATGCTTGGGCACTGTCATGGCAACGTGATGACTCTCGCCATGGATGGTCAGGTCGGCCATCACGATGTGATTGTTTTCGGTCTGTAGTCCGGGAGAACTCGTTTGGTAGTGCCAAACGTATTCGCCGGTTTCGGCTTTTACGGCAAGGATGCAGCCTGAGAAAAGTTTGTCACCTTGCGGTTCAATCGTTGACAACTCGCCATAGTCCACGCCTGCGCCCGCCGTCCCGAAAATTACGTAATCCGTGACCGGGTCGTAGGTAATGGCGTTCCACACGTCCGCGCCTCCGATGCGCCACGAGTCGGAGCCCGACCATGTTTTCGCCGCCATCTCCAGAGCTTTTGTTTCAAAAGGCTTCGCGGGATTCCCGGGAACCGTCCAGAAGCGCCAAATCTCTTTGCCAGTCGCGGCATCGAAAGCCACCAGCGACCCGCGCACTCCGTCGTCGGAACCGTTATAGCCCATGAAGACCTTGCCCTTGGCAACATGCGGTGCGCCCGTGATGCCAGTTTGGGTTGCATCGCAGACCGGGGATTCCCACACCTGCTTCCCGGTGTTGGCGTTAATCGCGACCAACCGGCAATCGCCGGTGCCCACGTAAACATTGCCGTCCCACACCGCAACTCCGCCATTGGTGCGCGCCGAATACGAACCGTTGATGGCGAGGTTCAAGCGCACCTTGGGATCGAATTTCCACAGCAACTTTCCAGACGCGGCATCCACGGCATACACCTTGGACTGCGGGGCGCTCACGTAGGCGACGCCGTCCACTACAATCGGCTCCGAAACAATGCCCATCGCGCTGTCAATGTCGAGATACCAGGCCAGGCCCAAGCCGGAGACATTACGGTCATTGATCTGTTGCAGCGGGCTGAAATGCTGCGACTCAAAGTTTTGCCCGTTGAGCAGCCAGTTTGTGCCCACACCGGCCTCTGCAATAACGCGAGACTCCGTCACATTTCCCGCTTTACCCGGTTGATCCGCGGAGGTACGCGAGATCAGCATCATCGCGGCCGCAAGACACAACGAAGTCAAGCCAAATACATTGAGGAGCGATGCTGGATAACGCAAAAGGCGCCATGGTTTCGACACTGGTCACCGTCTCTTCCCGTAGGGTGAATCTGCAATCAGCTGCGCACGCATTTTAGCCCCTCGGACATGCGGGAGAAAGAGGCAACTGCACCCGGTTACGAACGCTTTCCCGGGCAGCGAATCCCGATTGTCGGTTCGCGCCCAGGATGCTAGGCTCGAAACAAGTGGCTTCCACATACGCCAATCCGTTGAAATCCGCCCCCGCGCCGGGGCGGCTAGCGCAATGGTTGCAATCGGCGTCAGCCGAAGTCTGGATGAAATTTCTGCTCGCCCTGTTGGGCCTAGGCCTGGCCTTTGCGGCCGCGCTCTTCTCGACGGTTTCGCGCGATGCGGGAAATCTCTGGGCAACGTTGATTTTGGCTTCGACGTCTCTTGTCCTGGCGACCCTGGTTGGACTGGTAACCGTGCCTTACCTTGCGCGCCGCGTGGCTGTTGAACGCATGCGCGAATCCTTCGATTATGACGTGACCCGCGCGGGCATCGTGTATGCCCTGGTGACGCTGGTCATTGGCATTGCTGCGCTTAACACGGGCAACAATCTCCTCTATATCGTGGTTGCCGCCATGCTGGCGGCGATTCTGGTTTCGGGCGTCGTTTCCGCCTGGGTTTTGCGGTGGCTGGAGCTCGATGTTCGCTTGCCCGAACACGTTTTTGCAGGGCGTCCAGTTGCAGGACGCATCGTGGTCCATAACCCGCGCCGTTTTTGGCCGTCTTTTTCTGTGCGCGTAGTATCCACTCGTAAGAAACGCAAGAAGGCAGCGAAGCAGTGGCAATGGGAAGCCACGACGTTCGCGTTTCCTTTTAACCGCCCTTCGGAGCAGCAGTGGCTGCGTCTGCCGGACCGGCGACTGCGGCGTGTGACCGTGCTGCCGCCCCCTCCGGGAATCTTCCAGGGGATGGCCTACTTCCCTTTTCTTCCGCCGCAGGCGGAGTTGTCCGCCGATTTGGAATTGCGTTTCGATCAGCGCGGACGCTATCGTGAAGACAGCTTCGGCCTGGCCACGCGCTTTCCCTTCGCATTTCTGACCAAGACGCGGCATGTTTCGCTTCCGAGGGAAGTGCTGGTCTACCCTCGGATCGAGCCCACCAATGAAGTATTGGAAGTTTTACCGATGGTGCGGGGCGAGTGGGAAAGCTTCGTGCGCGGCCGCGGTTCGGAGCTTTACCGCATTCGCGAATATATGCCAGAAGACTCCGCGCGCCACGTGGACTGGAAGGCGACGGCGAAATCTGGGTCGCTAAAAGTCCGCGAATTCGCCCGCGAGGACGAGCGCAAACTCTGCATCGCCTTCGATAATCCCGGGGCGGGAGTGATCGGCGAGCGCGCCTACGAAAAGGCGGTCGATCTTACCGCCTCCCTGGCATGGCATTTTTCCACGCAAGAGGCTGAGTTGTCGTTCATCGTTCCGGGACGCCCCCGGACTCGTGATTTGCACGAATTCCTGGGTTGGCTGGCCATCATTGAGCCGGGAACGAATGCTTCCGACGCAAGCCCAGGGGAGAAGAAAAGGGAACTCAGATCGGGCGATGCTTTGCTCGAGATGAACCTGAGCAGTTCCGATGCCTACAATATCGTGGTCACGGTGCGGCCGCGCGGTAGCCTGCCCGCGGCGCTGTGGAACTGCTCTTACTTTGTCTTTGCGGGCGAACCGGGGCGCTAACCCGGTTTCAGCAGGGGATCCATCTCGCTCCATTTCGGGCCAGATTTCTTCTTTTCCCAACCTTTTTCGCTTTCCTTACATCTCCTCTCAGGCATATACTCGCGCCCCGGTAGGTGCTTTTGGACGACTCGGAACCACTGTTCCCGAGGAGGTATCAAATGCGTATCTGCGATCTGATCAAAGATCAGCACACCTTTCAGGCGGAATTGGGCCATACCGTTCTCGAAACCGTCCAACTCATGGTCGAACACAACATTGGAGCCGTTCCCGTCCTGCACAAAGGTAAGCTGGTTGGAATCTTCTCTGAACGCGATTTGATGAAGCGCGTGGTGGCGGAAAATCGCGATCCCCGCAGCACCTGCCTTGCTGAGGTGATGACCGACGATCCCATGACCATCAACATGAATGAGGATCTGGAGAACTGCATGGCCCTGATGCGGCGCCATAGCTTCCGACATTTGCCGGTCTGTCACGAAGGGCATCTGGTAGGCATGGTGTCGCTACGCGACATTTTGTTGCACGATTTGAACGAGAAAGACGACGAGGTCCGCATGATGCGCGCCTACATTCACTCGACACCGGACGCCTGATCGCACCACGACTTGCTTGCCTGGCATGCCTGAGGGCGCACTTGCGTCCGTCGAATCCACATGCAGTTCCCCGCGATTTGTTGAGGTAAGCGCGGCACGTCCGCGAATTGTTCTAGAACAGAACGGAACCGAACAGGGCCCCAGGAACGAGACGACGAACTACAGCGATCTTGTAGGGCGCTGTTACACCTCTCACGCCTGTCGAAGGGCGGCGTTACTATCGCTCGTTAAAGCCGTGAGCAACGGAAGCTCGATGCGGAAGCAAGCACCCCTACCTTCCTGGCTGGAGACTTTAACTTCGGCGTTGTGTGCGGCGCAGATCGCCTTAACGATGGAGAGACCTAACCCAGCTCCGCCGTTAGCTCGTGACCGAGCCTTGTCGGCACGGTAGAAGCGTTCGAACACGTGAGGCAAAGCATGAGAGGGAATGCCGGGGCCATCGTCGGAAACTTCGAGGACTGCGCTGGTCCCCTCGCTATCGACGCGGACTATGACCGTGCCGCCTGCCTGGGTGTATTTGACGGCGTTGTCGACCAGGTTGACGATGACCTGCTGCAGCCGCGAGCGGTCTCCTTCCACAAGGACTGTGCCCTCTGCATGAGTCTGCAGCCGAATCGATTTCTCTTCTGCCAGCAGCCTCATTTCGTCGGCCGTGGTCGCCGCCAGTTCTCCCAGGTCGAGGCGCGTCTTGTCTATTTTCACTTCGCCTGCGTCGAGGCGCGAGATAGCCAGCAAGCTCTCGACGATGCGTGACATCCGACTGGTTTCTTCCAGGGCGCTACCAATCTGGTCGCGGAGAGTCGCATCTCTGCTGTGGTCCTGCACTATGCCCTCCAATTCCAGTTGCAGTATTGTCAAGGGCGTCCGCAACTCGTGCGAAGCGTCGGCGGAGAAACGGTTGATGTGCTGAAAAGCCTCGTCGAGTCGTTCGATCATGCGGTTCAGCGACATCGAAAGCCGCTCCAATTCATCGCCCGTGCGGATCACTGGCAAGCGCTCGCTCAGATTCGTGGAAGTGATACCTTCCGCCCTCCTGGTGATCTCGTCCACCGGCGAAAGAGAGCGCCTCATTAGCCAGTAGCCACCCGCTACCGCAAGAGAAACTACGAAGGGCATATAAATCGCGAAAGTCAGCAAAAGCCCATGCAACACGACTTGAATTTGATTGTATGGAGCTCCGCTTTCCACCAGGAAGTGGCTCCCGTCGGCAGTCGTAAGAGTCAGCGAGTTAATGAGCAGGCGATTTCCGGATTCGAAGCGAACCTTTCGCGCAGCATCTTTTTCGTGGTCACCAGGAAGAGGAATTCGGGAGGGGTCGAACGTCCCGTCTTTGGGAGCTCCTGAAATGTAGGCCACCCCCGTGCCCTCGCGGACGACTCGAATGAACCGGCTGTTCACCTCGGGAGCGTAAGCCTCGTTGATTTCGGTCGCAAGCCACGGATTGTCTTTGACCGGCAACTGGGAAAGAAGTTCCGTCCCAATTGTCTGGCACTCGGAAACCAGCGTTCTCTCAAGAGTCCAGTCGAGGTATCGCTCCAGGCCCAGATAAACGGAGACGCCAAAGATGATCAGAGCGCCGGACAGCAATCCGGCGTACCACGCGGTGATGCGAAAGCGAATCGACCGTGTATTCATGCCTGGGCTCCGTGCCCGAGGGTGTAGCCGACGCCGCGCACCGTGCGAATCAGCTTCGGCTCGAATGGGTCGTCGACCTTGCTGCGCAGATGGCGAACATAGACGTCCACGATGTTGGTAATGCCATCGAAACTTTGGTCCCACACGTGTTCGATGATCATGGTTCGGGAGAGAACCCGCCCGGCGTTCGACATCAGGTATTCCAAGAGCGAATATTCTTTTGCGGTCAAGTCAATTCGCTTCCCCGCACGCTTCACCTGCTGCGATAGACGGTCGAGTTCGAGATCTGCCACGCGCACCACGCTGCTGCGCGTCACGGGGCCACGCCGCAGCAAGGCTTTGACCCGAACCAGCAGCTCCGCAAACGCGAATGGCTTGGTTAAGTAGTCGTCGGCGCCGGCCTCAAAATTACCGACTTTGTCCGCGACCGCATCGCGAGCTGTCAGGATCAGGACCGGGACTTCCACATTCTCCCTTCGAATGCCGCGCAACACATGGCTGCCGTCCAGTGTGGGTAACATGAGATCGAGAATCACTAAGTCGTAATGGTAGGTTGTGGCAAGATCAAGCCCCGACTTGCCGTCTGCGGCAACATCGACCGCGAATCTCTCCTCGGTCAATCCACGTGCGACAAAGGTTGATACCTTGGCCTCGTCCTCCACCAGCAAAATGCGCATGGCGTCTCCCGCCAGCAAGTATATTGCGGTTCGGCTCTAACCGTTAGCGAAGTCAGATGAAAACTTGTTCAGAAAGCAGGACAGGTCAACCTATGCTTGCGCTGCGACTTTGCGATCCTGAATAACGTTTCATCTGGCCTTCATGGGGTGTTAATGTGAACCGGCCACGATGGTCCGCCCGCCATGTTGAAGACACACAATGCCGGTTTCTTGCTACTGGTCTGTGCGTTAGCTCTCGCTCAATCGCCTCCGTCTCCAGACCACTGGATTGCAGTGCGTGCTGGCCGCCTGTTTGACGGAACGGAAAGGCTCGCCGTAAATCAGGTGATCTTGATTAAAGGAGATCGGATCGTCAAGGTTGGCCCACCGGAGAAAGTACAAGTGCCGGCCGACGCCGAAATGGTGGATCTGACTCATGCCACCGTCCTTCCAGGCCTGATCGATGCGCACACCCACGTTTTCGGCAACGGTCCTGACTTTGATAATCAGATCCTGCGTGATTCCTATCAATACCGCACATTGACGGCTCTCGCCAATGCGCAGAAGGATTTGATGGTCGGTTTTACGACGCTGCGTGACCTGAAAACACTAGGTGCGATGTACAGCGACGTGGATCTGCGCAATGCGATCGACCGCGGCATTGTGACGGGGCCTCGCATGCAGGTGGCGACCCGTGGAATTCAGGCCACCGGTGGTTTCGTTATGCGCGGATACTCCCCCGAAGTTCCTCTGCCCAGCGCGCTGCAGGTGGTCGACTCGCCGTGGTCTGGCCGCGAGGCAGTGCGGGATCAGGTCGCGCACGATGCTGATCTGATCAAGGTGTACGCGGCCTATGATTTTCATTTCACGAACGACGGCAAATTGGTGAGCCCGCCAACTTTCACGGCGGAAGAGGTCAACGCGATTGTGGACGAGGCGCACAAGAAGGGACGAAAGGTTTCCTGCCACGCCTTTGCTGGAGAAGGTCTTCGCAACTGCCTGAACGCAGGCGTAGAGTCCATTGAGCACGGAGTGGAACTCGAAGACGACGACATCAAGCTTATGGTGCAAAAGGGAATCTACCTGGTGCCAACTCTCTACCACTACCAGCTCGATCGAGAGCGCGACATGAAGAAGTACGCCGGACACAGCGTCGCGGAGATCTCGGAGCGCAGTTTTCGAAAGGCCTTGGCAGCGGGCGTCAAAGTTGCATTCGGCTCGGGCGTCGGTCCTTTCCCGCATGGCACACAGACCAAGGAATTCGCATACATGGTGAAGTTTGGCATGACGACGACGCAGGCGATAAGAGCCGCAACTTCAGAGGCGGCGCAGCTCATGGGATGGCAAGATCGGGTTGGCTCCGTGGAAACGGGGAAGTTCGCGGATTTAGTAGCGGTCGCCGGCGACCCCATCGCCGATATTACCGAGCTTGAACGAGTAAAGTTTGTCATGAAAGGTGGCCAAATATTCAAGAACGAAATGAAAGTGAGCGGCGACATCCGATGAGCCCTCAAATGAAAAGACGAGATTTCCTCAGAAACGCAGCCGGAGCCAGCGCTGCAGTGGGTGCATTAGGCGTTTCAGTGCCGGCGCTGGCCAAGGCCGACGTCCCTCAAGCGTGCATTGAAAGCAGCTTCCCGCAGGTTCAAAAGTTGACCACCCACGTGTCGGAGTTTGTAGTGAACCTCAAACTCACGGATATCCCTGCCGAATCAATTGAACTCGGCAAGAAGTCGATTCTGGATGGTTTGGGACTGGCCCTCAGCGGCTCCAAAGCTGAGACCTGGGGACTGATCCAGGAGTATATGAAATCTTTCGATTTTCCCCCAGGCAAAGGCGCGGCGGTTCTGGGATCCGCGGTACGGCTTCCCGCCCGCTTCGCCGCCTTTGCCAACGGCGTGGCCATCCACGTCGATGATTTCGACGATACTCAGCTCGCGGTTGCCAGAGACCGCGTGTATGGGTTACTCGTGCATCCGACCGTCTGTGTTCTTCCGGCCGCTCTGGCGACCGCCGAAGTAGGCCGCAGGAGCGGGAAGGATCTGCTGGTTGCCTATGAAGCAGGAGTCGAGGTGGAGTGCAAGATTGCCGAAGCAATATCGCCGCGCCACTATGAAGACGGATTTCATTCCACGGGCACTTGCGGAGTCTTCGGCGGAAGTGCCGCGTGCTCCAAGCTCAAAGGATTGGATGTAGCGCACACTTCCCGCGCCTTCGGGATTGCAGCCAGTCAAGCTGCCGGCCTCCGTGAAAACTTTGGCACCATGATGAAACCGTTTCAGGCTGGCCATGCCACGGAATCGGGCGTGGTTGCCGCTGACTTTGCTGCGATCGGGTGGACGGCAGCGGAACAGATTCTGGAGGCGCAGCGCGGCTTCTTCCATGCCTACGGAGGGACGTACGACCCAGCGGTGATTCTCGAACGACTGGGCAATCCCTGGACATTTCAGACTCCCGGCGTCTCCATCAAGCCGTTTCCGTCCGGTTCGCTGACTCATCCCGGAATGACCGAACTTTTGCGCCTGATTCAAGCCAACTCCATCCGAGCTCAAGACGTTGAGCGAATCGAGGTTGGTGCGAATCGAAACATGGTAAGCACCTTGCTCCATCACCATCCGAAAACCGGATTGCAGGCGAAGTTCAGCATGGAGTTTTGCATGGCGATTCTCCTGCTCGACGGCAAAGCGGACCAGACGAAATACACCGACGCCGTTGTGAACCGAGAAGACGTGAAGCAGATGATCGAGCGAGTGCGCTTCTATGTCGATCCCGAGGCGGAACAAGCCGGCTACGATAAGATGACGACCATTCTCAAGATCACGTTAAAGGATGGGCGCACTATCTCCGGACGCGCCGATTTCGGCAAAGGCAGCCCGATCAATCCCATGAGCTACGACGAGGTTGCGGACAAATTCCGCGGGTGCGCTGCCTTTGCGGAGTGGCCCGGCACAAAGGCAAATCAGGTTGTCGAGATGGTGCGTAAGCTTGAAGACGTAGCGGATGTCCGTGCCCTCACGACTCTTCTAAGCAAGTAGTGCGAGCGTTCAGCTCAGCAAAATATATTTGTTACTGCGAGGAACTTTGAAAGATTATCGGATAGCGGTAATTGAAGGGGACGGGATCGGCCGCGAAGTGGTGCCCGAAGGAATTCGAGTGCTCGAGGCGGCGGCTCGGCGGTTTGACCTATCGTTCACCTGGCAGCACTTCGATTGGAGTTGCCAGACTTACCTCGACACTGGCCGCATGATGCCAGCAGACGGGCTCGAGCAATTGCGGCCATTTGATGCCATCTACCTGGGAGCGGTGGGTTATCCCGGAGTGCCTGACCACGTCTCGCTGTGGGGTTTGCTGATTCCCATTCGCCGTGGGTTCCAGCAATATGTGAACCGCCGCCCGGCCCGTTTGCTGGAAGGAATCACCAGTCCGCTCAGCGGGCGCAAGGCCGGAGACATCGATTTCATTATTGTCCGTGAAAACAGCGAGGGAGAATACTCAGAGGTAGGAGGGCGGCTCAACCGGGATACCGAGTTCGATATGGCAATGCAGGAGACCATATTCACGCGCCGTGCCTGCGATCGCATCATCACTTATGCCTTCGAACTGGCCCGCACGCGAAAGAAGCATGTGACGTCGGCCACAAAATCCAACGGCATTGTTTATGCCATGCCGTTCTGGGATGAACGCTTCGCTGCGATTTCCAAGAAGTATCCCGATGTTAAAGCGGACCAGTACCACATCGACATACTGACCGCGCACTTCGTCGCGCATCCTGATTGGTTCGATGTTGTCGTCGGATCGAATCTGTTCGGCGATATTCTTTCCGATCTTGGCGCAGCGGTCGTGGGATCGATGGGGCTCGCTCCCTCTGCCAACTTGAATCCTGAACGGGAATATCCTTCGCTTTTTGAGCCGGTACACGGTTCCGCTCCCGACATTGCCGGGAAGGCGATCGCAAACCCCGTGGCACAAATCTGGTCCGGAGCAATGATGCTGGAACACCTGGGGGAAACGGAAGCAGCTCACGCCGTCGAACAGGCCATCTTCAAAATTCTGGCCAGCTCCGATGTTCGCACCCGAGACATCGGAGGCACAGCCAGTACAGGGGACATGGGCGAGGTGATCGCCGCTGAAGTTTCGGGCGTTGCAGCGCTTCGGTAACTCGTTCCTCCGGTTGTTTCTCCAACCGCCGAACCCTCGCTAAGGCAGCACTTCGTAGACCCGCAGCTCCGCAATCTGCTTCTCGTGGTGCGGCACGGCCAGGTAGTAGCGGTGCAATTCCGGCACCAGGACGCCTGTCTTCGCGCGGAAAGACGTTGGAATGTGCCCAATGCGATCATAGTGATCCGCATCCTGCTGATGAAACACGTCGAGGAATTCGGTTCCCGCAAAATAGATACGTTTGCCGCCGCCGTCGTAGGCCATATCGTCGACCATTGCCGCGGCCGGATAGCTGGTCACGATCTTGCCCGAATCAGAATCCATGACCACCAGTTTCCCGGGAACGCGAGTGCCAAAGAAGAGACGATGAGCATCCTCGTCGAAGGCCATTGAGGTTGGATTTTTTCCCTCCTGCGCAACGGACCAAGTCGCCAGTAAGGCGTGGCTCTTCCGGTCGTATACTTCCACGGCGTTTTTCCCGCGAACGTTGACGAACATCCTGGATCCTGATTTCTCGAAGGCCACACCCTCCACGTCATCCGAGTCGATCTTGATATCCGCCTCGGTCTTGCCGGTGGCCACATCGATGACGCTGATGTACGTGTTCGGTAACTTGGCGTCTTTGCCGCCGTTCACAACATAGAAGAGCTTTGAGGAAGGATCGTAGCCACTCGCGTCCGCCCCTTCCCGAACCTTGATGCTTCCTGCGGGCTTGTAAGAATCGGTCTCGTAGATCTTGACCTCGCCCAGATCGCTATCAACGACGAACAGTTTCTTCAAGTCTGCGCGATAGAGCAACGAATGAGGTGCTTTGACATCATCAATCGTGTGGATGAGCTTATTTGTCTTGAGATCGAAGATGAGAACCCTTGAGTTCTCCTCGGCGGTGACAAAGAGCCGGTTGCCGGCGACGTCCGGAGTGAGGTGGTCAAAATCTCCGTCGTGCAATTCGGGCAGTGAGGTGGAATGGAGAAGCTTTAAGGGAACCTTTTCCTGGGCTGAGATGCTCATTGTGAATGCAAGAAACACTGTCGAAACGATCATCGCTTTCAGGGGCTTCAATTTATCCTCCGGTACGTACGATTGCAGACAAATCTGAAACTGGCATTAACATTTCATTAAATCCTGTTCAGCGGAGCGGCGTTGCGGCCGTGGGAGCGATCGAGACAGCCAATCGCTTGGGAACCTTTCCGACCTTCACGCGGGTCACCTCGCGGCGGGTTTTTGCGTCGATGATGGAGACATCGTCCGTTTCCGCATTGCTGATGCACGCGTATTTGCCGTCGGGTGTGAACACAATCCAGT
The DNA here is from genome assembly GCA_035701745.1 of Candidatus Sulfotelmatobacter sp. Taxonomy (GTDB): domain Bacteria; phylum Acidobacteriota; class Terriglobia; order Terriglobales; family Acidobacteriaceae; genus Sulfotelmatobacter. The sequence continues at coordinate 16,165 of DASSRO010000099.1, read as the reverse complement.
TCGGCCCTTCGCCCGTGTTGACCCGCCCCGTGACCTTCTTCGCCTTAACGTCGTAAATGTACATGGCGTCGTCCTTCAGACTCGAGACCCACAACTCGCTTCCATCCGGACTGAGCGCCAGCCCGTGTGTAAGCGTGTCTTGAGTCTCGTACTGGAGTTTTTTAAGGGTCGCGTGCTCAGCAGGGAGCTCAACTCGTTCCATGACTTTCTGCGATGGGATGTCCACGATGACGAATCCATGAAGATCGGCGACTGCCACGTACATGGTTCTTCCATCCGACGAAACCGTGTAAGGCCGCGGACGGCCGCCGGCAGGAATGTGGGCGGCAAAATCCATCTTCTCCAAGTCGATCATATCGACCTCGTGAGCGCCCATAGAGCTAACGTAGATATAGCGGTTACTGCCTGTATTCAGAGCGTTGTGAGGTTCCTTGATCGGCAGCGTTTTAACAATTCTCTGCTGCGAGACATCGATCACGTCTACGCTGTCGCCATCACGGATCGGGACTGCGACGTATTTCCCGTCGGGCGTTGCGGCACACTGGTTGGGACGCCCCGACACTTTGACCGTTCCTAAGGTTTGCTGGGTCGCGGTGTCGATGATCCGCAGGGTGTGGTCGGTCTCGACGGTAACGAACAACCGCTTACCATCCCCTTGCAGGCACACACCATGCACGCGCTCTCCAGCTTTGATGTCCCCAGTCACCTTCAATGAGGCCATATCGACGACACTGATGTCGTCACCGCGACTATTTCCGACGTAAAGTTTGAAATCCTCTAACGGGGAACTATTCGCTCCCCAGCTCAATGCGGAGATCAATAGCGCTCCGAACATAGTCCAACCCAGAGACCTATTCATAGAAACACTCCAAAATTCGGCGTCACGTCGAATAAACCTGAATCTCTTCTGGCTGTTTCCTCAAACTAGAAGATCACTTTCACGGCGAACTGAATTTCTCGCGCTGTCGTGGTCGTAGTGGTTAGCAAACCCGCCGTTGGGTTCAGCGTTCCCGTCCCATCGAAAATATCGGTATTGGTGGGGTTGGCGGGCGGAGCAAAGTTCGGGTGGTTGAGAATATTAAAAATCTCGGCGCGGAACTGAATGTTGAACCGTTCAGAGATTCTCCTGATGTAGTTGTTCTTGAAGAGGGAGAAGTCCAGCGAAGTAACGCCAGGCCCGATCAGGATATTGCGGCCTGCGTTGCCCCGAAGATTGAAGCATCTCAGATCGCCGGGCGCGAGTGAAGCTCCCAAACTTGGCGGAGCAGGGTCGCAGTTCGCATTCCAAAATGCCTGGCTTGGCGCAGTGGGCACTGCGAAACATTGTGTTTTGACGTAGCTGTTTGGATTCCCGGGATTGGTGAGCTTGCCACATCCCGCACCGCTCAGCCGGTTGGGGAAAGCCCAGTCGTCGCTGCTGAGGGTGTATTGCGGGTCTGAACCCGTTCCCCAGGTGGCCGAGAAGGGTACACCGTCACTGGCAGTGAAGATGAGCCCAGGCTCCCATCCGCCCAAGAACCATTGAGCCGGCGCGGGGAGCGATTTGGGAGTGGGCAGTTCCCAGCTTCCATTCACGACCAGAGTGTGTCCAACGTTGAAGTCCGACAGGCCACGGCTCAGTCTCATGTCGAACCAGTGCAAGCTCGAAATGGAGTTGCCGAACGTGTCGCCAGCCACGGAAGCCGAACTGGTGTCCATGCTCTTACCCCAGGTGTAGGTCCCTTGCACCTGGAGACCGTGACTCATGCGTTTGGCCAGTTGTGCCTCAAAGGCGTTGAAGTAGGAGTGACCCTCATAGAAGATGCCGCGAACCGATCCGAAGTTGGGATTAATGGGATTCGGTTGGTTGCCCGCGTTGGGGCCCGAAATGAGGTTGCCATTTCCGTCGACCTGCGGCCAAAGATATCCGTAAGGAGTCTTGGTGGGAATCACCAGATCCGCCTCGTCTACCTTGAAGGGTTGATGCACGCCCCTGGATCCCACATAGGCAATCATCCCGGCCAAGGTCGGCGTCAATTGCTGTTGGATGTTGAGATTCCATTGCATGATGTAGTTGCGCTTGTTGTGGGAATCGACATAAGTTGAACGCAAAGTGTTTGCGGGAAAGCTCGTCAGTCCGGAGAAGAATGTTCCCTGTCCGGGATTGTTGATTGCAGTGTAGGAGAAGAAAGGAGCCGACTGCGTGGTCATGAGAATGAACTGGTAAGGCAAGGGCAGCACATCGAACATCCCAATCCCTCCGCGCACTGCAGTCTTGCCGTTGTGGAACACATCCCAGGCAAAACCAAAACGCGGCTCAAAATTCTTGAGCGTTGGGTTCGAGTAGAAGGCCCCAACCCCGGAGCACTGACCCGTGACCATCCTCCCGCAAACCGGCAGCGGATCAGAAAGGTTGCGCAGATTCGCAGTCTTGCCAGCGGTCTCCTTCGTGACTGTCGACATCTCGTAGCGCAGTCCCAGATTGAGCGTGATATTCGGTTTCCAGCGCCAGTCGTCCTGAATATAGAGGCCGAAGATATTCTGCCGCAAATTGCGGGGCGAAAGGGTGCTGGCGATTCCTCCCTGGAACTTCGTAGGATTGTTTGTAAGAAAGCCTGCTAAGTCAGTGAAGCGCCAAATTCCGTTTGGGTCTGTGTCGGCGATTACGTTGAGCATGATGTGCTCGAACCCTCCGCCGAATTTCAGAGAATGAGTTCCTTTGGTCAGAAAGGCATCGTCATAAGCCTGCAGCGAATTCCAGTGATAGTAATAAGTGGGGCTGCCTCCGACTCCGCCACTGAAGTCGGAAACACCGCCGCCCATAAGAATCTGCGAGGCGGCCCGGCCCGCGAACGCGGTGCCGCCAACGCCCAGGTCCGTGCGAGCGGCATCGGGGTTGATCGCCCTGGCACTTTGATTGTTGTTCACCGCTTCGTGATTGCCCCCGATTCGGATGGAGTTCGCGAAGCTGGGCCTGAAGATATGAGTTTCCTCGATCGCCACAAATTGTCTCGCGGTCAGCGTTTGAAATTCGACATTGTCTAACCCGTCGGGGGACGAGTAGGGCGTCTTGTCATACATGTACGTGCCGAAAAGATTGTCCTTGGCAGAGAAGTTGTGGTCTACGCGGGTCGTAAGAAAGTTCTCATTGACAATCTGCTGGCCGGCGAAAGTGTACGTTCCCAGATCACCGGAAACAGTTGCCGGGTCGGGTAACGGATAAAAGGTAAGATATTTTGCCGCCGCCGGATCGACTGTCACTGTGCCGCTGGAGAGTACACCTGTCCGCGCTAACGCTGAAGGCACAGTCGCCACGGTTGTGATGCCCTTGGACTGTCGGATACCTTCGAAATCCGCAAAGAAGAACGTTCCGTCCTTTTGAATTGGTCCGCCGATGGTCCCACCAAACTGATTCCTTTTGAAAGGAGGGATATTGCCGACATCGAAATAGTTCTTTGCGTCCAGCTTGCTATTGCGGAGAAATTCATAAGCGCTTCCGTGAAACTGATTCGTTCCCGATCGCGTAATCGCGTTGACGACTCCTCCTGAAGTCTTGCCATACTCTGCTGAGTAGTTGCTGGTGATAACCGAGAACTCCTCAATGGCATCCACACCCAGGCTTCCGCCGAGAACGCTGCCGGGAGCTCCATTGGCGTAATCGTTCAGGCTCACGCCGTCTAAGCGGTAGTTGTTCTGCTGAGGGCGCGCACCCGAAATGGTCAATTGCTGCCCGAAGCCGCGGTTGCCGCGATCCGTGCCCGCAGAAAAATCGGGCTGAGTGTGAATCGCGCTGACCCCAGGCTGTAGTTGCGCAAGGTCCGTCCAACTGCGGCCGTTGAGCGGGAGTTCGCGCACGGTGGTCGCGTTCACAACGGCGCTGATATCTGAGGTCGCGAGCTGCACAGCAGGCACTTCGCTCTGAACCACTATGGACTCATGCGTGCCACCGACGTTCAAGCTCAAGTCCAGGACTACCGCAGCTCCTACCGTCAACTCAATCCCGCCGCGCTTTTCCGCCCTGAAGCCGGGAGCGGAAAATTCTGCTTCGTATGTCCCGGGCAGAAGGTTGGGCGCGGAATAAACTCCTTCCTCATTAGTTGTGACCTCACGAGCTATACCGGTCGCGACGTTGGTAATCCGTATTCGCGCTCCACTCAGTACCCGCGCACCGCTGTCTGTGATAGTTCCTGAAACGCTTCCACCCGCAACTTGGGCGTTAACCTTGGTGGGGACGGCGTAGATCAACGATAGAAATAGAAAACTTACACAGATATTTCTCAGATTCGAAGTCCACATCATGGGGGGGCTCCCTTCTGTGCGCAGAGAGCTTAACTCATGAGCAAGAATTCAAAGCACATTAATTTCCATTCATCGAGCGACGAATCAACATTTATGAATTTCCATTCATCTGGAGCGAGCACGTGCTAGTCCGTCGTCGTGAGTGCGCGCGCCAATCAGCAACTGGAAAACTTCATCGATGAATACGTTCGGCGAGTCGAGTAGAAGAAAACGACAGCGAGCAGATTCACTTGGGCTAACATCAGGTTCCGTGCAGCTTGAAATTTGAGCACGAGGAATTCAGGCGTGTAAATTAGAGGGATCCCGTGACATCGAACCCTGCTCTCGCGACTGGCCCGCTCGCTACAAACGAGGTCCCCGGTCGCAAAGCAAAGATCTGGGCGGTCGTACGCGTATCCAGTGGCAATTTCCTGGAGATGTACGACTTTATGGTGTTCGGTTACTACGCTACCGACATCGGAAACGCGTTCTTCCCGAGCGGCACTCCTTACCTGACGTTGATGTTGTCTCTTATGACATTCGGCGCGGGATTTCTGATGCGCCCCGTGGGGGCGATCGTTCTGGGAGCGTACACCGACCACCACGGACGGCGAGCGGGCCTGATTCTCACCTTGTCGCTGATGTCGGTAGGCATTATCACGATCGCCTGCACACCGGGATATGCGAGCATCGGAATTTTAGCGCCGCTGCTTGTGCTGCTGGGGCGGCTGTTGCAAGGCTTTTCCGCAGGCATGGAACTGGGGGGCGTTTCAGTCTACTTGTCCGAGATCGCCACTCCGGGACACAAAGGCTTTTACGTCAGTTGGCAGTCTGCGAGCCAGCAGGTTGCCGTGATGTTCGCTGCGCTGATCGGAGTAGCGCTCCATTCACTGTTGTCACCTCTGAAGATGACTCTTTGGGGGTGGCGTATCCCGCTCTTGCTGGGATGCGCAATTGTGCCAGTCCTATTCATCCTGCGACACTCTCTTGAGGAAACCGATGAGTTCGCCGCACGCAAACGCAGGCCGAGCACGAAAGAAATATTTCGCGCGCTCACTTCCCGGTGGGGAGTCGTGGTTACTGGGATGATGATGGTGACCATGACCACCGTTTCGTTTTACATGATCACTGCTTACACGCCGACCTTCGGACAATCGGTACTTCATCTCGCGTCGGTGCAAACACTGGTGGTGACTCTGTGCATCGGTGCTTCCAATCTGTTTTGGCTTCCGTTGATGGGTTCGTTGTCCGATCGGATTGGACGCCGCCCGCTGCTTATCGCCTGTACGTGTCTCATGCTACTGACGGCCTATCCAGTAATGCTGTGGCTAGTGCACGAACCCTCGTTCACGCGCTTACTTCTCGTCGAACTCTGGTTTTCGTTCCTCTACGGCAGCTACAACGGTGCGATGGTTGTCTTTTTGACAGAAATGATGCCCGTGAGTGTACGAACCTCTGGGTTCGCACTCGCCTATAGTCTCGCAACCGCCATCTTCGGCGGCTTCACCCCCGCTCTCAGCACCTACCTGATTCACGCGACCGGCAACCGGGCTGTTCCCGGCTTATGGCTGTCAGCCGCAGCCGCCTGCGGTCTGGTCGCCGCAATGGTCGCAAAACCGGATGCCGAATCAGTTCCGCCGCTGCGCATTCGAACTTGAACCCGATGGTTGTGCGCAAGATCAAATTGTTGTCGTACAAAAGGGCAGCAACCATTCGCGATTCGAGCCCTTTTCCCGCGCCAAATTCCGGTTCATAACAAACGGAGCCATTTTCGCGAACGAAGCTGAATGTGCCTTTGATTGCGATGGGCGGTGTGAAAGGACTAGGAACAAGTGTCGGAAGGCGTCACGGAAGAAGAATCGTCAACAGCGAATCCGCGAAACGTCAGTTAAGGATTAGCAATCTGGAATAAGCAGACTCAAATCTCGATCCAAGCGAACACACTGAGGAAGCTTTCATCCGCAGTTCCGCCCGACGATCTCAGGCGCGATCTTACGATTCAGTCAGCCGACAAAGAAGGGGCGCGCTCCATCTTGGGAAAAGATGCGGTGGGGAAGTTCGGCAGTGCCACAGTTGAGGCCTACCGGAAGTTCTGCCTGATGACATGCATGCGAGCAACATCTCTACGGTCAAGCACTTCCGGGTGGGGGAAACTTAACTGTCTCTATTGTGTTTACAGGGGATGTCGGTATGATCCATCTCGACAGGATCGATGAGGCCGGATTCCAGTTCATTGGGGCGAAAATTATGACGACACGCAAGCTGTGGACCGTTGTGGTGCTGCTGGCGAGTTTTGCGTTTTTGCTGCAGCTCTCGAGCAGCGCAAGAGCGCAGGATGACGCGCGGGACCAGGATCAGGTGCAGAATTCGGATCAGAATCCAGCGCAAGAACAGGCGCAGGATCAATCTCCCGCACAGGACCCTCCGGGACGTGTGGCCCGGCTGAATTTCTCGGATGGCTCGATTTCGTTTCGGCCAGCCGGAGAAGACGACTGGGTCACTGGCGTGCCCAACCGCCCGATGGTTACCGGCGACGACCTGTGGGCGGATGAAAATTCACGAGCCGAGGTTCACATAGGCTCAACCGCGATTCGGCTGGGCGCAAAGACTGGAATCACTTTTTTGACGCTCGACGACCACACCACGCAGATCCGGCTGGCTGAGGGGTCGATGATCGTTCGCGTGCGGCACGTGGATGACGACGATAACTATGAGATCGACACGCCGAACATCGCCTTCAGTCTTTTGCAGCCGGGCGAGTATCGCATTGACGTGAGCGAGGACGGAAGCCAGAGCATCGCCACTGTGTGGCACGGGCGGGGAAGAGCGACGGGCGGGGGCGATACCTATACCGTGATCGCCGGCCAGTCGGCTACGTTCACGGGAAGCGATCGCTTGAATTATGACATTGCGCAGCTTCCCGGCCGAGATGCTTTGGATGAATGGGCGTTTGAGCGTGATGATCGCGAAGATCGCGCAGACTCCGCGAATTATGTTTCGCGCGAAATGACCGGTTATGAGGATCTCGATGAGTACGGGGAATGGTCGTATGTGGCGGGTTATGGTCCGTGCTGGCGTCCGCGCGCCGTGGCTTTGGGATGGGCTCCGTATCGTTTTGGCCATTGGGTCTTTGTCGAGCCGTGGGGCTGGACCTGGGTGGAAGATGAGCCCTGGGGATTTGCGCCATTTCACTACGGCCGCTGGGCATTTGTTGGCGCCGGTTGGTACTGGGTTCCGGGACCGGTTGTGGTGCGGCCAGTTTGGGCGCCGGCGTTGGTGGCTTTCGTGGGAGGCGGACCGGGATTTCACTTTTCCGCGGGCGTTGGCGTGGGCTGGTTCCCGCTGGCTCCGGGAGAAGTTTATTTGCCGGGATACCGCGTGAGCCGCGGATACGTGAATAATATCAATGTCACCAATACGACGGTCAGCGTAACGCGGGTCACGAACGTTTACAACACGGTGATCGTCAACCGGAGTACGACCATCAACAACGTGACGTATGTGAACCAGCGGACGAATGGCGTGACCGTGGTGTCTCATGAGGCGTTTGTGAATGCGCGTCCGGTGGCGCAAAACGTTATCAGAGTCGATTCGCGTGAAATTGCGTCGGCCCCGGTGGGCCACGTCGTTGCGGCGGAACCGGTTCGGGGCAGCGTAATGGGAGCGGGCCGGCCAGTGTCGGTCAGGCCCCCGGCTGCGGTTATCAGCCGACCTGTGGTTGCGGTGAGGACGCCGCCTCCGCCACCGAGTCCGATCGAACAGCGGCAAGCGCGGGCCGGCGGGCATTTGAATGGCGGTGCGCTTGTGCGTCCGGTGAATGGACCGCAAAACGCGAATCAGAGCGGCCGGCCGTCGCAGGATGGATTCCGTCCGTTCACACAGCCGAACGGGGGGAATAATCAGGGCAATAACCAAGTGCGGCAGATGCCGAATACGCAGCCGCGGGTTTACAACCAGCAGGGAAACGCGCAGCCCGAGAATCGCGGTATGCAGCCGGAGAACCGGCAGACTCAGCAGTCGCCTTACCGGAATATGCAGCCGCAAGAAAATCGCAGTGTCCAACATGAGAACCAGGCTCCGCAACAGCAGATACATCCGCTGGTGCACCCGGCACCGCCGGTGCAGGAGCGCAGCCCGCAGCAGGAACAGCAGCAAGAGCAGAAATTTAATCAATGGCACCAGCAGCGGCCTGCTTCTCCTCCGCCGCAGCGCGAGTCGCGGCCGGCGCCACCGCCGCGATCGGAGCCGAAGAAAGGCCATTGATGCAGCACGAGTTGCCTGGGATGTGATAGGTTCGCAGGAGATGCGTCCGCGGACCACCGAGTGATAGCAACGCCGGGAGAATTGCAAGCTCTCCCGGCGTAGTCTTTTGTAGCTGGGCGCATTACAAGGTAACAAGTGGCCGGAGCCGACAACCCGCGCAAAATTACGGTCGACAGCCGCCCAGTATTTAACTGGATGGATGCCCTATGGCTGGTATTACTGGCGTTATTGGCGGTGCTTCCGCCGATCCAGGAGTATCACAAGCAATTCATCCTGCTGGGATTTGGAATTCTGCAGCTGAACGAGGCCTGGCTGGTGGCGCGAATGCCGCGCCGCGGGCCGGTTTACCTGGTGGTGCTGAAGATCGCTCTCGCCACGCTACTGATCTCCCACACCGGCGAAATTCCGATCAACAGCTACTACTATCCCATTTACTATCTGCCGGCAGTGACAGCCGCGGAGTACTTCGGGCCATGGGCCACGCTGATGTGGACTTCGCTGGCATCGGCGGCATATTGCTCCTTCCTTTATCCGGCGATGCAGGAGTTTGAAATTACGCGGGAAGACTATGGACGGCTGGCGATCCGCATTGTGTTTTTCTTCCTGGCGGCCATGGTGGTGAACCGATTTATTGTTGAGAGCCGGCGGCAAACGCAGCGCTATCAGGAACTGGCCGAGACGCTGGCGGAGACCAACCTGCGGTTGCAGCAGGCGCAGGCGGAGGCGCGGCGTTCCGAGCGCCTGGCCGCGCTGGGACAGCTTTCGGCGGGACTGGCGCATGAAATTCGCAATCCGCTGGGCGTGATCAAGGGCTCGGCGGAAATGTTGACGCAGAAATTGGGAGATTCGAATCCACTGGCGACCGAACTGGCCGGGTATATTTCGACGGAAACGAATCGGCTGAGCGCGCTGGTGACGCGGTTTCTGGACTTCGCGCGGCCGCTGCACGCGGACCTGACGCCGCAGGACATTACCACGGTTCTGGACCGCGCTTTGAATGACGTGACACAGGTGTGGAAGGGCGCGGAGGTCCGCGTGGAGAAAGCATATGCCGACGGACTGCCGGCGGTCGCCATGGATGAGAGCCTTTGCGAGCAGGCGTTCGTGAATCTCGTGCAGAATGCTTACGATGCTATGGGTGCGGGCGGAGGCGTGTTGCGGGTGAGCGCAGGGAAATCGTGGGCAGACACGCGCGACCGAGGCAGAGTGGATGGAGTGGAAGTGCGAATCGAGGACACGGGGCCGGGAATTCCGGCGGAGTTGCGGGAGCAGATTTTTAATCCGTTCGTGACCACCAAGAAAAGCGGCGTGGGTCTCGGATTATCGATCGTTTCAAAAATTATCGATGGACATCATGGGACGATTCGCATCGAAGTTCCAGGGATCGGGGATGGCGACCGGAACACGGCTGGGACGGGGCCGGGCGCGCATTTTGTAATATTCCTGCCGACGGCTACAGACAAGAGCGTGAAGGCTGAGGCGGCGCATCTGGTGATCTCGTGAGAGTTGAGAAATCGAGGAACGGGCGAACATGCCGGCAATTCTGATCGTCGAAGATGAGGCAAAAATGCGCAGGTTGCTGGAATTGAATCTGGGCGACGACGGATTCACGACGCTCTCCGCTGGGGACGCGGAAACCGGGCTGAGGTTGTTGCGGGAGAATTCTGTCGACCTCATTCTGACCGACCTGAAACTTCCTGGCATGAACGGGTTGGAATTTTTGCAAAGCGTGAAGCGGCAGAACGCGGCGCTGCCAGTCGTGGTAATGACTGCCTTCGGAAGCGTAGAGACGGCGGTGGACGCAATGAAAGCCGGAGCCAGCGACTACGTGTTAAAGCCTTTTTCGCTGACCGAGATGCGGCTGGTCATTCACAAAGAGTTGGATGTCCGCAATTTGCGGGAAGAGAATCGGTCGCTGCGAGAGGCGCTCGGGAAACGCTATTCGCATCCCAATATTGTGGCGCGCAGCCCGAAGATGCAGGAGGTGCTGGCGACGGTGGAGCGCGTGGCTCCAACGAACTCGACCGTGCTGCTGGGCGGCGAAAGCGGAGTGGGGAAGGATTTGATTGCGCGCGCTGTTCACGAAAAATCGCGGCGTGCCTCGGGGCCGTTTCTGAAGATCAATAGCACGGCGATCCCGGAAAATCTGCTGGAGAGCGAATTGTTTGGTTTCGAGAAAGGCGCATTCACCGGAGCGGTTGCAAGCAAGCCCGGGAAGTTTGAACTTGCAGATAGAGGAACATTGTTTCTGGACGAGATTGGCGATGTGCCGCCGGCGACGCAGGTGAAATTGTTGCGGGTGCTGCAGGAGCGCGAGTTCGAGCGGCTGGGCGGGACAAAAACGGTGAAGGTCGATGTGCGGCTGATTGCCGCGACCAACAAGGATCTGCGCGAGGCGCTGGAGCAGGGCACTTTCCGCGAAGATCTTTATTACCGGTTGAATGTTGTGCCGATCGATATCGCGCCGTTGCGAGAGCGCAGGGAAGACATTCCCGACCTGGTGAATTTATTTGTCTCGCGATTCACCGGGGAGTCGGGCAAGCCGGTAGAAGGCATTAAACCGGAGGCGATGCAGATTCTGGTGAACTATCACTGGCCGGGAAATGTGCGCGAGCTGCAAAACATTGTGGAGCGCGCCTGTGCGCTGGCGAAGGGAAGCGTGCTGGAGGTATCGGATATTCACCTTGATGTGCGGCCGACGAAAAGCACCAGCGCTCCAGGGGGATTTCTACCCGACGGCATGACGCTGGAGCAGTGGGAAGATGAGATGGTGCAGGAGGCGTTGCGGCGCGCGAATGGAAATAAGAGCCAGGCGGCACGATTGCTCGGGCTGTCGCGCAATGCGCTGCGATACCGGCTGTCGAAGATTGGCATTGCGGACGAGGCGGAGAAAGAATCGTAGTGTTCGCGTAATGGTTGCGGCGTTTCTCTTCGAGCGTTAGTCTGAAGTTGTTTGGCAAACCGCATTCGGCCTCTATGGCCGACGAGCCCCGGCTAAATGTCGGGGCTTTTGTATTTCAGGGTTCGCAGTGTGATTTACTGGTTAGCCATGATTCTAAGATTCCTGTTTCGATTGATCGTGTTCGCAATGGTGTTGACGGTCACGGTCTTAGCGCAAACTCTGGCGGAACGGTTGGGCTATCCTGCCGGGACAAGGCTCATCGTGGTTCACGCCGACGATCTTGGGGAGACGCATGCGGTCAATGCGGCGGCGATCAACGCGATCGAGGGCGGAACTATCAATTCCGCGAGCTTAATGGTGGCTTGCCCGTGGTTTCCGGAGATGGCGGACTATGCGAAATCGCACCCGGATGCGGACTTTGGGTTGCATCTGACGTTGACGAGCGAGAGGGTGTACTACCGATGGGGTCCGGTGGCGCCTTCCGATAAAGTGGCTAGCCTTGTTGACAGCAACGGGTACTTTCATCACGACTGGGAACAGAACGAACACATCAACGCAAAAGAGGTGGAGATCGAGTTGCGCGCTCAGATCGAGCGGGCGCTGGCGATGGGCGTTCGACCCACGCATTTGGATTCGCATCAGTACCGGCTGATCATGAGCGGCAAAGAGTTGTTTGAGGTTGCGCTGCGGGTAGCGCACGAGTACAAGTTGCCCTTATTTGTGACGCGAGACTGGTTTGCGGAGCACCCGTACCTTGCGACCAGCCTTGGACCGAGTGACGTTGTGCTCGACCACACGGTTACGATTGAACCTGAAGTCGCGCCAGAGAAGTGGGAGGATTTTTACGTCTCAGCGCTGAAGAATCTGCAGCCGGGCGTGACCGAGTTCGTGATTCATCCCGGCTACGCTGATGAAGAATTGCGAGCGGCGACCAGGGAGCGCGCGACATGGGGCGCGGCGTGGAGGCAACGCGACTTCGATTTCTTCACCAGCGATCAGTTCAAGCAGATTCTGGCGCAGCAGAATATCAAACTGATCACATGGCGAGAATTGGCGCGCGCGGCTGGATCAAAATAGTTGTAGGATCGATCCGAACACTTAGCTTCGCAGCGAATCTTTAGCGAAACCAAAAATGTTGAAACTGGCCGAAAACCACCACCCTCGGTTGAGGTCGGCCAAGCTGGCTGTTTCAGTGGTTCCGGCCGGTTAAACCGCAGCCTTCTTCCGCAGAAAACAAAGCACTTAAAGAAGATTTATCCGAGCCTCTTTGGCATGGCAGTTGCGTCCTGTTCTGCGTGCAATTTTTTACATTTTCGTATGGGGTGCGGTGGTCCGAGGTGGTTATGAAACGATTTATATCAAAAGTCGCAGTACTAGCACTCGCGTTCTCGGGAGCGCTGACAATGAGTGCGCTCGCGCAAACCACCCAGGATGGTCCGGCACCGTCGGATCAACCCAGTGCGCCAATGGAGATCGGTCAGACTTCGGGGCCGGACGCGCAACCGAATTATTCGCAGCCGAATAACGGGCAAATGGGATATCCGCAGGCTGGCCAAGGGCCAAACGAAGTTCAGCCGTCCGATGGTGAACCCGAGGCGCAACCGAATGACGCGCAGCCGACCGAGGCGCAGCCGGGCGGGCCCGAAGGCGAGGCTCCGGCGCAGACAGATCAGGGAGTGGCTCGCATCAGCTTGATTCATGGCGATGTTTCGACGCAGCGCGGAGATTCGGGGGATTGGTCGGCGGCAACACTGAATCAGCCCGCTATGACCGGCGACAAGCTGTCTACCGGCGACAACGCGCGGACCGAAGTGGAGCTGGATTTCGCCAACATCGTTCGCCTTGGACCCAACTCGCAGGTGAATGTGGCGAACCTCACCAAACGCAATATTCAAGTTCAGTTGGCGCAGGGAATTTTGGATTACAGCGTCTCGAAGGATAGTGAGGCGGAGCCGGAGATCGATACGCCAAGCGTGACGATTCATCCGTCGCATCATGATGGAGTATTTCGCGTGGAAGTGAGGCCCGATGGCGACACGATCATCATCGTGCGCAAAGGCGAGGCGCAGATTGCCACGCCGGAGGGCAGCACCGAAATCCACGAAGGAGACATGGCGACGGTGCGCGGCGACGGCGAGTCGGCGCAATACAAGATTTCAGCTGCGCCCGATCGCGACGATTGGGATCGCTGGAACAGCGACCGCGATCACATGATTCAGAATGCGAATACCTGGAATCACACGAACCGGCGTTACACGGGCGCGCAGGACTTGGACGCTTACGGACGCTGGCAGAACGTTCCCGACTACGGAGACGTTTGGGTTCCGAACGAACCGGATGGATGGGTTCCGTATCGCAACGGGAACTGGGTTTGGGAGCCAACCTACGGTTGGACTTGGGTTGGCTATGAGCCGTGGGGATGGGCGCCGTATCACTATGGTCGCTGGTTCCCGTACGGGGCATCGTGGGCGTGGTGGCCAGGGCCAGTATATGCCGGATACAACCCGTTCTGGGCTCCGGCGTATGTGTCGTTCTTTGGCTGGGGCGGTGGATTTGGTTTCGGAGTTGGCTTCGGCGGATGGGGCGGCTTCGGCTGGCTTCCGGTTGGGCCATGCGATTGGTTCCACCCGTGGTGGGGTGGATACGGCGGAAGGTTTGGCTGGGCGGGCGGATATGGCCGCGGATGGGGCGGCTATGGTCGCTACGGAGGGTTCGCGCCGCTGCATAGCGGAATGCGCTACTCGAACATGGCGAACCTGCACGACGAGCGCATAGGCCGGGCGATGTCAGCGGTGAATGCGGGCCACTTCGGCGCAGGCCGAGTGTCTGCAATGGCGGCGACGCGCGAACAGATCAATGGAGCGCACATGATGGCGGGCAACCTGCCGGTGGTTCCATCGCGCGCCAGTCTGTCGGCGAGCGGGCGAGCAGCCGCACCATCGACGATCCGCAACGGCGGGGCGCAGCATTTCTATAGCGCGACGCACAACAATGCAGCGCGTCCAGCGTCGTTCCAGCAGCAGACCGCGAGCCTGCGGCAAACGATGGCGCGGAGCCACGTGGGCGCGATTCCTTCGGGAGGCCGCATGGGTATGGGCTCGGGCGGCATGGGACAGGGCGGGGTCCGTGGAACGATGCAGAAGCCGAGCGCGGGAATGGGCGCAGCGGCGACACGGGAAATGGGTAACACCGCGTCGCGTGGCAATGCAGGAGTTCAGCCGTCGCAACGGTCGTTTGGTCAGAATGGAAACGCCGGTGGGTATCGTCCGTTCACGCCACCGAGCGGTGCACGTACGTCGAGTCCCGGATATTCAGGGCGCACGAACAATAGCATGGGCTCCCCGAACATGGGGTCTAGAAGCAGTTCGGGCTATGGGTACGGGAATACGCCGTCGCAAAGGGGCATGACGCAGTCACCTGCAGGCAACGGAGGCGGATACCGACCGTTCACGCCACCTTCGAGCAGCCAGGCTTCGAGGGGCGGAGCCTACGGTGGATCGAGTTCCCCTGCGGCGCGCGGCAGCAGTGGAAGCTACTGGAACCGGACTACGCCGAGCACGCCTTCGATGGGATCGCCGCGAGGCAATAGCTCGTACGGTGGTTCCTATGGCGGCGGCAGCAGCTACGGACGTGGGTCGGGATCGAGTTACTCGCGTGCTGGTTCGGGTTACTCGCGTCCGCAGTTGGATATGCGCCAGCCCATTGCACACTCGCCTACAGGGGGCTACGGCGGATATTCACGGCCATCGAGCCCGGCCTATGGCGGCTATGGCGGATATTCCAGGCCGTCGAGTCCGTCCTACGGCGGTTACAGCGGGCCGCGCGGCGTCCCGAGCTATGGTGGGGCCCGCGCTCCGAGTGGGGGCGGACACTATTCGGCGCCAAGCGGTGGAGGACATTACTCAGCGCCGAGCGGCGGAGGGCATTACTCCGGCGGAGGACGCTCCTCTGGCGGAGGCGGTGGGCACTCCTCCGGCGGTGGACATTCGGGTGGTGGCGGCCATTCAGGCGGCGGAGGGCATGGCGGCGGCCATCGCTAAAAAGCTTGGAGACGGCACGTCTCTGAGGGAAGCAGCAACTTGATGTAATGAAGTTGTTGTAAGTGTAAGTGAAGAAACAGAGGCGGGAAGGGCGTGCGAAACTGCACGCCCTCTCTGTTCATGGGAGTAAGGATTTTTCTTTGAGTGTGCAGGCGCCTTCTTAGTGGCGCTGAACCCTTATTCAAGAACGGGCTGCACTCTAGACTCCCCCCGGTCAAGCTTTGTCGGTAGAGCGCTCCTTGCCGCGGCTTTCACTCTTGTGGCGGCCTCAACCAAATGTCTGCTTTGCGCTCCGAACTTTAGCACGAAGGTAACCTTGCGTTCTTGGTATCGACAACGGTAACGTTACTAGCAATTACTTCAGTGCATTGAACGCTAGGTTGGAACACGCTAACGTTACTTAGCAAACCGAAGGGGTGAGGCGGAGTGTATTCCTACGGGGCTCTGTTCCGGTTCCTGCCGTATAGGTAGCGTTGCGTACGAGCGAGAAGAGATGAGCGAGAAAATTAAACTTCTCTACTATGCGCTCTGGGTGGCCCATCCCGTCCTCCAGACGGCTATCGCTGCCATCATGTTCCGCCGTGGCCTGCATCGCAAATTTAAATTTTTCTTCGGCTACATCGTCACGCAACTCGTCACCTTCGCCGTAGTCTTCCCTGCAATGTGGCACCATTATTCAGCGGCTTTTTATCTGTACTGGCTT
>DASSRO010000098.1:0-2183 GCA_035701745.1 Candidatus Sulfotelmatobacter sp. | reverse complement strand
GTTGGGCATGGCGAAAGCGGATCTTGGCATTGCGCGCGATTATTCCGGACTGGTTAAGAACGCGGCGCTTCGAGAACGCGTCTTCTCCATGCTGGAAGAAGAATTTCTGCGGTCGCGACGGATGATCCTGCGTGTGACTGGACAAAAAGAATTGCTGGGGCGAAATCGGGTGCTGTCGCGGTCGATCCGGCTGCGGAATCCGTATGTCGATCCCATGAGTTTGATCCAGGTGGAACTGTTGCGGCGGAAGCAGCAGGGGCAGCAGAGTTCGGAACTGGAATATCCGCTGGGGGCGACTATCAACGGGATCGCTGCGGGGCTGCATAACACGGGATGAAAAAAGGGCCAGTTAGACTGGCCCTCCAGGTTTCGTGGATGGTGCGCTCGGCTTCGCCTTCGCTGGACGGCCGAGGCGGCCGTCCCTACATGAATGAGTTCCTAGCGGTTAATGTCTTCTTTATTCTGTAAACGCTTTGCGTAGTTCTCCAGGTTTGGCTTGTTAGAGTCGGGCGCGTCGGCCAGCGAGAGCTTCACTTCTTTCAAGGCGTTATCGAAGTCTCCTTGCGCGCTGTAGACGCGGGCCATAGCCATGTGCGAAGTCCATGCGCTGGGATACTTTTTGGCAGCGGAGCGGAAGATGGCGAGAGCCTCGTCCTGCTTTTTGTCGCCCTGCAACTGGCGGCCATAGAAATAAAGTTGCAGAGCGCTGGCTTTGTCGAGAGCCTTGGTGCGGAAGGCTTCAGCGTCCTGCTTGCGGCCCATCGCTTCCAGAATTCTCGACTTGTTCATCAGATTGTCGTAACGCTCTTCGGTCTGGATCGACTGGTCTTCATCTTTCAGCGCTTCGTCGAGGTTGATCTTGTTGGCCAGCAGATATCCGGCGGCGTCGTCCCACACTTCCCAGTAATACTGATTGAGGCCGTGCAACTGGTGGTGAATGCTGGCGGTAACCAGATCGTTCACATTGACCTCGACTTTAAACGGGACTGCAACTTTGTCCCAACGCATGGTGACCACGGTGGAATTGGGCTTCACGTCGTCGAAATCGTAGGTGAGAGCGTTGTAGGCTTCGGCGGTTTGCGGTTTCACATTGACGCGCAGGGCGTCGTCCTCCTGTTTGTAACTGAAGCTTCCCCAATCCTTGGAATCTTTGGAGAAGATCACGGTCCACTGGTTCTCGCCGGGGATCATGTGCAGGCCGTACGTGCCTTTGTCGAGCGGCTGGCCTTCAATGGTGACGGGATCGCTGAAGGTGATGGTGGTATTTTCGTTAGCGCCGGCGCGCCATACTTGGCCGTAGGGAACGACTTTGCCCCAGATCTGGCGGCCATTGGCCAGCGGGCGGTGATAGCTGAGCCGGATGTCGGTGATGCCGATGCGTTGCAGAACCATCGCATGCTGGCTCGCACGCGGCAGATCGAGCATCAGGGTTTCGCCCGTGGCGGTCTGAGCGGGACTGAGAGTGGAGATCAACATAACAGCGGCAAACAGAACTGGAAGACAAACTTTTCGCATGGGACGCTCCTTCGCTGCTAGCGAGCAGGCGGTCGGAATGTGAATTGGGAGATCGAGCACAACTATGTTGCGATGCTGTTGCGCTTAGACGGATGGGGAGATGGGTGGTAAGCAGGGTGGCCTTGGGAAGGGGCCCCGAAAGCCGAAGATCAGAAACTGGAGAATGGTTCTTGACAAAACCCGGGCTTAGAGGCAGAATTCTTAAAGGCGAATAAAAAGCGAAACTGCCTCCGCGGCTCCAGTCTGAATACCAGCCCCGGCGTTCCCTGAAATCTTCCGAGGAATCTTATGTCTTCCGCAGTGGTTTCCACTTCGGCGGCCCTGGGCCGCCCTTTTGTCTTTGATGGTGAAGGAGTTCCGGTTGAGCGCTCGCTTTCCGGCGAGAATCGCCGAGAACATGCCGAGGCCCAGGAATCCCCGATCGCTCGCCTGCAATCGGCGATTCAAAATCAGCAATCCAAGATTCCTCCGGCGAGCTTAACTTCGGCTTCGCGGCTCACGCTGCGTCCGGCTCCGGAAATGGTTTCGAGCGGCGTCCTGGCCATCGATGGCCTGACCGGCGGGCTGCCACGGGGATGCGTGACCGAAATCTGCGGCCCCGCCTCCTCGGGGCGCACCACATTAGTATTGTCGGCCTTAGCGGCGGCGACGAGCCGGGGGGAATTTTG
>DASSRO010000097.1:0-5535 GCA_035701745.1 Candidatus Sulfotelmatobacter sp. | reverse complement strand
GCAAGACGTTGCGAGCAATGTCTCTACGGCAAACGGATGAGTGTAGCAGGATGGAGCTTCTAGCTTCTAGCTGCGACGGACTGGCCGAGAATCAAAGGGGGGCTGAAAACACAGGGTCCCTCCACTGCGCTTCGCTCCGGTCGGGATGACAAATTTATTTGAGCTACAAATTTGAGCTAGAAACTCTTATTCAAACTCTTATTCATTGGAGTACGTCAGCTCTTGCAATCCGGCGCGGCCCGGAGAGTCGGCGAGTTCGGCGTTGCCGTAGATGAATCCTCGTTCGAAAGCCTTCAGATTCAGATCGCGGAAACTTGCGGGCACGGAATCGGCGACGGCTTTGCGCACCGCGTCCGGACTGAGCAACTTGGTAACGGCGGTGAAGAATCCCACCATCACCGAATTCAGCACCATGCGCTTGCCAAGTTCTTCGGCGATGCGCGTGGCTGGAATGCTGTAGACCTTGGGATGGCCTTTCAGATCGGAGACGCGCACCAGATCTTCTTCGATGAGCAGCAGGCCTTGGGGCTTGAGTTCGGGCGCGAAGCGGTTGTGGGCCTCCTGCGACATGACCACCATGATGTCGGGCCGCGTGACGTAGGGATAGAGCACAGGCGAGTCGGAAAGAATCAACTGCGCGCTGCAAGCGCCGCCGCGCGCTTCCGGGCCAAAGTTCTGGGTCATGGTGGCGAAGCCGTTTTCGTAAATCGACGCCGCTTTGCCCAGCACGATCGCCGAGAGGATGACTCCCTGGCCGCCGAACCCTGCAACACGAATCTCAGTTAGCCGCATACGCACTCCGTTTCTGGTTCTTCGATGTAGCGCTCGCCCAGCGTGTCGACATATTGCGCGCGCATCATGGTTTGGTAGTCGGGGCGGTCGCGGTCCACGAATTTGCCGACCGCGATTTCGCCGTTGAGCGTGAGGCCGACTTCGCTGGTGGGCGCGCCGTGCTTCACCTTGCTCTTTTCCTTGTAGTACTTCATGGTGTCGAGTCCGTCGCCCATTTTGTTGCGGCGCTGGTAGAGCGTGGGGCACGGCGAGATGACTTCGATGAACGAGAATCCTTTTTTCTGAAACGCTTCACTGATGGAGCGCGACAGTTGCCGCACGTGGAAAGTGGTCCAGCGCGCCACGTAGACCGCGCCCGCGGCTTCGACCAGGTGCGGCAGGTTGAATGCGGGCTCAAACGTTCCGTAGGGATTGGTCGACGTGGTAGCGTGGCCGGGCGTGGTGGGCGCAGTCTGGCCTCCGGTCATGGCGTAAATCAGGTTGTTAACGCAGATAACTTTCAAGTCGATGTTGCGCCGCGCGGCATGGATGAGATGATTGCCGCCGATCGCCGACAGGTCGCCGTCGCCGGAGTAGACCACGACGTTGAGTTTGGGATTGGCCAGCTTCAATCCGGTGGCAAAGGGGATGGCGCGGCCGTGCGTGGTGTGGAACGAGTCGAGCTTCACATAGCCCGCCACGCGCCCGGTGCAGCCAATCCCTGAAACCAGGGCGAGCGATTCGAGATCGATGTGAGATTCGATCAGGGCGCGGGCAAAGGAGTTGACCGTGGTGCCGATGCCGCAGCCCGGGCACCAGATGTGGGGCATGCGGTCGCTGCGCAGAAACGGTTCGACGGGATTCACGGTGTCGTCGAATGAGTCGTCGCGGTTGTTGTCGAGAATGTTCAGCATCGGCTTGCCTCCACGATGGCGTTCAGGATTTCGTCGGGATTGTGGACTCCGCCGCCGGCATGCGAGACGGCAAAAGTCTTTGCCATGCCATCGGCGGCGCGGGCGACCTCGCGCACCATCTGGCCGAGGTTGAGTTCCGGCACGACGAAGGATCTCACCTGCGAGGCGAGGTCAGCAATTTTCTTCTCGGGGAATGGCCACGCGGTGATAAGGCGGAGTTTTCCGACTCGTAGCCCGCGGCTGCGCGCCTCATCGATGGCGCGCTGCGCCACGCGCGAGGTGATGCCGTAGGAAACTACAACCACGTCGGCGTCATCGAGGCGCTCTTCCTCGAACAGGCAGATGCGGTCGGCGGCGTTGCGAATTTTGTTTTGCAAGCGGCGCACCAGCTTGTCCTGCACCGGCGGCGTCATGTTGGGATAGCCGCGCTCGTCGTGGGTCAGGCCGGTGACGTGGAACTTGTAGCCCTCGCCCGCGTGCGCCATTTCCGGAACCAGGTCGCCGTTGGTGCCGTAGGGCAAGTAATCTTCGATAGCCGCGCGGGTGTGCTTGCGGGGAGTGACTTCGATCTGGTCGGCGGGAGGGATCACGACTTTTTCGGTCATGTGTCCGACGACCTCGTCCATCATGAACATGACGGGCACGCGAAATTCTTCCGCGAAGTTGAACGCCTTGATGGTCAGGTCGAAACATTCCTGCGGCGAGTTAGGACAGAGCGCGATTATCTCGTAGTCGCCATGCGATCCCCAGCGCGCCTGCATCATGTCGGCCTGCGCGGGAAGCGTGGGCAGTCCGGTGGAGGGTCCGCCGCGCTGCACGTCGACGAAAACGCAAGGCGTCTCGGTCATTGCGGCGTAGCCGATGTGTTCCATCATCAAAGAAAATCCCGGGCCGGAAGTCACGGTGAAGGCCTTGGCTCCGCCCCACACTCCGCCTTGCAACGCGATCGAGGCGGCGAGTTCATCTTCCATTTGAATGAAAGTTCCGCCAACGGTGGGAACGCGTGCGGCAAAGCGCTCGACCACTTCGGTCGACGGGGTGATGGGATATCCGGCGGCGAAGCGCGCGCCTGCGGCCAGAGCGCCTTCGCAGCAGGCGTGGTCGCCGTCGAGAAAGTGCGTGCCGGTTAAAACTCCATGAGGATCAGCTTTCATTTCTCACCTCCACCCGTGGGCGGGACTTTCGTTCCGGCAATGGCGAAGTCCGGGCAATACATGCCGCAAAGATCGCAGCCGCTGCATTTTTCCGGATGGACCACATGCGGCGGATGGTAGCCCTTGGAATTGAAGGCGGAAGAGAGCGCGAGCACATGCGTAGGACAGAACTCCACGCAAAAGCCACAAGCCTTGCAACGCTCAACGACGATCGAAACGCGTCCTTTTGCCACGATATCCCCCAACCAAAGAGTGACGATCACTCCGGGAATGCGATGAAGCAGGATGTGATTATGCGTGGAATGGGGACGGGGCGGTGTGACTCCGGTCACACCGCAGGGTGAGGACAAGCACCTGGACTTTTCCGGGAAAATCGAGGTAAACACTGGCAGCCATTGGAGTTAGACATTCTGCCGGCGTGAAGCGTGTTGCCGATTACGCGCCTGCTATGCAAGTTCGGTGACAACAATCACGATGATGCGTGCGGCGAAACACGGGCTGAGGCCGCCCCTCTGGCTGTTGCCGCAACGGATTCGCACGGTTTGCCTCCGCACGGCGAACCCACTACACTCGGAATTTTGCCGCGATCCCACTGCTGCGCTTGGCGGCGGCATCGCTGCCGGAGCGCTTTGGAGATCCTCGACCTCAGGCATTTTTCTTCCGTCGACCTGCGTCCCCTGCTGGACGATGAAACGCAGCTGTGGTCGCGGCAACTCTCGTGGGACTATTCGGGCTCGGCGGAGATGATCCTGCGTTATGTCGACGCAAAAATTCTGCCGGGATATGCCGCGGTCGATCGCGGGCGCGTCTTCGGTTATTCGTTTTTTGTGTATGAGGGAAGCAAGGGAGTGATTGGCGACTTGTACGTCATCAACGGGACAAGGCTGCCCAACGCGCGCGAGGTTGAATTGAAGTTGCTGACGCATGTGATCGAAACTCTGCAGCAGTCTCCGGGGATTCATCGCGTAGAGGCGCAGTTGCTGGCGCATGAAGTGAATTCGGTTTCGCGGCCATTTCTGGAGACGGGATTCCAGCGGCATCCGCGGCTGTTCATGACCCTGGCGCTGGGAAAAACCGCGCCGGAAAAAACTGCCGTCCATCCCGAAGTTGAACTTCGCCGCTGGATGGACGCCGATTATCAGCCGTCGGCCGCGGTGATTACCGCAGCATACCGCGGCCATGTGGATGCGCAGATCAACGATCAGTACCACACCCTGAGCGGGTCGCTGCGTTTTCTGAATAACATTGTGCGCTTCCCGGGATGCGGCGTGTTCGATGCCGAGTCGTCGTTCGTGGCGCTCGATCGCCGGGCCAGAAACTTGATTGGGTTGATCCTGTGTTCGCGCGTGCGCCACGATGTTGGCCACGTGACGCAGGTGTGCGTGCTGCCGGAGTATCGCTCGCGCGGCATAGGCGAGTCGCTGATGGCCGCCACCGAGGGCAATCTGCGGAAGCGCAATTTTTCCCTCCTGTCGCTAACGGTGACCGAGGCGAACACGCGGGCGGTTGCGCTCTACCGCCGGCTGAAATTCGAAGAGAAGAGAATTTTTGATGCGTTCGTGTGGGCGGAGTGAGAAAGCTGCTAGCTTCTGGCTACTAGCTTCTGGCTATCGGCAAAGAGTGAGAGCACCTCGGCGAACGATGGCGGCGGCAAACGAAAGACGCAAGTTGAAGGAGCCAAGCTAGAAGCTAGTAGCTAGAAGCTAGTAGCTATCTGCGCAACAGCCACATGGCCCACCCTGCCAGAAACACGCCGCCCAGGAACATGGCGAAGCAGTAGAGTCCGTAGCGGACCATTTCGCGCGTGGTATCGCGGTGGGTAATGCCGAAAACGATCGACGCGAACAGGGCGAACACCGCCGCCGCGCTGAAATGGTTGAGAATGATGTTCACTGCGCAAATCTCCGCGAAAAGGTTCTGGCTGAGAACTGAGAACTGGGAACTGAGAACTGTTTCATCGTTTCTTCCCGATGGCAATGTGATAGGCGTCGGCGACGGCGATGAAGTTCAGCAGGCCGGCGACAATCATAAATTTTGTGCCGTAGTCGGCGGTGGCGAAGGCGATGGCGCCCTGTCCCCAGTCGTTGGCCAGCGTCAGAATATAGAAGCCGCCCGCGCCCACGTCGCCGATGAAGCCGAGGATGTCGAGAATATCGCCGCCATTCGCCTTGTAGATGCGGCCCTGCATGGCGAGGCCCAGAAGGAACAACGCGGCGATCGAGATGAACAGAAGCAGGCCGCGGATCCAGCGCTTCTGAATCATGTGCCCAGCGCCGGGAATGAGCCAGCCTACCGCGGGAGCGACTACAGCCATGACGCTCGCTGGTTGAGCGGGTGCGACTCTCGTTTTGTCGGTTGTCGTGTTTGCCATTCAGATATTCACAATCTCGCGTTGAATTTTGCCGGTAACTTCGGCGGACTTGGGACGCACCAGCACGTTGACTTCGCTGCGCACGCCGAACTCCGGCAGGTAAATGCCGGGTTCAATCGAAAAGCATGTGTTCGGCAAAAGCATGCGCGCATCTTTGGTTTCCAAATTATCGATATTCGCACCGTTTCCATGCACTTCGGTGCCAATTGAATGTCCGGTGCGATGAACGAAAGCATGTGCGTACCCGTGCTGGGCGATGAAATTGCGCGCAGCGTCGTCTACCTGACAGCCCTGCATCTGATTGCCGCCTGAAACATTGTGCCTA
>DASSRO010000096.1:0-2214 GCA_035701745.1 Candidatus Sulfotelmatobacter sp. | reverse complement strand
CATCGGCGTGATTGTTGCCCCCACTCCAATGGACTTCAGCGCCTGGTTTGAAGTCTATTTGGGAAATCGCTGGTGGACCTTCGATGCCCGGCACAACGTCCCACGCATCGGCCGCGTGCTCATGGCCACCGGTCGCGACGCTACCGATTGCGCGATCACAACTTCGTTCGGGAGAGCTCGCTTGACGCATTTCCAAGTGACCACCGACGAAGTGGCGAACTCCTGACCGGAAACGAAACAAACTAAGACTCCCCGATCGGCGGACGATTGCACATCTTATTACTTTCAAGCCGGAATACTTTTCGCCCGGATGAGCAAGAAATGCTCGCCGCCCCCCGCAATTTGGTTTTCGTCCCTCTGCACCGTCCTACAGCCTCTCCTGTATTCGTGAAAAAAACATCCCTGAAATGTGAATCGCTCGTTCCCGAGAAGGGCCATTAAAACTTGCAAATTGAGTAGGTTCACCCGCCATCCTCAGAAAAGAGCCCGGCGACGGCACATTGCTTGCTAAGTACTCACCCAGAGCCAGTTCGGCTCCTGGAGGATTTGTGAAAAATCGCATTCAATCTCTCGCTCTCGTCGCCACCCTGGCAGCTTTCGG
This sequence comes from Candidatus Sulfotelmatobacter sp., assembly GCA_035701745.1. Taxonomy (GTDB): domain Bacteria; phylum Acidobacteriota; class Terriglobia; order Terriglobales; family Acidobacteriaceae; genus Sulfotelmatobacter. Next base: position 1,613 of record DASSRO010000096.1, on the reverse strand, counting down.
AATGATCTCCTGGGGCAGCGCGCTAGCTCAGACTTCTCCGTCTTCGACGGACCAAGCCGCACCGCAAACTCAGTCGACGCCTGACACGCCCCCTACGCAGCAGACGCCGCAGACTCAGCCGGCACCTACTCCGGACACGCCGCCCGCCACACAGCAGGCGCCGACCGCCCAGACTCCCGATCAGACTCAGCCGCCGGCTTCGAACAGCACGCCCTCGACCAGCGCTCCTTCCGCTGGCGCTTCCGATAACGGCGCAGCCGCCGCTTCCGACAGCCAGAGCTTCTCGGGAACGATTGAAAAGTCCGGCGACAAGTACGTCCTGAAAGATGATTCGGGCAAGACGTATGACATCGATCACCAGACCGACGTTGCCAAGTTCGAAGGCAAGCGCGTTCGCGTAAAAGGCACCCTCGATTCGACCGGCACCAAAATCATGGTGAAGTAGTCGACGCGACAGGTGAATCGTAAGATAATGCACCGAGGACGCAGGGCCAACCGCCTCGCCGTCCTCGGTGATTTTTTTAGGGCAAGTTCACCGCAACGGCCGCTCCTGCCGCTCCAGCATTTAGTTTGAACTCGGAAGACCTGCCTTGACGATCCGCGCCGCCAAAGACTGGATTGAAAAGCTAAAGCTCGCGCCCCACCCGGAAGGCGGATATTTTCGACAAACCTACCGTTCCGAACTCATGATCCCTCGCGAGGCATTGCCATCCGGGTTTTCCGGACCGCGAGCTGCTTCCACGGCGATCTACTTTTTGCTCGAGGGCCAGGACTTTTCCGCATTCCACCGCTTGCAGTCCGACGAACTCTGGCACTTCTATGCCGGCTCACCGCTGTGCCTGCACGGAATCGACCCGGCTGGAAACTACTCCCGGACAATTCTGGGCGGCGATCTGGAAGCGGGACAAGTCTTGCAAGCCGCAGTTCCGGCAGGGAACTGGTTCGCCTCCCACGTGGGCGACTGGAGTTCGTTTGCGCTGGTAGGCTGCACCGTCGCGCCCGGATTCGATTTTCAAGATTTCGAGATGGGAAATCGAAACGAATTAACCGCCCGCTATCCGCAGCATACGGATCTGATCAATCGTTTGACGCGAGCCTGATTCACAAAGCCGATAGCAGAGAGCCACAGGGCGGAGTGTGCCCTCGGTGGTTGAATTTATCTGACGGCGGCAGCCTTCTTTGGAAACATCTCGCCAATGCGCCGGATCTGCGCTCCGACGGCCTTCAGCTTTTCTTCGATGTGTTCGTAGCCCCGGTCAATGTGATAAACGCGGTCGATAATCGTCTCTCCATCGGCGACGAGCGCCGCCAGTACCAGCGATGCCGAGGCGCGCAAATCGCTGGCCAGCACCGCCGCCGCGCTCAGTTGCGTCTTCCCGCGGACCACCGCTCGCCTGCCCTCAATCTTGATATTCGCCCCCATGCGCACCAGTTCCTGCGCGTGCATAAAGCGGTTCTCAAAAATATTTTCCGTAATAATCGACGTCCCCTCGGCCTGCGTCGCCAACGCCATAAACTGCGCCTGGCAATCAGTGGGGAAGCCGGGATGCTCTTCCGTCGACATGTCAGCCGCGGTGAAAGGATTGTCACCCATCACGCGCACGCAATCGGTC
>DASSRO010000095.1:0-2941 GCA_035701745.1 Candidatus Sulfotelmatobacter sp. | reverse complement strand
TTCCCGTCTAAATGCCGCTTTTCGCGAAACTTGCGTCGCTGCCATGGGTATCGATAGAGTGGGCGTTTGGAGTCGTAGGCACAGGGAGGCTCCCTTGGCTGAAGCTCGATTGACCGGTTCCGATAAACGCACTTTGCTCTTGTGGATTCTGTTGGGCATCGTTGGCGGCGTCTTCGCTCAGCGACATTTCTTCCAAGCCTTCCCCGAGGCTTCCGTCGACTTCAAAGTTTCTCGAGCGGAATCCCAAAAACGCGCCAAAGCTTTCGTCGAGGGCCTGGGTGAAAATCTCAACGGCTATCAGTCCACCATCACCTTCGATGTCGACGAAAACGCCAAAACCTACCTGGAACGCGAACTCGGCCTGAAGCAAGCCAATCAGCTCATGGCGAGCGAGCTGAATATCTGGTATTGGGAGGTGCGTTTCTTCCGCCCTCAGCAGGAAGAGGAGTTTCGCGTACGCGTCAATCCCGCAGGCAAGGTTGTCGGCTACGAGCACAAGATCGAAGAAGCACGTGGCGCGAAATCCCTGGATCGCGATGAAGCGCTTTCCGCCGCACAGCAGTTCCTGCAATCCAAGCTCGGCACGGATTTGAACAATTGGACGTTTCTGCCCGAGGAAGCCAACTCGATTACCCGACCGAATCGGCGGGATTGGTCGTTCACCTGGGAGCGCAAAGGGTTCAAGGCCAAAGATGCGCCTTACCGCGTGGAAGTCGGCCTACAAGGCGATCGCATCGGCGGCACGCTGGAATACCTGCAAGTGCCCGAAGCCTGGATGCGCGACTACGCCCATCTGCGATCCACGAATATCTTCTACAACCAGATTGCCATCATTCCTTACGGCTTTTTGCTCGGTGGCGCGCTTTGGCTCGGTATTTCGCTTTCCCGCCGAGGCAAAAGCTCGTGGGGCCCTGCTCTGATCATCGGTGTGGTTGTGGCCGCTCTGTATTTCCTGATGCAACTCAACGACTGGGATGCCGTGCGCGCCTCGTATGACACGCATTACTCTTATCCCAGTTTCGTCGTGCGGGCTTTGCTCTCGATGCTGTTGGGCGCCGTTGGTACCGCGCTTACCGTAAGCTTGGTGCTCCCCGGAGGCGAGCCCCTGTATCGCGAAGCTCAGCCGCTGCGCTTGCGCCTGAGCCGCGCCTTCACCTTACGCGGTATTCGTTCCAAGGAATTTTTCTCCGCGGCGGTCGTCGGACTTTCCCTAGCCGCCGCTCATCTCGGCTTCATCGTCGCCTTTTACATGATTGGCAGCCACTTCGGCGTATGGGCGCCACAAGATCTGAATTACTCCGATGTCGTGAACACTCGTTTTCCCTGGATCGCCGGCGTCGCCATCGGCGTGCTCGCCGCGACCAGTGAGGAGTTCCTTTTCCGCCTCTTCGCAATTCCCTTCCTTCACAAGCTGACCGGCTCCCGCCTCCTCTCCATCATTCTTCCCGCTTTCTCTTGGAGTTTTCTCCACAGTGCGTATCCCCAAGAGCCCGGCTACATCCGCGGCATCGAAGTCGGCACCATCGGCATTGTTGCCGGACTGGTCATGCTGCGCTGGGGCATCATCGCCACTTTGATTTGGCATTACACGGTCGACGCTTCGCTCGTTGGCATGCTCCTCATCCGTTCTGATAACCTTTATTTCAAAATTTCGGGCATCGTGGTGGGACTCGCCGCTCTTGCTCCGTTATTGTTTTCAGGGATTCTTTATCTTTCGCGCGGACGCTTCGAGGAAGTCGACGACCTTCTCAATCAGACCGATCCGCCCGGCGAGATCAGCCTTGCGCGCCAGTCCATGGCAGGTCCTAAGGGCCTGAGTACACGGCGTTATGAGCCGCTGACGACCGGCACGATCGGCTTCTTGGCCCTTTGTGTGGTCCTGGGTGGCCTTGCCGCGTGGCGACTCAAACGCGAGCATATCGGCGATTACCTGGAACTATCCGTCAATCGCAACTCCGTCACACAAAAGGCCGATGCGGTTATGCGCGAGCATGGCCTGGATCCGCGCACGTTTCGAACCGCCGCCATTTTCGTCGACAACACCTCGCCCGTGACCAACGAATTCCTCCGTCGGCGCATGCCCGTTTCCGAGATCAACAAAATCTACGCCGAGCGTGTGCCTGGCGCTCTTTGGCGCGTGCGCTATTTCCGCGATTCGCAACCGGAAGAATACGCGGTCACTTTGAAGCCGGATGGTTTCCTGCAGGGTTTCTGGCACACGCTACCGGAAGCCGCCAAAAGCGCAAATCTTTCGAAAGAAGAAGCGCTCAGCATCGCGGAAACTTTCCTGCGTGAGAAAAAACAGATCGACCTGTCAGGCTGGAAGGTTGTCCAGGCCGAATCCGACAAGCGGCCCAATCGCACCGACACAGCGCTCGCCTGGCAGCAGGATGCGCCGCTCGATCCCAGTAGCTCCGATCCAAAAGATTCGTCCGATCACGCCTACGCTCGTATGGAATTGAAAGTCCTTGGCGACGAACCCGCCGATTTCCGCACCTACATCAAGATTCCCGAAGAGTTCGTGCGGCAACAGGAGGAGCAGACGCTCTCGCGCACGCTGGTCTTGGTAGGGCAAGCGGCGGTCGGCCTCGGGCTGCTCATTGCCGTGCTGGTTCTCTACTTCAAAAATCTGCGACACGCCGGCGTATCCGTGCCTTGGCGTCGTCTATTCGGATGGGGTTGCGTGGGTGTGGTCGCGGCCGGAGTGGGTTTCTTCCTCGGCCGCGGTGTTCCCGGCCTGCTATCCGGATATCAAACGTCGATGCCGATACGACTCTTCTTCGGTACCGTTGGGGTCGGCGTCTTCCTATTGGGCGCTGTCGCGTTGGGGTTGCTAACGCTTCTCTTTGGCCTCGCTTGGTCCTTTGGTTCCCGTGCCTTCGGCGACGAGCAACTGCCCACCTGGTTCGCCATGCCCGCCAATTATTATCGCGACGCATTC
>DASSRO010000094.1:0-3802 GCA_035701745.1 Candidatus Sulfotelmatobacter sp. | reverse complement strand
TAAAACGTCAGGAGTGATCACTCCCACAGCGGGTGCCAGATCCCGAGCAATTCGGGTTTGCTGTCTGCAGCACCCTGGCTTTCGGATGTCCCTGGCTGTCCCTCCCTCGGAGGTTGCGGGGGTCGCGAGTTTCCTAGGACTTGCGCGTCGTTGCATCCGGGCCCTACGTTGGCCAGATTGCACGAAGTGAAATTTTCAGTAAAGGGTGTGCGTCACATTTGAAAAATAAAGTTTTGTGGAAAAGTTTGGGGCGGCTGGGTGAGGCCGGAAGCCGGGCGCTGCCCGGCGGACAGCCGAGGGCGGCTGTCCCCACATACACCACGAACGGCCAGCCGAGGGCGACTGTCCCCACATACACCACGAGCGGACAGCCGAGGCGGCTGTCGCTACGTGCCGGCTAGAATCCCATGATGTTGTAGCCGCAGTCGACGAAAATTATCTCGCCGGTGATTCCGCTGCTGGCGTCGGAGGCGAGAAAGACTCCGGTGTTGCCGACTTCTTCAACTTCCACGCGACGGCCGAGCGGCGCTCGCTCCTCGTGTCCCTTCAACATGTCGCCGAAGCCTGCAATGCCGCGCGCGGCCAGCGTTTTGATTGGGCCGGCAGAAATTGCGTTCACCCGAATCTTCTTCTTCCCTAATTCGTAGGCGAGATAACGCACCGAGCATTCCAACCCGGCCTTGGCTACCGCCATCACGTTATAGCGGGGAACAACTTTCTCAGACGCGTAATACGTCATCGTCATGATCGAGCCGCCGTCTTCCATCAGCGGCGCAGCCGTACGCGCGACCGCGACCAGCGAGTACACGCTCACATCCAGCGCAACCCGAAAGCCTTCGCGAGTGGTGTTGACGAAGTCGCCTTTCAGTTCGTCGGCGGGGGCGTAGGCCACCGAGTGCACCAGCGTGTGTAGTTTGCCGTACCGTTCTTTCAAGGTGGCGAACAGCCGCTCGATCTCCTCGTCCTTGGAGACGTCGCACATGTAGGCCTCTGCTCCGGGCAGCGACAAAATCAGGTCCTTCGCTTCCTGCTCCAGGCGCTCGTTCTGGTAGGTGATGGCCAGCTTCATCCCGGCGGCGTGCAGCCCTTGCGCAATCGACCACGCGATCGAACGCTTGTTGGCGACTCCGAAGACCACGCCATTACGGCCCTGCAAATCAGCGGACATGTCGGCTCCTTAGGAATGGAAAAGAATAGCAGTCGGAGGCGGTGGTTGACCACGGAGACGGGCTTGCCCGTCTAGTGCGTACTCTCGTTGTCAGTCAAATCGGTGGTCAAAAAAAACCCACTTCTCGCAAAGAACGCGAGAAATGGGGCACCCGCCTGACTATTCATTTAGCGGCGATCTCTTCGGCTACTGCCGAACTAACCGGCCAACTCGATGCTACGAACGACAGGCCATACACACAGGCGAGAATGGCGAACCCTCCCACCAGGCTCAAGCGGTGCGCCACGGCGCCCACGCTCAGAGCCAGCACAATCTGCAAAATTGTTCCCATAAAGTTATAGGCGTTCTGCACGCGTCCCATCAGATGTTTGGGGACCATCTCCATGAGGCTGGTATTCATGGCCACGCCGCCGACGCCCCGCGCCGATCCCATCACGAAGTAGGCGGCGATTCCAAAAACCAGAAACCGCGACACCGGCGCGCAGATCATGACCACGGAAAGCAACGCCATTGAGAAGGCCGTCGCGCGCCGGCCGCCGAGGGAAGCGATTGCCCACGGCGTGTAGAGCACGCTGATAAATGCACCGGTGCCCCATCCCGCGCTCAGCCAGCCGTATCCCACAGGCCCGGCATGAAACACGCGCTCGCTGAGCGACGGGGTCACGACGCTGCCGGTCGTCATCGCTCCCAGAAACAGCGCCCAACTGATTCCGAGCATGATGGCCGCGCGGTGATCGCGCAGGAAGTGAAGCCCCTCGCGCATGTCATGCCAGAAAAGTTGAAGCTGGCTTTCTGCGGCGCGGATGTCGGTCCGCAGTTCCTCCGGGCGCAGCACTACGTGACGTCCCTTGCGGACGGCGAAGTAGCACAGGAACGAGACCACGTACGTGGAAACATCGATCAGCAGCACGCCTCCCAGCCCGATGTGGTTGTACATGAACCCGACAAGCGATCCGGCGATGAGCCATCCGCCCTGCACGCCCGCCATCAGGAACGTGTTGGAGTGCACGAACCTGTCCTCTGGCGTGAGTTCCTGAATGAGCGCGGTGATGGTTGGCCAGAACATCCAGAAGCCGGCGGCGACCAGCGTGTTCATTAAATAAAGCTGCCAAATCTGCACGCGATGGCGGAAGGCGAGAATGGCCACGGTCACGATGATCAGGGCGCGAACCGCGTCCAGCCACATGACCAGCCGCCGCCGGTCTTCCCGGTCAATAATCACGCCGGTGAAAGGAAGCATGAGCATCGCGGGGATCGTCTGCAGCACGGCCAGCGTTCCCAGAGCCTGCTCTGAGTGCGTCGCCTGCAGAATGAACCAGGCCACGGCAGCCGCATTCATCCCGCTGCCTAACATGGAGACCATGTTGGCCGCGAAAACGAATCGCAACGGACGCTGGCTCAGGATGGCACGCATCTTTCTACTTTAGCCCAAGTGGAAGGCGTCCCGGAATTGCCATCGAGGCACGCCGTCTTGCTGTTCGTTCGCGGGAGAGTTTTTCCCTCGCCAAGTGATCTCGGCGCTTGCACCGCGGGGCGTTCGGCGCTAGGATTCGCCTGCTGGAAAGTTAAGGCCTCAATCTCCCACCCGTCCCGGAGGCGTTTATGCAGCGCTGCATCCGTTCGCTCACTGTGCCATTCCTGTTTGTTTCTTTCTTCGTCGCCACCGTTGCGGTCCATCCGGTGCTTGCGCAGGTTGACCACATCACCATCGCAGCCGGCACCGATGAAGATCATGCCCTGCAAGCCATCTCCAACGAGCAGGATCCGCAAAAGAAAGTTGCGATGTACGAAGATTTCGTGCAGAAGTTTTCCGCCAATCCCGTGGCGGTAGCGTATGGAAACTGGCAGCTGTCGCAGGCCTACCAGGCCACCGGCGACCTGCAGAAGGCGCTCGATTACGGCGACAAAGCTTTGGCTGGATCTCCTCATAACCTGGACATTCTTGTGTCGGAGGCGGGCATCGCGCAGCAGGCGAAGAACAATGCCAAGCTGATGAATTACGCGGCGCGAGGCGGCGAAGTTTGCCAGGCTATCGCCAAGCAGGCCAAGCCCGAGGGCATGAGTGATGAGGACTTCGCTCGCAAACTCAACGAAGAGAAATCCGGCGTGCAATCCAGTTGCGATTTTCTCGAAACCTCGGGATTCAACGCAATCACCAGCGAATCCGATCCCAAAAGCCGCATGTCCGAGATAGAAAAGTTCACGGCAGCCTATCCAGACTCAAAATTTGGGGAGCAGGTTTCGAACTACGCCATGTACACGCTGGGCCCGGGCCAGTTGAACGATCAAGCGAGACTGGTCGCGTTCGGGGAAAAGATTCTGGCGGCGAATCCAAAATCACTCACGGCGTTGCTCTTGCTCGCAGGTTCTTATTCTGAAGATACCAAGCCGGGAAGCGCCGCCAAGGCGATCACTTACGCGCAAAAAGCCATCGAGGTGGCGAAGCCGGACGATCCCGACGCCGATAAATCCCGGAAACTTTCGGCGGGAGTCGCTCACAACACCATCGGGTGGGCGAACTTGAAGCAGGATAAATCCGCCGCCGCGATTCCCGATCTGAAAGCCGCCGCGGCGTTGCTGAAAGGACAGGACGATCAGCAATATGCGCGGGCTCTTTATGGATTGGGATTCGCG